>JAGCNJ010000061.1 GCA_017646005.1 Clostridia bacterium | reverse complement strand
AGCGGTAAATGCAAACTTTGAAGGCTACGAGGAGCTTCTTTCCAAGCTTCGCAACGATACTCCCAAGCTCGGTATGGACGACGACTTTGCAGACAACATCTCGATCGAGCTTATGGACAGCTTCGCATCCTGCTTTGAGGGCAAGAAGAACTGCCAGGGCGGTATCTGGAGAGCAGGTACAGGCTCGGCTATGTACTACCTCTGGCACGCAAACGAGATCGGTGCGTCGGCTGACGGACGCCTTGCAAACGAGCCGTTTGGTGCAAACTTCGCACCCAGCCTCTTCGCTAACGTAGGACCTGTTTCGGTTATCAAGTCCTTCTCCAAGCAGCACTTTGAAAACGTTATGAACGGCGGTCCGCTTACAATCGAATTCCACAACTCGGTATTCCGTGACGATGACGGCATCAAGAAGGTCGCACAGCTCGTCAAGTATTTCATTACTCTCGGCGGACATCAGCTCCAGCTTAACAGCGTTAACCTTGAAACGATGAAGGATGCACAGGAGCATCCCGAAAACTACGGCAGACTCGTTGTACGTATCTGGGGTTGGAGTGCTTACTTTGTTGAACTCGACCGCGAATACCAGGATCACGTTATCAGACGTCAGGAATACAATATTTGAGCGTAAAACGCTCAAATATGTCAAGCTTGGCTTCGCCAAAGCTTGCGGATTAAATAATTACAATAATGCTACCGGCGGAGTATCTCCGCCGGTATGTGCGGTTTTATATATCTGAAAGGAAACTTAAAAAATGTGCGGATTTGCCGGCTTTACGGGCTTTCTTGAGCACCGTGACGAAATTATAAACAAAATGAACGAGCGCATATTCCACCGAGGTCCAGATATGGGAAGCACATATCTCGGTGAGGGTATCACTCTCGGCTTCCGCCGTCTTTCCATACTTGACCTGCGTCCCGAGGCAAACCAGCCTATGATAAGTGCGGACGGCAGGTCTGTAATCGTTTTTAACGGGGAAATTTACAACTTCCGCGAATTGCGCGCCGAGCTTGAAGCTGAGGGGCTCGGCTTTAACACGACCTGCGACACAGAGGTGCTTCTCGCAGGCTATCGCTTCTGGGGCAAGGATATTGTGAACAGGCTTCGCGGAATGTTTGCGTTCGCTATATGGGATATTGAAACCGCATCCCTTTTCGGTGCGCGCGATATGTTCGGAATCAAGCCGTTTTACTACACCGTACTTGAAAACGGCGAGCTTTTATTCGGCTCCGAGATCAAAAGCTTTCTTGAGCATCCCGATTTCGTTATGCAGGTAAATGAAAAGGCTTTAAGACCATATCTTACCTTCCAATACTCAGCAGACCCGGAAACCTTTTTCAAGGGTGTTTACAAGCTTGAACAGGCGCACTGTTTCACTTATCAAAAAGGCAAGCTTACAATTGAGCGATACAGTGATATGAAATTCGATGCTGTCGAAAACACCTTTGAATATTACGTTGACGAAACCGCAAAGACGGTACGCGAATCGGTAGATGCACATTCTGTAAGCGACGTTAAGGTAGGCGCGTTCCTGTCGGGCGGTGTTGATTCAAGCTATATCACTGCATCACTTATGCCAAACAAGACCTTTTCGGTCGGCTTTGACTATCACAAGTTCAATGAAACAGACTATGCGGCAGAGTTATCAAGTAAGCTTGGCATTGAAAACCACAAGCGTTTGCTTACGGCAGACGAATGCTTTGACGCTTTCCCCGACATTCAGTATCATATGGACGAGCCGCAATCAAATCCGTCCTCTGTACCGCTTTATTTCCTTGCAAAGCTTGCAAGCGAGCACGTAACGGTAGTATTGTCTGGTGAGGGTGCAGACGAGCTTTACGCAGGATATGAAGAATACAACGAGCGCGCCCTTGCAAGAAAATACAGGAAAATCCCCGCGCCCATACGCCGCGGACTTGCGTCTGTCGCAAAAGCACTTCCCTATTTCAAGGGTCACGATTTCATTATAAAAAATTCGGGCAGACCTGAAGATTTCTTCATCGGTCAGGCTCATGTATTCGATGAGGACGAGGCTGTTCAAATTCTTCGCGGCGAATACAAAAACGGTAAAACAGTCAAGGAGATAACCGCGCCGATATATGCGCGTGTAAAGGATTTTGACGAGCTTTCAAAGAAACAATACCTCGACCTTAATCTATGGCTTCCCGGCGACATACTCTTAAAAGCCGACAAGATGAGCATGGCTTCATCTCTTGAATTAAGAGTACCTTTTCTTGACAAGAAGGTGCTTGAAAAGGCGTCAAAGATACCCGCACGCCACAAAATAACACCCGAAAACACGAAATACGTTTTACGCAAGGCGGCAAACAAAATTTTACCCGACGAATGGGCTGACAGAGAAAAAAAGGGCTTCCCTGTACCGATCAGATTCTGGCTCCGTGAGGACAAATACTATAATATAGTCAAGGAGTACTTCACAAGCGATTTCGCCGCACAGTTTTTTGATACCGATATGCTTATGTCTATTCTTGACGAGCATAAGAACAATATCGACCGCGCACACGACCGCGGACGCAAGATTTGGACAGTGTTCACCTTCCTTACCTGGTACAAACGCTTCTTTATTGATGAAAAGGTTGCATGTAAGAGAGCGTAAGCCTCTTACCTTTGAAAGGATATAAAAATGTCACAGATTACAAAAAACGATTTCGATCTTGTAATTGCGGGCGCAGATCTCAACTGCTATAATGTAGCACGAGCCTTTCACGAGGCTTACGGCACGGTTGCTTTCGCTTTCGGCAGATACGAGATCGGCTGCACAAAGCATTCAAGAATAGTTAAATTCACAGAGGTGCCCGATTTTGATAATCCCGATACCTTTGTAAAGACTTTGCTTGATTTTGCAAGCACTCATACGGAAAGAAAGCTTATCCTCATCGGCTGTACCGATGATTACGCGGGGCTTATCATCAAAAGCAAGGAAAAGCTCAAGGCTCACTATATAATGCCGTACATTGATGAAGAACTCTGGCAAAAGCTTCAGAGCAAGGCTAATTTTTACAAGGTTTGTGATACCTACGGCATCAAATATCCGAGCACGAAAATAATAGACAAGGATTACGATGCATCGGTACTTGACTCACTCGGCTTTGATTATCCGATAATTGTAAAGCCGTCAAGCAGTATACTTTACTGGAAGTATCCCTTTGACGGTATGAAAAAGGTATATTTTGCCGACACGCCCGAAAAAGCAAAGGATATCATCGACACGATATACGCTTCGGGATATCCGGATGAAATAATACTCCAGGACACTATCCCCGGTGAGGACTCCAATATGCGTGTGCTTACCGCATATTCGGACAAGGACGGCAAGGTAAGGATGATGTGCTTGGGCCACGTGCTTTTAGAGGAGCATTCTCCCAAGGCAAGAGGTAATCACGCGGCTATTCTTACCGAAGACAACCGTGAGCTTTGCGAGTTTTACAAAAACTATCTCGAAAGTATCGGATACGTCGGATTTTCTAACTTTGACATTAAATTTGACGAGCGCGACGGCACTTACCGCGCGTTTGAAATAAATTTAAGACAGGGGCGCAGTAATTACTATGTGACCGCGTCCGACTGCAATATCGCAAGGCTTATAGTCGAGGACCGACTCGGCGACGGGCTTGAGGGTGTACGATTCGGAAAGCCTGCCTTCTGGCATATTATTCCGAAAAAGATCATTTACTCTTATCTGACAAAGTTACCCGAAATAAAGAAGGAATTACACGCGCTTGTTGCCGAAAAGAAAGAGTTTTCCTCATACTTCTATAAATTCGATCTCAAATACAATCCTCGCCGCATTTTCTATGCTCTTGCGTACACATTTAACCATTACAACAAGTACAGAAAGTATCCTAAATAAAGGACGCACACTATGAACAAGGAAAGTGAAAACAAGCTTTTGGGTATTCTCGGTGGGCTTGGACCGATGGCTACCGCCTACTTTTACGAGCTGTTGACCGCTTACACGGTCGCCGAATGTGACCAAGAGCATATTGATATGGTCATATCGAGCAAATCGTCCACACCTGATCGTTCAAGCTATATTTTAGGTCTTTGCAAAGACAATCCCCTGCCCGTTATGATAAGCGAGGCAAAAAAGCTTGAAGCGTACGGTGCAGATGTGATCGCTATTCCCTGCAACACCGCGCATTATTTTTACGACGGTATTGCAAAGGAAACCGGTATACCGGTATTAAATATCATAAGCGAAACAGTTGATTTCCTCTACAGAAGCGGTATCAAGCGTGCCGCTCTCTTTGCCACCGAGGGTACCTGTCGCGCCGGAACTTATCAGAAGATCGGAGAGGGCAAGGTCGACATTGTTATACCCGAAAAGGATGAGCAGGATATCATCACATCTATTATTTTTGATGATATCAAGCGCGCAAAAGAGCCGGATATTGAAAAATTTACCGCGCTCGCAAATAAAATGCGCGACCGCGGCTGTGAACGGGTCATACTCGGATGCACCGAGCTTTCGCTCATAAAAAAAGACTTTGAAATTATTAAGCACGACGATTTTTACACCGATTCTCTGACCGTACTTGCAAAAGCGACTGTAAACGCTTGCGGCAAGCCTTGCAGAGATGAAATTTAACAGGAGTTTTTATGCTGTTATCAGATTTGCTCTTATCTGTTCCGGTGCAGACTCTGCCCGACAAGGATTACGAGATATGTGACATCGTTTACGATTCGCGCAAGGCTTATGAGGGTGTCGTCTTCGTTTGCCTTGCAGGCACACAGTCCGACGGTCACGACTATGCAAAAAGTGCGTATCAGAACGGCTGTCGTGTCTTTCTTGCGCAAAAACCGCTTGATCTTCCCGACGACGCCTGTGTTGTTATAACAGACAACACCCGCTCAGCTTTGGCAAGCATTTCTGCCGAGTTTTTCTCGCATCCCGAGCGCAGGCTCAAGCTTATCGGTATTACGGGTACAAAAGGAAAAACCACCGTTACCAAGCTTACCCGCGATATATTGACTGCGGGCGGAATCAACACCGCGACAATCGGCACCAACGGAATTTTTATAAACGGCGAGCATACGCCGACTGTCAACACCACCCCCGAAAGCTACGAGCTTTACAAGGCATTTGACAAAATGGTAAATTCGGGCGTTGAGGTATGTGTTACAGAGGTATCCTCTCAGGCGTATCTTACCCACAGAGTTGACGGAATCACTTTTGATATAGGTGTCTTTACAAATCTCGCTTACGACCATATCGGAAACGGTGAGCATCCCGATTTTGAAAATTACATGGAATGTAAGGCTCATCTTTTTGAAAACTCCCGCTTTGCCATATACAACGCTGATGACGAGCATTACACCGATATACGAAAGGGTGCAAAATGCCCCTCGCAGACCTATTCGGCAAACGGACACGCCGATTACTTTGCAACACTTATAAACGAATACAAGACCGACACGAGCCTCGGCGTTTCATTTGAATGCCACGCGCTCACGGGAATGATACCGATAAAACTCAAAATGCCCGGCAAATTCAACGTGTACAACGCGCTTGCGGCAATCGCCGCAGCTAAAAGACTGGGTGTGCGCGATGAGGTAATAGCAGAAGCACTCAAAACTTCAACTGTGGACGGGCGCTTTGAAATTGTCGATGCGCTTGACTATGCTACGGTCATAATTGACTATGCTCATAACGGTTTTTCGATGCAAAATCTGCTTGACACGGTGAGAAGATACTCACCTCGCAGGCTCGTTGTATTATTTGGTTCGGTCGGCTCAAGAACAGAAATAAGAAGAAAAGAGCTTGGCGACGTTTGTGCCAAGTGCGCCGACTTCTCTATTATAACAAGCGATAATCCCGATTTTGAAGACCCTGACGCTATTATCGCGGATATCGAACAAAGCTTCATCGGCAAGGCTACTCCGTACGTAAAGATCGCCGACCGCGCGGAAGCTATCAGATATGCTCTCAAAAACGCCTGTGTTGGTGACGTTATTCTCCTTGCGGGCAAGGGTCACGAGCGATATCAGCTTATAGAAGGCAAGCACGTTCACTTTGACGAGCGAGAGGTCATAGCTGACTATATGCGCGAGCTTACCGCCCAAAATATCAGTTAATTATATAACCGGTCTCGGTTAAGGAAAGGATCATATATGTTAACACTTAAGAAAAAGCTTGCGGAGGCTATTCTCTGCACGCTTAATGAAAAAAACGATGCGCATGGGCTTGATGCCGAAGCGATCTCCGGTATGTTTGAATATCCCCCGGACAAAGCGATGGGCGATCTCGCATTTCCCTGCTTCAAGCTGAGCAAGGCTTTAAGAGCCGCGCCGCCTCAGATTGCGGCTATGCTCGCAGACTCCGTAAGTATTCCCGAAATATCCAGAACTGATATTGCGGGCGGATATCTCAATATGTTTATTTCAGACGCTTATCTTGCTGAAAGACTCGGAAAGATAAACGAGCTTGGCGAAGATTACGGCAGATTTGATTTCGGCAAGGGCAAGAGGATTGTGCTTGACTATTCCTCACCCAACGTAGCAAAGCCCTTCCATATAGGACATCTCGGCACAACCGTTATCGGTCATTCGCTTAAGATGCTTCACGAATTTGCGGGATATGAATGCATCGGTATCAACCACCTCGGCGACTGGGGCACACAGTTTGGCAAGCTTATCGTTGCTTTCCGCTTATGGGGCAACCGCGAAGCTATCGAGGCAGGCGGTATTGACGAGCTTGTTGCTCTTTACGTTAAGTTCCACGAGGAAGCCGAAAACGATCCTTCCTTAAATGACCGCGCAAGAGAGGAGTTTACCAAGCTTGAGCATTTCGACTCTGAAAACATCGCGCTTTGGAAGTGGTTCATTGAAATAAGCATCGCGGAATATCAGAAAACCTACAAGCAGCTTGGCATTGAATTTGACAGCTACAACGGCGAAAGCTTCTATTCTGACAAGATGCCTGCTATCGTAAACGAGCTTCGTGAAAAGGAGCTTATGACGATAGACGACGGAGCTTCGATCGTAAATCTTGATGCGTACAATATGGGACCCTGCCTTATACTTAAGCGCGATGGCTCGACACTCTACCCTACCCGCGATATTGCCGCGGCTAAGTACAGAAAAGAAAACTACGACTTTGAAAAGTGCATCTACGTAACCTCAGCAGGTCAGAGCTTACACTTCGCGCAGTGGTTCAAGGTAGTAGAGCTTATGGGATATGAGTGGGCGCGTGATCTCGTTCACGTACCCTACGGAACGGTATCAATTAACGGCGAAAAGCTTGCCACACGTACCGGAAACGTTATTCTCTTAAAGGATCTCTTTGCAATGTCTATCGACAAGGTGCGCGGAATTATCAAGGAAAAGAATCCCGAGCTTGCAGAAAACGATGAGGTTGCAGAGGCTGTAGGCGTCGGTGCCATCGTATTCCACTACCTTTCCAACAGCAGAATAAAGGACATAAACTTCGTTTTGGAGGATGCGCTTTCTTTTGAGGGCAATACCGGTCCTTATTCTCAGTACACGTACGCACGCACCTGCTCCATTCTTGAAAAGGCATCGAGCGAGGGTAAGATCGGAGCACTTACAGATGAAGCCGAGCGCGAGCTTATAAAGGTGCTTGCAAGATACCCCGAAAGAATACTTGATGCAATAGGCGACTATGAACCTATGATCATCACACGCTATATTCTTGACGTATGCAACTCGTTCAACCGCTTCTATCATTCCTGCAAGATAATCGGTGCGGATAGCGAAGATGTACGCGATACACGTATCGACATCACAAGTGCGGTCAACAGCGTTCTCAAGACGGCATTTAAGCTTATCTGCATAAAGCCGACAGAAAAAATATAAGTTAATAATTTTAAGGAGATATAAAAATGTCAGGACACAGCAAATGGAAAAATATTATGCACAAGAAGGAGAAGACCGACGCGCAGAAGGCGAAGATCTTCACCAAAATCGGTAAGGAGATTATGATTGCCGTTAAAGAAGGCGGCGGAGACCCCAACACCAACTCCAAGCTTCGTGATCTTATATCCAAGGCAAAAAGCAACAACGTACCTAACGACAACATTGAGCGTACCATCAAGAAGGCTCTCGGCGCCGAGAACGTAAACTACGAGGAGATCACATATGAGGGTTACGGTCCTGCGGGCGTTGCCGTTATCGTTGAAACGACAACCGACAACCGCAACCGTACAGCTTCAGAGGTGCGCCACTATTTCGACAAGTTCCACGGCAATCTCGGTACAAGCGGATGCGTAAGCTTCCTTTTCTCCGACTGCGGTACGATCATTATTCTCAAGGACGACAAGATCGACGAGGACAAGCTTATGGAGGATGCACTCGAAGCAGGTGCTACAGATTTCGTTGCAGACGAGGGTATGTTTGAGATCAGCACAGAGGTTAACGATCTCGGTGCTGTAAGAGAGGCTCTTGAGGGTCTCGGATACACTATTGAATCTGCAGAAGCGGATAAGATCCCGTCCACATACGTTAAGCTTGAAAACGAAGAGGATATCAAGTATATGAATCTTCTTTTGGAGCATCTTGACGACAACGAGGACGTACAGAACGTCTTCCACAACTGGGAAAACGCTGATGAATAAAAAAATAAGGTTGGCAAAATGCCAACCTTATTTTTTTACTTTAACAGTTCGTCGTATATTAGCTCCTTGAATGCGAGCATTTCGTCCTCGGATTTCGGCATCGTCGTAACGCTTACACGCTCACCGAAAAATTTGTCGCAAAGCTCCTCCACATATTTTCGACCGCGCTTTTTTTCAAGCAACATAAGCGCACTGTTGTCACATATCGCCTCAGCCATAGACTTTTCGCGCACAGACGGATAGGTATCTCCGTTATTTGCAGGGTATGCAAGATATGCCGCTCCGGGCACTTGCTTATATCCGCAGGGATTGGTCTTGGGGTCATACATACCAATGCTCATTCGATCGAAGTAATAATTATATCCCCAATGCAAAAAGCCTTTGGCGGCGTACCTGTAAAGCTGTGTTCCGAGTATTCTCGTGCGATACGGCTTTGTGGTCAAAAGTCTGTTCGAGCATTTGTTAAGATAACCGCCGTCGTAATATCCGCCAGTATAATAAAGCATCATATCAGCTTTCTCTTTATAGAAATCGTCGGCGCGGTCGAGTGCGACTACAGGCGTATGCACAAGCCCCATTTTATATAATTTTATTTCGGACATCGCATCAATACAAGTGCTTTCACCTATAAGCGAATAAAAGTAATCTGCCGCCTTACCGTATGCTTCAAGTGCTGCTTCTCCGGGCTCATCCGACAAGTGGTATATTATTCGCTCTGATATATCAAGCTTTTCAAGCACAGGCTTCAGAGCGTTTATATATTCACGCAAAAAGCCTTTATATTCTTCACCGTGCGCATCGGTTTCCCACCCGAATATACGTACACTTCTTCCGTTTATTTTTGCGTATATATTCGGTGCGTGCTCTGCTCCCCATTGGGTATACATCGGTATATGCTCAAAATACTTTATACCGCATCCGATAGCCGTCTGCACGTATTTTTCAAATAGAGAAAAGTCAAAGGCGTAACCGTTTTCGGTCCTTTCCACAGATACAAGCTGCACGTTCATTCGCTCTGTCCCGACAGGTGTATCAAGCGGCGGTGTAAATGCGGGCAGCAAAAGCGTATTCATCTTATGAATCGCGGCGTTCTTTACCATCCTTGAAAAGATATCCCAAAAACGCTTGGAATATGGCTTTAAGTTATAATACCTTGCAATACAGTCAACGTATAGCCAATTTGTATATATAAGCTCACTTTCATCAAGCGAAAGATCAAGCACTTCAAGTGTCAGCTCTTTTGAAAAAGCGATCTTATCTGTCAAAAGATCGGTTACGGTTATATCAATCGTGTATTTCCCCGCCGCAAGCTCTTTTCCTTCTTCGTTCACGGTAAACCATACGGCGTTTGTGCAGTTCTTTACCGATACAAGCGGCTCGTTTACACCCTTTTCGCAATAAAATTTCATTTTGCAGGAATTTGAAATGATCTCCGGGCTTGCGGGACGCGGCACAAGCATATCCGGGTAAAGTCCCGGACCGCGTGCTTCACACGCAGGCTCATCAAATTTGGTCTGCGTATGTGTCACGGGTACGTACGCAACCTTATACGCTGATATAGGAAGCTCTGACTTTACCGATACGCTAATCGGCAAATAATCGTCATCACCGTATGAAATGAAGGCAAGCTGAAAGGACACCGGCTCGTTTTTTAGTGTTCTTATATACTTGATGCTCTTTTTTATATTAATTCTTGTATCCGGAAATATTTTGGTTTGCGAAGAATATATCTGTGCTTTAATCATACTCTTCTCCTGTAAATTTACTTTGGGTAAATTATAGCACAAAATCGGCAAAGGTACAATACCTCTGCCGATTTTTTTGAATATCTTAGCCTCCGAGATACGCTTTCTTTACCTCGTCGCTCGCGGCAAGCTCTGCTCCCGTTCCCGAAAGCACTATCTTACCGTTTTCAAGCACGTATGCATGGTCGGCGATCTCAAGCGCCTTTCCCGCATTCTGCTCTACGAGCAATATTGTCGTGCCTGACTTGTTAAATTCTTTAATAATTTCAAAGATCTGGTCGACAAGTATAGGCGCAAGACCCATAGACGGCTCGTCAAGCATCAAAAGCTTAGGATGGCTCATCATTGCTCTGCCCATAGCAAGCATCTGCTGCTCACCGCCCGAAAGCGTGCCGGCTATCTGACTGTGTCTTTCCTTAAGCCTTGGGAAACGCGAATACACGTCCTCTATATCAGCCTTGATCTTCTTCATATCGTTTTCGATATATCCGCCAAGAAGCAGATTATCATATACCGTAAGCTCTTGGAATATATGTCTGCCCTCGGGCACCTGTGTCATTCCAAGCTTTACTATCTTATGAGAGGGGACCTTATTTATAAGCTGTCCCTCATATGTAACGCTTCCGTGCTTTACTGGAATAAGTCCCATAATACTGTGCATAGTCGTTGTCTTACCCGCACCGTTAGCACCGATAAGAGTTACTATCTCACCCTCGTTTACGTCAAAGCTTATTCCCTTAAGCGCCTGTATGACGCCATAGTAGACCTCAAGGTCTCTTACTTCAAGTAATGCCATTCTTATCCCTCACTTTCCGATATACGCCTTTACGACCTCGGGGTCGTGGAGCGCCTTTTCTACCTCGCCATTATAAAGCGAGGTGCCGAAGTTAAGAACGGTTACTTCATCGCACAGTCCGGAAACGAATTTGAGGTCGTGCTCGATCAGAAGTATTGTCATATCAAACTTATCTCTGATAAAGCGAACGGTATTCATAAGCTCCTCGGTCTCATTCGGGTTCATTCCCGCCGCCGGCTCATCAAGAAGCAAAAGCTTCGGATTTGTTGCAAGAGCACGTGCTATTTCAAGCTTTCTCTGCTTACCGTAGGGTAGGTTGCAGGCAAGATTATTTCTCTCCTCCTCAAGCCCGAATATCGCAAGAAGCTCCTTTGCGCGGTTACGCATAGCAGTCTCGCTTTCAAAATGAACGGGAAGTCTGAGCATACTCGCAAACGGATTGCAGGTAAACTCCTTCTGATTATGAAGTCCCACCATTACGTTGCTTATAACTGTCATATTATTGAACAAACGTATATTCTGGAAGGTACGGGCTATACCCTTATGGTTGATCGTTTCCTGATTTTTGCCTGTAAGATCCTCACCGTCAAGGAAAAACTTTCCTGTTGTGGGTGTATACACGCCTGTTATAAGGTTGAATATGGTCGTTTTTCCGGCACCGTTAGGTCCGATAAGTCCGTAAAGCTGATTCTTGCGTATTTTAAGATCTATCCCCTGAACGGCCTTAAGTCCTCCGAAAGAGATACCGAGATTCTGTGTTTCAAGCATATATTTTTCGCTCATTTTCACTTCTCCTCTCTCTTATCGGGTGCATAGGTCGTATCGGGCTTGATATCGAGCGAAAGGATAGCATCCATTTCGATCTTTGTGGGGATTCTGTCCCAATCCGCCTCGTCATCCTTTTGCTTTGCAGGATCGTTTGTTCGCTTGATAAATCTGCCGAATACTTTTTTAAGCAAGGGCTTTATGCTGAGTCTTTCCTTTACTGATGCAAGTCCGGGTGCATTATTGTAAATTACTATCGTGATAAGAATCAATGCGTAGATAAGATACTTAAGCGCGGCAAGGTCTCCCGAAAGCTTTGTTGTAAGCTGGAAGTTGATATAAGTGATAAGTGCCGCAGCTATAATCGAGCCGTTGATGCTTCCCATTGAACCAAGCACGACCATTACGAGTATTTCTATCGAATAGTTGTATGAGAAGAATGAATAAAGCACAGGTGTTGCGTAATGACCGTATATTACACCCGCAATTCCTGCGAAGAACGCGGAAACAACGAACACGAAAAGCTTATAATAAGTTACGTTTATACCCATAGCCTTTGCCGCAATCTCGTTATCACGTATCGCGGTGATAGCTCGTCCATGCTTACTCTTGACAAGATTCTGTATGAAAACGAGCATCAGAAGCACCACGATAAATGCTACGATGAACAGATCAGAGCCGTACTTTTTTGTTGAAAGTCCGAGTGCGCCGCCGAATATCTTCTGGTTTTTAAAGATAGTTCTTACTATTTCACCGAATGCAAGCGTTACTATCGCAAGATAGTCACCCTTGAGTCTGAGTGCGGGAAGACCGATGATAAAGCCAAACACTGCGGCAATAAGACCGCCGACTATCATCGATATAACAAGCACGAGAAGCCTTGAGGGAATTATTGTGTGCAGATAATTCGCAAGGAAGCATCCGAGATATGCGCCGACACACATAAAGCCTGCGTGTCCGAGGCTGAGCTCTCCCAAGAAGCCTA
Source organism: Clostridia bacterium (assembly GCA_017646005.1). GTDB lineage: Bacteria > Bacillota > Clostridia > Oscillospirales > CAG-272 > UBA4717. The sequence goes on along the minus strand of JAGCNJ010000061.1, from coordinate 3,140 downwards.
CGACAAGATTAAGCGATACTGCAAGTATTATCGAATAGGCGATCTGTGTCAAAAGATTCTGCGTTGAACGGTTCATATACCCCGTAAGAGCAAGAGATGCGCTTACTATGAGAAAAGCGGTAATGACAATGTAAGCTATGTAGTTTTTGAGCTTGAAGCTGTTTTTTACGTTTTTGAAATATCCCGCCATTCTTACACCTTCTCTCTTCTCTTCTTACCGAGCAAGCCTGTCGGCTTTACAAGGAGTATTATGATAAGCAGACTGAATTCAAGTGCAGTTGTATAGGGGGCAAGCACGGGTATGCTGAGCGAGATCTTCTCGACAACACCCATAAGCACGCCGCCGAGCATCGCTCCCGGAATTGATCCGATACCGCCGATTACCGCCGCCGTAAAAGCCTTGATACCGGGCATTGAGCCGAGTGTGGGGCTTGTATTCGGTATCTGCATTACATAGAAGGTGCTTGCGAATGCGGCAAGTGCCGAGCCTATGGCAAAGGTGACCATTATGATCATATTTACGTTAATGCCCATAAGCTTCGCCGCAGCTCTGTCCTCGGATACGGCTATCATAGCTCGTCCGAGCTTCGTGAATTTGATAAACAAAGTCAGAAGTGTCATAATAAGCGCGCCTACCACAAGCGATATTATTGCAGATACGCTTATCGTTACTCCGCCGATAACAACAGGCGGAAAATGAACAAGGCTTATCGGATGCGTTTGCGCACCGAATATAAGCTGTGCAACACTTTGTAAAAAGTAGCTTACGCCAATTGCCGTAATAAGCACGGCAAGTGGAGATGCTCCGCGAAGCGGCTTATACGCAAGCTTTTCGATAAGCACGCCAAGTGCTGTACAGATCACTACTGCGGCAATTATCGCAAGCACCGGGTGACCGTTCATCAAAAGCGTGGTTAAAATGGCGTACGAGCCTACCATAATGATATCTCCGTGCGCGAAGTTAAGCATCTTCGCGATACCGTATACCATCGTATAGCCGAGTGCTATAAGGGCATATATACTGCCAAGGCTCAGTCCGTCAATGAATGTACTCATAATTATACTCCAATACTTATAAACGCGATTTTGGTTGGACACAAATATGCCCAACCAAAACCTTGTTATTCTTCAGATTATTTATTACTGTTAAGAACTACTATCTGAGGAACCTTTGTACAAGCTCCGCTTTCATCCCATGTCATCTCACCGGTTGCTCCCTTAAGCAAGAAGTCGTCGGCTGTGATTGTGGATACGAGAATATCGCAAAGCTCCTGTGCGCTGATGGTTACGTCAGAAACGTTTGCCTTCTTCATTGCCTCGAAGATTGCCATTACTGCATCGTAGCCGTCTGCCGCGAACTGGTCGGGTGTTCTGTTATACTTTGCTGTATATGCATTTACAAACTTAACAACTGTTTCGTCTGTGCTTGCAGCATCGAAGGGTGTTATGTATCTGATCTCGCTTGTAACAGATTCATCAAGCTGACCTGCGATACCATCAAGACCGTCACATCCGAAGAGGAGCGCATCGCATCCCTTTGCGGCTGCTGTCTTTGCAATCGTACCTGCTTCCGTGTAATAAATAGGAAGGAAGATTACGTCGCAATCCTTGAGTGCTTCTACCTGTGTGGAGAAGTCCTTCTTGTTTTCTGCGTCGAACGTCTGTGTGTTGAATTCAACGTTAAGCTCAGCCATCTTTGCTGCAAATGCTTCATAGATACCCGAAGAATAAGGATCGCTTGTATCGTAGATAGCACCGATTACTTCGAAGTTAGCAGAAAGCTCTTCAGCTGCAAGATAACCCTGGTCGGGGTCGCCGAAGCATACGCGGAATACTGTAGGTCTGTTTTCAATTACGTTAGCAGCAGATGCAGAGGGTGTGATCGCAAAAAGCTTATCCTCATCCGCCTTGGATGCGAAGGAATCGCAAGAGCCTGATGTTACAGAGCCGATGGAAGCCTGCATGCCTGCTTCGTAGAGTGTATCATAGCCTGTTGCCGCGTCAGCAGCAGTTGCTTTGTCGTCCTTGATGTCGAACTTGAAAGTATAGCCGTTGAGACCGCCGTTGGCATTGATCTCATCGATTGCGATCTGTGCGCCTTCCTGTACCGAAATACCGTAGGAGGAAGCATCACCCGTAAGGGGACCTGTACCGCCTATAAAGAATTCGGTATTCTCTGCCGCATAGTTGTTAGTCTTTGCGCCGCATCCTGCAAAGCATACTGCACACATAGCAAGTGCCATTGCAAAAGCGACAATTTTCTTCATTGTTGACATAGTATTTTCTCCTTTGCCTTAGAGGCATAAATTTTTCGCATATATACATTAAATATATGTATATCTAATTTTACCACACGCAAAAATGCTTTTCAATGTACGTTTATTACAGATTTAGATATATTCCAGCGTCATTTTTTGTGCATTTTGCTCTTGCGCGATGTTTTTTCGGTTAATTTTCGGAAAACAATAAAAATTTCGTTCGGATACGATCATTCACTCATTTGTGTCCTTATAGTCCTTCGGCGATACTCCAACCATCTTCTTAAATACTGAGGAAAAATACAAAGGATCCGAAAAGCCTGACAGTATTGCCACGTTTTTGATCGAATCAATACCGTTATCAAGCAAGGCTATCGCATATTTGATTCGCAGGTTTCTTAAATATTCCGAGTAACATACATTCATTTTCTTCTTAAATACGTGTGACAGATATTTTGAATTATACGAAAGCTCAGCGGCAATATCGGTGATCGAAAGGCTGCTGTCTGTGAAATTTTCTTCTGTAATTTCTATTATCCGGTTTACAATGTCAGACATTGAGTTATCCGATCTTTTGAATCGTGAAAAGGCATATAAAAGCATTCCTTCGGCGGCAAGGTCAATATTATCCTCGGTAGCTCTTGATATGCTGTCATACCACAAAGGTATAAGCCCGTCAAATCCGCGGAAAGCACGGTTTGCTTTATTTATACCAAATCGGCTGAAAAATCCGTCTGCACGTGCTCCCGAAAAGTCTATATACATATACTCGGTAGGCTCCTTCGGTGACATGACAATGCTCTCACCGTCGAAGACAAATATGAGCATACCGGCAGAATACTCAAGCTCACTTTGTTCTACAGACAAGCTTCCGCTTCCCTT
>JAGCNJ010000060.1 GCA_017646005.1 Clostridia bacterium | reverse complement strand
GGGAGATGACCTGTCATATCAATAAACTGATCTCTTGCTTCAATTCCGACAACGCTCTGGAAATCGCGCACCATCATCGGGAACGGATGCGGTCCGAGTACAGAGCCGATGCAGTATATCGCATCATTGTATTCCTTGCTGTATGCATCAAAAGCCGCGTCAACCGCTTCCTTGAGTGTCTGAAGTCCGTGAGTTACCTCGATAACGTTTGCTCCGAGGATCTTCATTCTTGCCACGTTGGGTGCCTGCTTCTTTATATCAACGGTACCCATATATATATCGCACTTGAGTCCGAAATATGCTGCCGCAGTTGCGAGAGCAACACCGTGCTGACCTGCGCCTGTTTCTGCGATGACCTTCTTCTTGCCCATATACTTTGCAAGAAGTGCCTCACCCATACAGTGATTGAGCTTATGTGCACCCGAATGGTTAAGGTCCTCACGCTTCGCGTAAAGCTGAACCTTGCCGCCGAGAGCATCCGAAAGTCTTTCAAGATGCGTGATCGGTGTGGGTCTGCCCTGGAATTCCTTACGGATTCTGCGAAGCTCGGCAATAAACTTTCTGGACTGACAGATAGAATAATATGCCTCTGTAATTTCCGCCATAGCCGCCTTGAGCTTATCGTCTATGTAAACTCCGCCATACTTACCGAAGTAACCATCCTTGTCGGGATAATTTGCAAAATAGGTATCAAAATCTACCGAATTGAATTTCATTGTTTTGACCATTCCTTTCATTTCGAATGGCTGAAAAGTATTTCAGTCTTTTCCGTCATAATCATATTTGAAAATATTCTATCACAATTTTACCGATATGTCAATACTAACAGTACCGCGCGGAATATTTTACATAAGAATATTTTTATAATTGTTGAAATTTTCACAATAATCGTGTTATAATTATAACAAGAGCAGATCATATTAAAGCTCACGGCAATCCACAGAATTTTTTGGAGATAATATATGAAAATAGCGTTTTTTGATACAAAGCCGTACGATATCGCCTCCTTTGAAAAATACGGCGGCGATAACGGCATTAAGTTCAAGTTTTTTGAGACAAAGCTCAATGAGGATACGGTCGACCTCGCCCACGGGTACGACGCGGTATGCGTGTTCGTAAACGACACGGTAAATGCCGCAGTGATCGACCGCTTATGCGAGCTCGGTATAAAGGCGATCGCCCTTCGCTGTGCGGGCTTTAACAACGTCGATATGAAGTACGCCTTTAACCGCATACACGTGCTTCGTGTGCCCGCATATTCTCCGTATGCTGTCGCCGAGCATGCGATGGCTATGCTTCTGACCTCGATCAGACGCATACACAAGGCGTATATTCGGACAAAGGATTTCAACTTCAGCCTTTCCGGCATGACAGGCTTCGATCTTCACGACAAAACGGTCGGCGTTATCGGCACGGGCCGTATCGGACGCACGTTTATAAGCATATGCCGCGGCTTTGGTATGAAGGTGCTTGCTTATGACAAGTTCCCCGCAAGCGATCTTGCAGACGGTGAAAACATCAGGTATGCAGAATTAGACGAGCTTTTCAAATACAGTGACATCATCTCGCTTCACTGTCCGTTAAGCGAGGACACCTATCATATCATAGATGAAGAATCACTTGAAAAATGCAAGCGCGGTGTAGTTCTTATCAATACCTCGCGAGGCGCGCTCGTTGATGCGGAGGCGCTTCTTGGAGGCATAAAATCAAGAAAGGTCGGCGCCGCATGCCTTGACGTATACGAGGAAGAATCCGATTTCTTCTTTGAGGATTATTCGGGACACATTATGGAGGACGATACTCTCGCAAGGCTTATTTCAATGCCTAACGTGATAGTAACCTCGCATCAGGCTTTTCTTACCGAGGAGGCTCTTTCAAACATTGCCGAAACAACGGTTGAAAACCTTATACAGCTTTTTGAAACCGGACAGTGCCCCAACGAGCTTTGCTACAGAAAAGGTAATGCAGAGGACTGCAAAACAGGAAAGTGTTTTTAATACCAAATAAGCTATTGATAATTTTACTTTTTTATGATACAATTGTTTACGTAAATTTTGGAGGTGATCGCTTATGACAATTACTAACGATATCAAATACATCGGCGTCAACGACCACAAGGTCGATCTTTTTGAAGGACAGTATAAGGTGCCAAACGGTATATCCTATAATTCCTACGCCATAATAGATGAAAAGATAGCGATAATGGATACGGTGGACGCCGCTTTTACACACGAGTGGCTTGACAATATTGAAAATGCTCTCGAAAGCAGAAAGCCCGATTATCTGATCGTTCAGCATATGGAGCCCGATCATTCGGCTAATATTGTCAATTTTGTAAAAGCTTATCCTGATGCAAAGATAGTTTCGTCAGCCAAGGCATTCGTTATGATGAAAAACTTTTTCGGCACCGATTTTTCCGAAAAGCAAATAGTCGTCGGTGAGGGTTCAATACTTGAGCTCGGACGTCACACACTCAACTTCGTGACCGCGCCTATGGTGCATTGGCCCGAGGTCATCGTTACCTACGACAGCACAGACAAGGTGCTCTTCTCCGCAGACGGATTCGGTAAATTCGGCGCGCTTGACATAAACGAGCCGTGGGTAGATGAGGCAAGACGCTACTATATAGGCATCGTCGGAAAATACGGCGCGCAGGTACAGGCTTTGCTCAAGAAGGCAGCCGGACTTGATATCAATATGATCTGCCCTCTTCACGGTCCTGTTCTTAATCAAAATCTCGGCTATTACATCGGATTATACGACACCTGGTCAAGCTATCAGAGCGAAGAGGACGGAATCGTTATAGCCTACACGTCGGTATACGGCAACACAAGAAAGGCTATTATGCAGCTTGAAGAAAAGTTCAAGGCAAAGGGCTGCCCATGCGTTAAGGTCTACGATCTTGCAAGAAGCGATATGTCAAAGGCTGTTGCAGATGCGTTCAGATACAGCAAGCTCGTTCTTGCAACGACCACCTATAACGCGGATATCTTCCCTTTTATGCGAGAGTTTATAGATCACCTTACAGAGCGTAACTTCTCAAACAGAACGGTCGCGTTTATTGAAAACGGCAGCTGGGCGCCTATGGCGGCAAAGGTGATGAAGGGTATGCTTGAAAAATGCAAAAATCTCAACTACGCCGAAAACGAGGTAAAGATCTTGTCTTCGATCAACGAAGAAAGCTCAGACCAGCTTGAAAGACTTTCGGACGAGCTTTGCCGTGAATATCTCGCAAAGCAGGATGCCACTGCCAATAAGAACGATCTCACCGCACTTTTCAATATCGGTTACGGACTTTACGTTATCACTTCAAACGACGGCAAAAAGGACAACGGTCTTATCGTCAACACGGTAACACAGGTGACAAACACTCCCAATCGGATCGCAGTTACGATCAACAAGGAAAATTATTCCCACCACGTTATAAAGCAGACGGGTATTATGAATATCAACTGCCTTAGTATTGATGCTCCCTTTGCCGTATTTGAAAAGTTCGGCTTCCAGAGCGGAAGAAACGTTGACAAATTCAAGGACTGCACTCCGCTTCGCTCGGACAACGGACTGATATTCTTGCCCAAGCATATAAACTCATTTATGTCGCTTAAGGTTGAACAGTACGTGGATCTTGGCACTCACGGTATGTTTATCTGCTCAATAACCGAATCAAGAGTTATTACAACAGCAGAAACGATGAGCTACAGCTACTATTACGAAAACGTAAAGCCCAAGCCCGAAACCGAAGGCAAAACCGGATACGTATGCAAGGTATGCGGATACGTATACGAGGGCGACGAATTACCCGCGGACTTTATCTGCCCGCTTTGCAAGCATGGTGTGGCAGATTTTGAAAAAATATAATTTTTACAGGAGGAATTCACAATGTTAAACGAAAAGGTACACTTTTTACTCAACCAACAGATCAACAAGGAATTCTACTCAGCTTATCTTTATCTTGATTTTTCCAATTATTTCAAGGCAAGAGGGCTTGACGGATTTGCCAACTGGTATATGGTTCAGGCGCAGGAGGAAAGAGATCACGCGATGCTCTTTTACACCTATCTTCAGAATGAAAATATGTCTGTAACGCTTGATGCCATCGCAAAGCCCGACAAGGTATTCACTGCCGATATGGATGTTCTTAAGGCAGGCCTTGAGCATGAGCTTTACGTCACCTCCCTTATCAACGACATATATGCCGCAGCATATGAGGTGAAGGATTTCCGCACAATGCAGTTTTTAGACTGGTTCGTTAAGGAGCAGGGCGAGGAAGAAACAAACGCAAACGACCTTATCTCCAAGATGGAGCTTTTCGGCTCCGACCCAAAGAGCCTTTATATGCTCAACAACGAGCTCGCAGCACGTGTATATACGGCACCGTCGCTCGTTCTTTAAGAAACTACATAAAAATTCCCACGTCGTCATGATGTGGGAATTTTAAGCTCAAACCGAAAGGAAAATTTATTTATGGAGCTTGTATTGTTAACGGCGACAGGCGTCGGTGGGGCAACTGTAATAGGCGCACTTATCGGCTTTGTCTTCAAGAAAATGTCGCACAGATTTTCGGATATAACCCTTTCCTTTGCCGCAGGCGTCATGCTTGCCGCGGCGGTGCTCGGTCTTATTATACCCTCGCTTGAATATGGAGGAAAATACGGTATCGTCATAACCGTTGCGGGAATATTTGCGGGCGCGCTCTGCCTTAATCTTATTGACAAGATCGTACCGCATCTGCACAAGATGATCGGGCCGGATATCGAATCGCACGGCAGTTCAAGCCTTGACAAGGTGCTTTTATTCGTAACAGCTATTGCGATACATAATCTGCCCGAAGGTATTGCCGCGGGTGTGGGCTTTGGATCCGGCGACACCTCGCAGGCACTTCTTATTGCAGGAGGTATCGCTTTGCAGAATATCCCCGAGGGTATGGTCATCATCGCGCCGATGCTCGCGTCGGGCGTTTCGTCTGTCAAAACCTTCATTATAGCGGCGCTCACGGGGCTTGTCGAGGTAGCAGGCACTTTTATCGGATATTTTGCAGTAAGCATTTCGACGGCGGTATTGCCGTTTGCTTTAGCCTTTGCGGGCGGCACGATGCTCTACGTTATCAGCGATGAGATGATACCTGAAACGCACGCGCACGGAAGTGAGCGCGGAGCAACGTATGCTCTGCTTGTGGGATTTTGCGTAATGCTTATATCTGACGTTTTACTTGGATAATATAAAGGACACGGGGGATTTTTCTCCCGTGTTTTGTGGTGTTGATGGTACCTGTTTTTGTTTCTGATAATCGTTTGTTACCCTTCCGGGGGACACCCTTTTGGTACACGCCAAAAGGGTGGAAAAACGTGCCTAAGAGGAAAACCTTTACGGTTTTCCCCTTAGATATCCCCTTTCCCTG
>JAGCNJ010000059.1 GCA_017646005.1 Clostridia bacterium | reverse complement strand
GTTTTTCTTGTCGTGCAGAACGGATCGGTCACGCTTTCGACCATTTCACGACTCATACCGCATCCGTCATCCGATATTGTAAGAGTGAAGATATTTCCCTCTTCAACAAGCTCGATTTTTATAAGCGTCGAGCCTGCCGTTATCGAATTCTGTGCGATATCGAGTATGTTAAGCGATAATTCCTTCATTATTATAAAGCCTTGTCCTTCTTGTCTGCGTATATGCCCTCGCCCCGCAGATACATAAACATCTGCTTTCTTACGTATGCGCTGCTATACGGCTCGTCTTCAAGCTCGATATAGTTTTCAGCCTCGTTTATGTCCCACAGAAAGTGCGCGTCCGAATTTACGACACGCCTTTTATTCTTAAGCGAAGGTATCTGTTTTGAAAGCTCGTCTATCTTTTCGCTGTCCTTATATTCCACGCACATGAAGTCAGGCGTGTCGGGCAGAGTACCGAGAGTCGCTACAATGCCGTTTGCCATTCTGTCTATATGTGCGGGATACACAAGCGCGTTATGCTTAAGTGCAAGCTCATATGCCGCCTCGAGTGATAACGAAGTAGCTATGGGTAAGAAATTTTCCTCAACCCGTACAAGCTCATCGTTTTCATCAAGATACATCTGCTTACCGAATATGTCCTCACGATTCGGAAAGGGGGTTCTGTAAGCGTCAAGCACGGAAGAAAACTCAAGCGCATCTCTGAGCTCTTCAAACAGACAAACGATATGAATATCCTCGCTTGTCGTAAGCTCCATTCCCGCAACTCCGATAAGTCCGTTTGCTGCTGCAGCCTTCATAAAGCTTTCGCAGTTTCCGCAGGTGTTGTGGTCTGTAAGAGCTACAATGTTAAGCCCTTTGAGAGCCGCCATACCGCAGATGTTATTCGGAGTCATATCGTCATCTCCGCAGGGAGATAAGCAGGAATGCAGGTGAAGATCGTAATAGTATCTTCTCATTCCTCAAGCATCCTTGAAAGCTCCACGCATATCTCATAAGTCGTGAGCTTTGATCTGAACACGTTGATCTCTTTGCTTTGCGCCGTTTCAACAAAGCCCGGATCAGGCTCGGACGATTCGGCAAGTATCACGCATGAAAGATCTAAAAGCGATGCGACCGCGAGCGTATTGATATTGGACATTATGGTGACAAGCACGTCTGATTCATTCGCGTGACCCATCACCCAGCTTAAGAGATCGCCCGCATATACGCCGAGTATCTCTCTTTCGCCGTCTGCAAGGTTAAGCACCTCAAGGTCAAGTCTTTCACAAACAGAATTTACAGTCATATCCGTTTCTCCGGAAAAGCTTTACTTTTTTTCGCCGCGCTCAAGGAACACACAATCCGAGAGCATGGCTTTTTCTTTTATAACGTCCTCGGCAAAAGCACGGCAGGTAGGAGATCCGCAGGCTCCGCAATCAAAGCCCGGAAGCTTATTATCAAGCACGAGTATCTCCTTCATAAGGCTCATCGCCTTGATTCTGTCCGAATCGAGTCTTGCCACAGGCTCATATTCCTTTTGCCTGTACGAAAACTCCTCGGGGATCTGCTTTGCCTCGTCGAGTGTCGGTCTGTTCTGCATCACGGGAAGATATCTTTTCAAATTTTGTATCTTCACCTTTGTAAGATACGGATTGCCGACTGTCATTACTCCGCCTACGCAGCCTGAGCTGCAGGCGTTAAGCTCTATATAATCAAGGAAAGGAAAGCTTGCCGTTTCAAGCTCATCAAGCACCTTGATTATGTTCTCGATGCCGTCTGCGGCAAGATATCTGTCGTTTAACAGCGCCGATGCCTCGCCACCGCTTACCGCCCAGCTCATACCCACCATTCCGGTCTTTGAGATCGGCGATGGAGAATCTATCTTACCCATAGCTCCGAGAAGCTCAAAATAAACTTCATTTACCGCGACCACGTAATCTACGTTGCTTTTATGTCCGGCAAAATCATTCTTCACCGCGCTTACCTTTGCAGGGCAGGGTGAAATAAACACCGTTACTATATCCTCCCGTTTAAGCCCGGGATTCTTTTCAAGCGCTTCATCCTTTGCCTTTGCCGCCGCGATCTCCATCGGGGAAAGCATCGGCACAAGATTGTCGCACAGATAAGGAAATCTTAAGGATATAAGCCTTGTGACTACCGGGCAAGCCGAGCTTATTACCGGCCGGCGGATATCTTCTCTTTTGAGATACTGCCTTGTGTACTCTGTCACGAGCTCTGCGGCACGTGCTACCTCGTACACGTAATCGAAGCCTATATCAAGAAGGCCTTGCAATATGTAATCGGCGTCGTCGAGATTTTCAAACTGTCCGTAAAGGGATGGCGGCGGAAGTGCGATCACGAACTTCTTGCCGAATGGCAGCTCGGATAATTTGTCCGCAACAGCTTTTTTTGCTTTATGCGGGCACTGTCTTATACATTCGCCGCAGTCAATACATCGGTCGGGGTTAATAACCGCGTGTCCGTTCCGTATGCGTATCGCTTCGGTGGGACAGCGCTTCAAGCAGGTGATGCAACCCTTGCACTTTTCGGTGTCAAGAGCCACAGAATGCTTGTAAGGGGCCATTTGATCACCTCATATATTTACTGACATTGTAATTTTTGTACCTTTACCAACTTCGCTTTCTATCTTCAGCTCATCAGTATAACGCTTTATATTCGGAAGTCCCATTCCGGCACCGAATCCAAGCGAACGGATATTGTCGGGGGCTGTCGAATACCCCTCGCGCATCGCAAGCTCTATATCGGCGATACCCGGACCGTGGTCGGTCATCACAAGCGTGATCTTATCGGGCGATACGGATACGTCTGCCTCACCGCCACCGGCGTGGATGACCATATTGATCTCCGCCTCATACATCGCTATTGATACTCTCCTTATCGCTTCGGAATCGAGTCCTATGCGTCTGAGTATTTTTTTCACCTCAACCGAGGCTTCGCCTGCCGAGGTGAAATCCTTACCGTCTACGTTAAAATGGAACTCGAGGGGGGCGGCATTATCCATTACTCCACCTCCTGGGGCTTCAACCCTCCGTTATAAAGACGTCCGCACGCCTCGAACATACGCATCGGCGAAGCAAGCACCACGATTCCGGCGTCTGCCGCAAGCGCGATCATTTCTTCGCTCGGTATCTTGTTTCTTACAAACACGATACAGCGCATATCCATCATTTCTGCCGTTCTTATTACCTGCGGATTTACAAGACCCGTAAGCAACACTGCCTGGTCCTTGACAAAAGCAAGCACGTCGCTCATCATATCACTTCCGCAAGCCGAGTGTACCTCATGCTCTATAAGCTCCTCGCAGCAGAGCACGCGCGCACCGAGCAAAGATGCTATTTCGGACATTTTCATAAGAATCTCCATGCCGCATATGCGGCTTTTTCATTTTCTGTCTTTATCAGTCGATGAAGGGTGCAAGGATCTTGTCTACGTCTGCAGGAACAAGTCTTCCGTATACTTCATCGTTAATGGTAAGAACGGGAGCAAGACCGCACGCGCCGATGCAGCGTGTAGCGTCTATGCTGTACTTTCCGTCAGAGCTTGTTTCGCCAACTCCAACGCCAAGCTTTTCGGATATCTTTTCGATGATATCACCCGAGCCCTTTACGTAGCAAGCCGTACCGAGGCAAACTGCAACAGCAACCTTACCCTTGGGGTTAAGTACGAACTGTGAATAGAATGTCGCAACTCCGTATACCTCAGCGAGCGAAACGTCCATCGCAAGAGCGATGTGGTTCTGAACCTCTATCGGGAGATATCCGTAGATGTTCTGTGCTCCCTGAAGGATAGGCATAAGCGCACCCTTGTCATCCTTGTGCTTCGCGATGAGCGCGTCGAGCTGTGCTTCCTGCTCCTTTGTTCCCGCGAAGGCAACTGTGGTCAAATTCTTTTTCATTTGAATCCATCCTCCTAATAAATTTTCACTTAAATGTAGGTCCCGCAGAAAAGATTGTTAATTTTTCGACAATCTCTCGTCTTTTCAGTCAGGGACGCATTCACCATACATTATACTATATAATAGAGAAAAAATCCATAGTTTTTTCGAATTTTTTTGAAGAAAAATCAAATTTTTTCAATATTTTTCCGATTTTTTCGAAAAATATGAGACGAAAATCCGCTCTTATAGGCTGCGGGCTGAGCTTTACTGCGGATTTCTCACCTGCTCTGTCCGCAATATCTTTGCCGTTTTATCAACCGTCGGTTGATATTTGTAGCAAAACACGTCCAATTAATGTTGCTTTTTGCGATACATCGGTGTATAATAAGACCAAAGTAAAATTAAGGATGGATACTGCTATGTTTGAATACAAGACTCTTGCGGCAAATATAAAGAGGCTGCGCGAGCAGATGAATATGACCCAGGCAAAGCTCGCCGGGCTTTTATTCGTGACCGCGCAGACCGTATCAAAATGGGAAAACGGACTTTCTGTGCCCGAAATTGAAAACCTCTGTGAGCTTGCCGATATTTTCGGAGTCAGCGCAGATACTTTATTGAGAAGCTCGAGCCGTGAGATCAAGCACATGATCGCCATAGACGGCGGCGGCACGAAGACCGAATTTCTGCATTTTGACGAAAACGGACGCATACTCGGCCGTATTGTGCTTGGCGGCTCGAACCCCAACACCGTAGGAATAGACACGACGATAACCACCGTTCTCCGCGGAATAGAGCTTTTGAATATGGGCAAGGGCGGACTTTGCGGCGTATTTGCAGGAATCGCGGGCTGTGCGATGAAGAAAAACAGCGAAAGAATCACAAAAGAAATACTTAAGCATTATCCGAAATGCACGGTACAGGTGGATTCCGATATTCATTGTGTGCTCAACAGCGTCAGAAACGCCAAAAAACCGATTGCCGTAATATGCGGTACAGGCTCGGTCGTTTATGCCGACGACGGTCAAAAGCTTCACAGACTCGGCGGTTGGGGATATCTTTTTGACAAGGCGGGAAGCGGATACGACATCGGCAGAGATGCTATATACGCCACGCTTGAGGTCGAAACCGGTTTAGCTTCTGCCGGAATATTATCCGATGCGGTGCACGCGCGTGCAGGCGGTGAGCTTATGAATATCTTAGACGAGCTTTATTTAAAGGGTAAAGACTACATCGCGTCCTTTGCAAAAGATGCCTTTTACGCATACAGACAAGGGGATCCGGTCGCAAAAAAAATTATCGAAGACACTGCCGACAGGCTTGCATTTCTGATAAATTATGCGCACAAAAGCTTTGATACGTCGGGCGAGGTCATCATATCAGGCGGGCTGACCGCTCACAGAGACGTGCTCGAAAAGCTCTTAAGCGACAGGCTTGACAAGGGTATCCGACTGACATTCCCCGAATTTCCGCAAATATACGGCGCTTGCCTCAAATGCATAAAAATCTGCGACGTGAATATTGATGAAAACGAATTTGACAACAGCTTCAGAAATTACAAGGCTTAAAAGAAGACGTACAAAATGTGCATGACCTGAGAGAAATCCTACAACACGGGGCTTGTTCTTCACACGGCAGGCAGAGATAATGCTCTGTGAGGCTATCGCCGCTTACGAGGCACAAGCAAAATAATTATTGACAACCGTGTGTTATCGGTGTAAAATAGTGCTGTAATTCTAAAATATGGAGAAACAGATGAAAAAGACTGCATCAGCACGTATTATGATAATAGTATCGATGGTGATATTCGGAACGCTTGCACCTTTTGTGCGAAGCGTTGCGATAAGCTCGCAGGCACTTGCCCTGTGCCGGGCGCTTTTCGCCACCGTACTTATCGGCGGATTTTTGCTCTTGACAAAGCAAAAAATCGCTCTTCGTGAAATAGGAAAGGAGCTTGTGCTCCTGCTCATTTCGGGTGCGGCTATGGGTATAAACTGGATACTTCTTTTTGAAGCATACAAGTACACGACCGTATCTGTTGCAACGCTGAGTTATTATTTCGCTCCGGTTATAGTGACGCTTATATGCCCGATCCTGTTCAAGGAAAGGCTTACCGCAAAAAAGCTCGTCTGCTTTGTTTTTTCAACGCTCGGTCTGGTGCTTGTCATTGGCGTGGGTGATCTGGCAAGCGGTAATATTGATATGCGCGGTGTGCTTTTTGGACTCGGAGCCGCGATGTTTTATGCAAGCGTTGTGATACTCAACAAGCTTATAAAAAAGGTTGCCGGACTTCACCGCACGTTTTTACAGTTTATCGGCGCGATCATCGTTTTATTGCCCTACGTTCTGTTTACGGGCGGAATAAGCTTTGCGTCTCTTGACACCAAGGGATACATATGTCTTGCCGTACTCGGAATAGTACACACGGGAATCGCTTATTGCCTGTATTTTTCCTCGCTCAAAGAGCTTGAGGGGCAAAAGGCGGCGATACTCAGCTACATAGATCCGCTTGTAGCCGTGATAGTTTCGGTGACTGTGCTTGCAGAGCCGTTATCAGTTACTCAGGCGGTCGGCGGAGTATTGATACTCGGGTTTACTTTATACAATGAAATATCGACGAAATAAGGCAACACCGCAGATCAAAACGATCTGCGGTGTTTTTTGTTTGTTGTACCTGTTTTTGTTAGCGGTGATCGATTGCTACCCTTCGGGGAGTCTATTTCTGTGCGGACAGAAATAGACGAAAGAGCCGTCCCGTTTGAACGATCAATTTCGCAAATATGTTCATTTTCAGGGTAGCGGTCCCTGAAAATGAACGCATTCAGTGTTGATGAGTAGCAGAGTGCGAATTTGCGTGGGGAACAGAGTGAAATTTTAATGTAGCGGCGCACAGAGTGTAGATAAGCAAATTAAGTAAGCCTAAGCCTTAAAAGTTTTTGCGGGGGAGTATGAGGGGGAGCTTTTTATAAAAAGCTCCCCCTCATAAAATAAAAACAAACCACAAATAATTTACCCAACAAAAACTTCTCTCTTGTCAGAAACAAAAACTAACGTCCCGTCAAGATCGGTGCGGTAATATTCTATGCCCTCGTCATCAAAAAGCGAGCGAGTTTCTCTGTGCGGATGACCGTAATCGTTGTCCAAGCCGCAGGAGATAGCGGCAAGCACGGGAGAGACGGCACGCACAAACTCTTTCGAGCTTGAGCTTGACGAGCCGTGATGACCCACCTTAAGCAGATCGCATTTAAGAAAATCTTCGCCGAAGTGATCAATTATTTCATATTCGGAAAGTGCTTCTGCGTCTCCTGTCAGCATAAAAGCTGTGTCGCCGTACTGTGCCTTCAGAACGATACTGTAATCGTTGATTTCCTTGTAGCTTTTGCTATCGGGTGCAAGAACGGTAAAATCAAGCCCGCCGAGCGAAAATTTATCTCCGCGATCGGGCACGGTTATGCCGATGCCGTTTGCCTCGGCGGCATCAAGAACGTTTTCGAATGCGCGCGAGCTTGACATACAGTCCGGCATAAGAAGAGTGTCTGTACCAAAGCGTTCAAGCACAAGATCGGCACCGCCTATATGATCCTCGTGCGGATGAGTAAGAACGAGGCAGTCAAGCTTATTTATACCGAGCGAAGCAAGATATTCCACGAGCTTTTCCTCGGACGAATTGGGGCCCGCATCTATGAGCACGTTGTATTTTTCGCTCTGAAGCAGAATACTGTCACCCTGACCCACATCGATGATATGCACAACGGCATTTTTGGAAAGATCGTATTCAAGCTTCCCTTCAAGCTCAAGCAGGTTTGACAATTCTGTGCGGAAGCCCGGAGAAAATATGTAAAACAGCACAAGTATCAGAATCAATATAAGTGCAGAAATAGCTGTCGATTTATTTTTCATGAAGATTTCTCCTTGTTTTTTCTTTTAACAGTATAGCATAAAAAGAGCGAAAATGAAAGAGATTACCGAAAATTTTACAGTTTGAGTCCCAAAAGTTAATTTGTGACGATAATATTTGCATAAAATTATTGACATTGACACGCAGAGTTTGTTATAATACAATAATGGAGTAAAATGTGTAATAACACAGCGTGTACGCACGCTTTGAAAGGAATGATAAATTATGAAATGGACAGGCTTGAACGAGCTTCGCGAAAAGTATCTCTCGTTTTTTGAATCGAAGGATCACCTCAGGCTCCCCAGCTACCCCCTCGTGCCGATAAACGACAAGTCGCTTTTGCTCATAAACTCGGGTATGGCTCCGATGAAAAAGTTCTTCACAGGTGAGGTTGAGCCGCCCCGCCGCCGTGTCACCACCTGCCAGAAGTGTATCAGAACGCCCGACCTTGAAAGAGTAGGTCACACCGCGCGTCACGGTACTTATTTTGAAATGCTCGGAAACTTCAGCTTCGGCGATTACTTCAAGGATGAAGCTATCGCGTGGTCGTGGGAGTTTCTTACAAAAACTCTTGAAATACCCGCAGAGCTTCTCTGGCCGTCGATATACGAAAACGACGAGGAAGCTTACAAGATATGGACAAAGGATATCGGAGTTGACCCTGCTCACGTTGTAAGACTCGGCAAGGCAGACAACTTCTGGG
>JAGCNJ010000058.1 GCA_017646005.1 Clostridia bacterium | reverse complement strand
TTTCAATGGTGGGGTTAGCCTTTATATCGGAATAGATCGCGTAAGGAATGCCTGCTTCGTCAAGAAGGTCGGTAACCTTAGCGGCAATACCGAACTTGATAAGATCAGGGTCTGTTGCAACAAACACCTTATTAAAGCCGCGATTTCTGATTTCTTCGGGAATCGCCTTTATAGCGCCCGCGCCGTGGTACGAGGTTTCGTTAAGTACAAATCTTTGCATGATTTTTTTCACCTTTCTGACTATAAATTTGCAATGCCGCAATGCGGCTTTGCCTTTACTTTTACAGTATACCACAAGACTTTGACAAAATCAAGACAAAGTTTTGAAAATTTTCACATTCTTAACATTATCCCCATGACTTTCAAAATTCGGGCACCTGCTCTTTAACACAATATGCATTTTTTGCAATATATCAACCTAAAATAAATGCTTTTTGCAATTTACTTTGCAGAAAAAATGATGTAGAATTAATAAAAAGGTCAAGTGGGGGTATACAAATGAAAAAAATCGTTATTCTCGGATGCGAAAATTCGCACGCCGACGGATTTCTCGATATCATAAAAAGGCACGGTGAATTTTCAGACGTTGAGGTTATCGGCGTATTCAGCGATGAAAAAGACGCCTGTGAGCGTATAAAAAACAGCTACGGCGTCGATATAATGGAAAATTACGACTCGGCAGTCGGCATGGTCGACGGCGTTATCGTGACCGCACGTCACGGCGGCAATCACCTCAAATACGCCTTGCCATACATAAAAAGCGGCGTGCCAATGTTCATAGACAAGCCGATCACGGTAAGCGAGGATGAAGCGGTGAGGCTTGCGCATCTGCTAAAGGAGTCAAACGTGCGCGTCACCGGTGGCTCCTCCCTGCGCTTAGACCCGCTCGTAATGAAGCTTGCAAAGGAAGCTGCAGCTTGTGACGGCGGCAGGACGCTGGGCGGATTTGTTTCGGCTCCGCTTGTAAGCGACAGCCCATACGGAGGATTTTTCTTTTACGCTCAGCATTTGTGCGATATGGTAGGAGCAATATTCGGAAAATATCCCCACTCTGTCAGAGCTTACAAGGCAGACAGTCAGATAAGCGTGATATTCAGATACGACGGCTTTGACGTCACGGGCGAATATATCGAGCACGGCTACTCCTTGTACAGCGCATTCAGGGTCAGCGAAACGAAGATAACGGGCTCACAGATCACTCTTTCCGGTAATCCCTGTTTCTATACCGAATTTAACGAGTTTTACAAGCTTCTTTGCGGCGAAAAGCAAAGCGTAAGCTATAAGGATTTCATCGCTCCCGTATTCGTGATGAATGCGATCGTCCGCTCGCTTGAAAGCGGAAATGAAGAAAAAGTTAACGAAGCAGAAAGCATATAAGGAGAAACCAAAATGATTTTTTCCGAAATAACATCAAAATGCTTGCTTAAAGCAGATGATTCCAACCCCAGAAACTCTGATTCTGCCGCTATCAGATGCAACGACGGCGCGATAATGCTCGTCTGGCAGTATTTCGAGGGCAGTGAGCGCGGCTCAAACGATGAAGCTCCCTGCAATATTTCGGCTATGCGCTCGTACGATAACGGTCACACATGGGGTGAAAGATACGAGATCGCATCCGACTCAGACTGCATAAACGTGTACGCTCCCAATCTTTTCAAGACAAAGGATGGCAAAATTGCACTCATATACCACAAAAACATTTGCTTCTGGGAGGGCAAAGAGGTAAAGGCGTCAATTATGATAAAAATTTCCGAGGATGACGGCAGGACCTTCGGAGAGGCACGCAGCATCACCGATTCGCTTAACTGCGCAAGCGTAGGAAGCCATGCGGTTATAAGAAGCGACAGCGGTCGACTCATCCTCCCTGTTATGGTATTCACCGGGCCAAGATGTATGCCGGGTGAAAACATTGTTGCCAAGGTGCTTTTTTCGGACGACGACGGCTTAAGCTGGAGCTTTTCTGATAACGGCGCACAGCTCCCTATGCGCGGATGCCTTGAAAGCTACGTAGCACCTTACAAGGACGGAACACTCGTTATGGTGATACGCACACAGCTCGGCTCTATGTTCAAGTCATATTCCTTTGACGACGGAGTTACCTGGTCAAAGCCTCAGACAACAGGACTCGTTGCTCCCGAATCCTCTCCGTATATCACAAGGATCCCGAACAGCGATGCTATGCTCGTTATATGGAACAACTCCGAATACGATATGCACTTTAACCATTTCGGAAAGCGCACTCCGCTTACGATAGCGGTTACTTATGACGGCGCGAATACATTTACCGACATAACCGATATCGGAAGCGATCCCAAGGGCGTTTACTCAAACTCGACGGTATTCTGGGTAAGTGACGACGAGCTTCTTGTAACCTATTGGTATTGCGTATACACGGATAATTGGCTTATGACCGCTAACACAGACTTAGGTCAGGTCAGAATAAAGATCGACAGATCAAAGCTACACAAATAATCTTCCCTTTCCAAAGCGGGTTGTTGACACGTGCGCCTTATTATGCTATCATAAATAAGGACTCGGCGCGTGTCGGTGGCCCGCGCTTTTATTTAGATTTTGCTGATACTCAAAAGGAGATTATTATGGACAGTAACAACGCCTTTGAAGCACTCGGAATTGATCCGAGAAACGGCAAGCTTACAAGTGAGCAGATAAACAAGGTCAAGGGGCTTGGATGCTTACGAGACAAGCGCTTTGACGATATTTTCAACGTAAGAGTGATCACGCGCAACGGAAAGATCACGACCGATGAGCAAAGAGCGATCGCCAAAGCGGCTGACCTTTACGGCTCTCACGAGGTGGCTATGACAAGCCGACAAACGGTCGAGATTCAGGGGGTAAGCTACGACAATATCCCCTCTCTTATACTTTACCTGCGGGAAAACGGACTTGAATGCGGCGGCACAGGCCCCAAGGTAAGACCGATAGTATCCTGCAAGGGCACGACCTGCCAATACGGACTTATCGACACATTCGCACTAAGCGAAAGAATACATAACGTCTTTTACACAGGCTATCACTCGGTCGTTCTTCCCCACAAATTCAAGATCGCGGTCGGCGGATGCCCCAACAACTGCGTTAAGCCCGAGCTTAACGATATCGGCATCATCGGTCAGAGAATTTTTGAAGTAAACGAAGAAAATTGCCGCGGCTGCAGCACCTGCGTTGTGGAAGCCTCCTGCCCGATGAAGGCGGCAAGACTTAAAAACGGGCGCATCGGCATAAGTGCCGAAATATGCAACAACTGCGGCAGATGCTTTGGCAAATGTCCTTTTGGCGCTATTGAAAATGCACGTGAGGGCTACAAGGTCAGCCTTGGCGGAAGATGGGGAAAAAAGACGGCTGTGGCTCGTCCTCTCTCAAGAATACTTACAAGCGAAGACGAGGTTATTGCGGTTATAGAAAAGGCAATTCTCCTCTTCAAGAACGAGGGCATCAAGGGAGAGAGATTTGCCGATACGATCGAAAGACTCGGCTTTGAATACGTAGAGGGCAAGCTTCTTGAAAACTAAACTCGTCGCGCTTTTATGCGCGCTCATTACAATATTTTCGCTCTGTGCCTGTACTCATCAAGATTCGGGTACAGAGCTAAAGGACAGCGTAGCCTTTACGGATGCGCTCGGACGTGAGCTTGAAATTTCCGTATGTCCCAAGCGCGTTGCCGCGCTTATCGGAAGCTTTGCCGATCTGTGGGTGCTTGCCGGCGGTGAGCTTTGCGCCGCCGCAGACGATGCCTGGGAGGATTTCGGACTCGAAACGGATGCCGTAAATCTCGGCGGAGCGCATTCGCCAAGTCTTGAAGCACTCGTTGCATCGGAGCCCGAGCTTGTGCTCGCAAGCTCATCGAGTGCATCAAACGTAGCAATGCTTGATACTCTTGATGCTTTAGGCATTCCCGTAGCCTATTTCGATGTCGACTGCTTTGAGGATTACCTTAACATGCTCGATATCTGCACCGATATAACACAGAAAAAGGAAAACTACCATACCTACGGACTTGAGCTCAAGGAACGCATAGAGCTTGCCAAAAAAAAACTTGACGAAAGCCTTGCAAAGAACAAGCACCGCATACTTTTGTTACGTGCATCGTCGGGGCTTCTCAAGGCTAAAGGAAGCAAGGGCACGGTGCTCGGCGAAATGCTTGCTGATCTCGGATGCGTCAATATTGCAGACAGCGAAAGCTTACTTCTCGAGACTCTCAGCATCGAAAGCATCCTTGAATACGAGCCGTACAGAATATTCGCTGTAACTATGGGTGACGAAGCTGCGGCAATGGAAAATATGAGCCGCATTATAAACGAAAGCCCGGCTTGGGGCTTTCTTGAAGCAATAGAAGAAAACAGATTTCACGTTATGGAAAAGCGGCTTTACAACATAAAGCCGAACGCAAGGTGGGCAGAGGCTTATGAAAAGCTCGTCGATATTCTCCTCAAAGAATAAAAACAGAATACGGGTTATGTATCTGACAGGCTTTTTGCTTGTGATGATCGCGCTTTTTCTTGCAATTTGCTCCGGAAGCACAAAAATAAGCACGGACGAGCTTGTAAATGCGTTAAAAGGCATCACAACCTCAACCTTCGGCAGGATACTTATATACGTTCGTTTACCGCGTGCTATATCAGCCGTTCTGTGCGGTGCGGCACTCGCCGTATCGGGTGCGGTCATACAAGGAGTTCTTGCAAACAGGCTTGCTTCGCCAAGCATAATCGGAGTTAATTCGGGCGCAGGGCTTGCAATAACCGTATGCACCGCGCTCGGGCTTTACGGCGGATGGCAGCTATCTTTATTTTCGTTTGTCGGTGCGTTTGCGACCGTGCTTCTCGTAAGCATCGGTGCCGGCAGGCTTCGTGCATCAAAGGGCACGGTAATACTCATCGGCGTTGCGGTAAACAGTATGCTTACTGCAATTTCGGAGGCTATCATAACCTTTTTGCCAAGCGTTGGCATTATGAGCAACGATTTCAAGATCGGTGAAATCTCATCGGTGGCTTATTCTCGTCTTTTGCCGTCGGGCTTGCTTATCGTTATCGGATTTGTCGGTCTGCTTTCTCTCACGAACGAGCTTGAAATATTGACCTTGGGAAGCGACGAGGCAGGCTCGCTTGGTATAAACGTAAACCTTATGCGTACCGTCCTTTTGCTTCTCGCGGCACTTTTGGCAGGCTGTGCCGTCAGCCTTGCCGGGCTTTTGTCATTTATCGGACTTATAATTCCTCACGCATTAAGACGCCTTGGAGTAAATGATCACGCAGACCTTATAAGGCTTTGTGCAATTTACGGTGCGGGCTTTCTTTGCCTGTGCGACACCGCGGCAAGAACCTTGTTTTCGCCCTTTGAAATACCCGTCGGCATAATAATGTCATTTATCGGCGCGCCCTTCTTCATATTCATACTGATCAAAGGTAAAGGAGGGCACGCACGTGATAACACTTGATAACGTATACGCAGGATACGGAAAAGTCCATATACTGCAGGGCGTTTCAGCACGCTTTGAAAATAATAGGCACATATCCGTCGTCGGACCTAACGGCTCGGGAAAAAGCACTCTTTTCAAGGCGATCGTCGGGCTCATCCCCTGTACTGACGGTAAAATTTCAATAGACGGCAAAGGCTTATCGGACTTAAAGCAGAATGACATTGCAAAAAAGGTATCGTATCTTCCGCAATCAAAGAGCATACCCGATATGACCGTCGCTCAGATGGTGCTTCACGGAAGATTCCCCTATCTTTCATATCCGCGCAGATACACGGAAAAGGACAAAAGGATCGCTTTGGAGGCAATGAAAGCAGTCGGCATAGAAGATCTTGCGGGCTCTCCCCTTTACGCCATATCGGGCGGCATGAGGCAAAACGCGTACATAGCCATGGCACTTGCGCAGGACACAGACCATATACTGCTTGACGAGCCGACGACCTACCTTGATATTTCGCATCAGCTTGCCCTTGCAAAAACGATACGCACACTTGCCGATTCGGGCAAGTGTGTGATATCGGTAATGCACGACCTGGTGCTTGCATTAAATATATCCGACGACATACTCGTGCTTGATAAAGGACGTGCCGTTGCATTCGGTACGCCCGCCGATATCTTTAATAGCAGTATCATAGACCGAGTATTCGGAATATCGCTTGACTTTAACCAAAACAGCTATAGTTACAAATATCCGCCACGGTAAGCCGTGGCGGATATTTTTGTTTTTATTTCTTGTCGCCCGCGATTTCCTTAAGGCTTGCGGCAAGCCCCGCGATACCCTGTATCTCGGAGGGAATTATGATCTTTGTAGCCTGGCCGTCGGCTGCCTTTTCAAAGCTTTCAAGAGCCTTTATTGTAAGATAGCCCTCGCCGGGTGCGGCATCGTTAATGCGCTTGATACCCTCTGCGATCGCCGTTTGAACAGCGAGTATGCCCTGTGCCTTACCCTCGGCTTCCCTGATAGCCGCTTCCTTCTTCGCGTCTGCTCTGAGGATAGCCGCTTCCTTTTCGCCCTCTGCGATAAGCACCGCGGACTTCTTTTCGCCCTCTGCCTTAAGAATAGCCTCACGTCTTTCACGCTCTGCTTTCATCTGCTTTTCCATCGCATCCTGAATTTCTGCGGGAGGCATAATATTCTTAAGCTCAACGCGGTTGATCTTTATGCCCCACGGATCGGTAGCCTCGTCGAGTATTGCTCTCATCTTTGTATTTACCGTATCTCTTGAGGTAAGAGTTTCGTCAAGCTCAAGATCACCGATAATGTTACGTAGCGTTGTAGCCGTAAGATTTTCAATCGCCATCATAGGTCTTTCAACACCGTAGCAGTAAAGCTTGGGGTCTGTGATCTGATAGTATACGACCGTGTCGATATGCATAGTTACGTTATCCTTTGTAATAACCGGCTGAGGGGCAAAGTCAACTACGTGCTCCTTAAGGTTTACCTTGCTTGCAACCTTGTCGATAAAGGGGATAAGGAAGTGGATGCCCACGTTCCAGGTCGCGCAGTACGCACCGAAGCGCTCGATAATATAAGCGTGAGCCTGCGGTACTACCTTGATGCAGGATGCGGCTACTGCCAGAATAAGTACGAGTATGATGATTATTTCCATAAATTGTCCTTTCTGCCGCTGTGCGGCATTATAAAAATTATTTTACGATAAGATGAACTCCCTCAATACGCTCAACGGTCATAGCTTCGCCCTTTTCAAGCTTTCCGCCGTCATCACGTCTGACACTCCAGGAAACATCGTTTATATAACATTTCCCGCGCAGCGAGTTTTCATCCGTTATCTCGGAAATTATTATGCTTTTTCCGATAATACGGTCGAGGTCTGTGTTCGAGTTTTTGCTTTTAAGTAATTTTTTCACGATCGGTCTTGTAAGCACGAGCAAAAGCGTGCTGGTTACAAGAAAAATCCCAATCTGCCACCATAAACCAAGTCCAAGCTTTGCCGCTATGAATGCAAGAAGCGCGCCTGTTGAAAACCATATGCTTACAAGCTGAACGCTTATCCACTCAGCCGCAAAAAGCAGAAGTGCGGCTATGAGCCATACGTATACTGTCAAGCTATCATCTCCTGTCTTTATTTTGTTTGCTGAAATCTGATCTCTGCAACGATTATATTATAGCAGAAATTTGTGAAAACTTCAAGTTTATTTTTAAGTAACTATTGATAAATAGCGGCGGTTATGGTACAATATTTGAGAAAAACAGGGCTAAATCTAAGAAAGGCTTCACCGCAGATATGAAAATCTCGTCTCTTTGCTATATCGAAAAGGATAACAAATATCTGATGCTTCACCGTGTTTCAAAGAAAAACGACGAAAACGCGGGCAAGTGGATCGGCATCGGCGGTAAATTTTTGGACGGCGAAAGCCCCGAGGAATGCGTTTGCCGCGAGGTGCTTGAGGAAACCGGGCTTACGCTCACCTCATTTAAGTACCGCGGGCTTGTCACCTTTACAAGCGACAGGTGGGAATGCGAGTATATGCATCTTTTCACCGCAGACGGATTCGAAGGCACTCTTTGCGAATGCGATGAGGGAAAGCTTGAATGGATAGACAAGCAAAGACTTTACGAGCTGACCCTATGGGAGGGCGACCGCATCTTTTTATGGCTTTTAGAAGAAGACCGACCGTTTTTCTCACTCAAGATATCATACGAGGGAGAAAAGCTCATATATGCATCACTTGATAACAAACGTATAATCTGAAATCAATCAAAAGAAAGGCAGATAAGCTATGGAAAGAACCTTCGGAAAGCACATTGTCAGAAAATGCATCTCTCTTGACGGGGCATGGGTCTTTACAACAGATCCGGACAAAACCGGAAAGGAAAAGGGATACCAAAAGGATATTCCTGAAGCGAAAACCGTATTCGTGCCCGGCGTGTGGAACAGCGAGCTCGGACTTCTGGAATACGAGGGCGTATGTTGGTACCAAAAGGATTTTTATACAGAAGGCGGAACTTTGCGCTTTGTTTTCGGCTCGGTTATGAGTGATGCCGAAATATACCTCGACGGTGAGCTTATCGCAACTCATTACGGAGCGTTTTGTGAATTTGACGCTATCGTGTCGGGAGTATGCTCCGGCAAGCACAGGCTTTGTGTGCGCGCAGACAACACGATAGACGAAAAATCGGTTCCTCAAAGGATGGTTGACTGGTACAACTACGGCGGTATCGCACGCAGTGTCACAGTAGAAACGCTAAGCGGTATCTGCATTCTTTCAAACAGACTTGAATATACGCTTGATGCTTCTCTTACAAGTGCTGACGCAAGGCTTTGTCTTGAGGTATACAATGCAGACAGCACAAGTGTCAACACAAGCCTGACTGCTGAAATTGACGGAATTACACTTTTCACAGACACACTCACACTCGATGGCGGAGAAAAACGCGAGATCACGGGCGAGATTGTAAAAATCCCGGACGTAAGGCTGTGGAACATCGGTGCGCCCGAGCTTTATACGCTTAAAATAAATACCGACACCGACGACCTTTACGACAGGATCGGCTTCAGAAGCATCTGCGTAAAGAAGGGCGAGGTGCTCTTAAACGGAAAGCCCATCGAGATCCGCGGTGTCAACCGTCACGACGACCATCCAGACTGGGGCTTTGCTTTCCCCGAGGGGCTTATGATACGCGATGTCGATATAATCAAGAACCTCGGCTGTAACGCCGTGCGCTCGCACTACCCGAATCCTCACGCATTTCTCGATCTTCTTGACGAAAACGGCATTATGTTCTGGAGCGAGATACCGATATGGGGCAACGGCTTTTCAATCGAAGCGCTTGCAGACCCCGTAATACTTGCGCGCACGATGCAGATGCACCGCGATATGGTAAAATGCTACTACAATCACCCCTGCATAACCGTGTGGGGACTTCACAACGAGATACGTTCGGGAAGCGATGAGGCTTACGAAATGTCAAAGCTGTTCTACACATATCTCAAGCAAAACGGCGGTGATCGTATAGTCACCTATGCCTCAAGCCGACCAATGATAGACAAGTGCTTTGAGTTCTGCGATATGATCTGTTTAAATATGTATTTCGGATGGTACGACGGAGACAAAAAAAGCTGGGACACGTTTCTTGAAGAGTTCTCAGAACGCCGCGACTCTCTCGGCATGAGCGACAAGCCCGTGATATTCAGTGAATTCGGATACGCGGCTCTTTACGGAGTGCATACCTTCGACAACATCAAATGGAGCGAAGAATACCAGGCACAAATGCTGGGCTATTGCCTCGAAGCATTCCACAAGCATCCGATGGTACGCGGATTTTATATATGGCAGCTCTGCGATATGAGAACAAGCCCTGAGCTTGGACTCAACCGTGCACGAGGCTTCAACAACAAGGGGCTCTTAAACGAATACCGCAAGCCTAAGGCAGCTTATTTCAAGGTGAAAGAGCTTTATGAAAAATTTGCAGAGGAAGAAAAATGAGTATGTGCTTTGAAAGCGATTACGGTATAAAGCCCGAAATAATCTCACCCGACGACGGATATCATTATTTCTTCGGCTACTACGATATGCGTGCCGACGACGGCTCGGGCAGACATCTTTGCCACAGGGTCAGCTTCATTGACAAGCTCCCCCTGCATGATGACATCGCCGAGGTAGGCTATCTCGAAAACAAAAAATTCATAAAGATAGGCGAAACAACCGCCTGGAATTTCCAGCAGGGCGCTATGCTC
>JAGCNJ010000057.1 GCA_017646005.1 Clostridia bacterium | reverse complement strand
TTCAAGAACGAAATACTGTATGGGCCAAGTTACAGCCGTTGCGACAAGCATAACGAAAATAACCGATAAGCTCATACCGCTTGCTTGAGAAAGCTTTTTTGACGTTCCAAGGAAAGGACAAATACCGAGGAATTGATTAAGCACTACGTTGTTAACCAAAACCGCAGTCATAAGAATTATAACAAGTTCCTTAAACATTTACACTTCCTCCTTTTCTTTATTATCAGAGCAAGCGCCCATGCAAAATGCCGCGGAAGGACACGATTCACAGGCATCGAATGTCTTTTTCTTCGGTGCCTTGCCCGCCGTAACCTTACTTACCACAGCGATCATAATACCGAATACCAAAAATCCTCCGGGAGCTTTAGTGAAGAATTCTATCTTGTGAGTGAAGAAGAACGGAATTTCATAGCCCGCAAGCGTTCCGCTTCCAAAAAGCTCACGAATGAACGCCATCGAAAGAAGGGCAAGTGTAAATCCAATACCCATTCCAATTCCGTCAAGCGCCGATTTGCCGACGGAATTTTTGTTCGCAAACATTTCAGCTCTGCCGAGAATGATACAGTTTACAACTATCAACGCAAGATAAACACCAAGCATTTCATAAAGAGCGGGCAAATACGCATGCATGATCATTTGAAAAAGCGTTACAAATCCTGCAATAATAACTATATAGCAAGGAATTCTTACCATATCGGGAATGATCTTACGCAGAAGCGAAATAACAACGTTTGAGCAAATAAGCACGGCAGCAGCCGCAAGTCCCATACTAAGCGCGCTTATAAGGCTTGTTGTCGTCGCAAGGGTCGGACACGTTCCAAGCAAAAGCACGAAAACGGGATTTTCGATCACAAGTCCTCGGAGAAAAACGTAAAGTGCTGAATCCTTTTTCATTTTTACATTCCCTCCTGTACAAGCATCTTAACTGTATCAAGCGCAGTCTTTACCGCTTTTTTATATCCGTCGGTAGTTATGGTAGCGCCGCTTATTGCATCTATATCACCGTAATTCGTTTCCCCCTTACCGTTGAACTGCGAGTAGAACTTGTACTTCTCGCACTCAGCACCGTAGCCCTCCGATTCATCATGTGAAACAGTATAACAGTTGATTATCTTACCATCGGGTGTGATAGAAATATCAATAACCATATACGTGTTCGAGGTATAATGGCCTTCGATACTGTATCCCGAACCCTCAACTCTGACAATATAGTTTCCGCTGAGCGTCTTCTTGACAGACACTATTCTCTTCTTAACTCCCTCAAGTGCGCTAAGATCAAGCACTGTGCTATCGGACGCGAGAAGAATTGCGGCCGCCGACTCCACCTTAGCTTTCAGTTTGTCATTCACATCGGAAGTAACCTTGCCCTGCGCATCCGTGCCTACGAAAATTTCGCCGCACACGAAAACGTAACCCGCACCGTTCTTTGCGCTGTATACAGTATCTACGCCCTCGAGAATTTCGGCGACAAAAACAACCTCAAACTCGTCAGCCGCAGGCAACGCCGTTGCCAAGTTTTCGGCAAGTATCTCTTCTTCGGTACGAACATCAAGATCAGCACCGCCGAGTATCGCGAAAGCATCAAGCGCGTCCTTCACAGCGGAACGGTAACCGTTGATGGTCTTACTCGTCGCTCCTGCCTCTACGTCAAGCACAGTTTGAGAGTCCTTACCT
>JAGCNJ010000056.1 GCA_017646005.1 Clostridia bacterium | reverse complement strand
GTTTCGCGCGCACTTTTGGCTCAGCTTACACGCCACAGGATAGCATCCTTTTCAGTACAGAGCCAACGCTACGTTGACAAAAGCTCGTTTGAATTTATCACTCCCCCCGAAATTGCGGCGATCCCCGAAGCAAAGGCGGAATACGAGCGCGCTATGCGCGAGGACGCCGAGCATTACGAAAGCCTTAGAAACATTCTTATAGAAAAGCACTTAAAGGATTTTCTTGCCGAGGGAATTGAAGAAAAGGAAGCTCGCAAAATGGCTGAAAAAAAGGCTAACGAGGACGCTCGCTTCGTGCTTCCCAACTCCTGCGACACGAGAATTATTATGACTATGAACGTGCGCTCGCTTCACAATTTCTTTTCGCTGAGATGCTGCAGACGCGCACAGTGGGAGATCCGCGAGCTTGCATGCGAAATGCTAAAGCTTGTACGAAAAGTCGCTCCCCTCTTGTTTGCAAAGGCAGGACCGGGATGTATACGCGGCAAATGCTCCGAGGGCTCGTATTCCTGCAAAAAGCCCGATGAGGTAAGACGTGAGCTTGGGTTTACAAAATGATAAAGGAAGAACAGCGTTTTTTAGCTTCAAGCATCTTTGAGGGCATGGTATCCTTTCGCGCAGTGGTTGCCGGAATCGAGTCGGGAATAACAGACAGGCGTATTGAGAGGGTTATATACGACAGCGAGCGCAAGGGAAAGCTTGCAAAGCATCTTTCTTACGTTAAGGCTATGTCGTATAAATACGGCTTTGAGCTTACCGAGGTCGACAAAGCAGAGATCGACTCACTCGCGGTAGGTTCAAGCCACGGCGGTATACTCTGCTTTACAAGCGACAGAACACTTCCCGCGCTTGATGACGTTAAGCTTCGGGAAAACGGCTTTTATATGATGCTTGACGGAATCGAGGACCCGTACAACTTCGGCTACGCGATGCGCTCGCTTTACGCCGCAGGCGTTGATGGAGTGATACTTCCGGAAAGAAACTGGATGAGTGCCGCAGGCGTTGTTTGCAGAGCGTCGGCAGGCGCGTCCGAAATGCTTGATGTTTTTGTGGCTTCAAGCGAAAATATGATAGACAAATTCAAAAAAGCAGGCTATAAAATAGCCTGCGCCGATATAGAAAATTCGGTATCGGTATACGAATGCGAGCTTAAGCGTCCGCTGTTGCTCTGCGTAGGCGGAGAAAAGCGCGGGATTTCAAAGGCTGTGCTTGAAAGCGCGGATATAGTCGTGCGGCTTGATTACGGGCGCGATTTTCCGCAGGCGCTTTCGGCGGCATCCGCCGCGAGCATACTTGCGTTTGAGGTGTTAAGAGATAATAGATAACGAAAACAGGCGATGCATCAGCATCGCCTGTTTTTTATGCCTCCACCTGACGGGGGAGCTTTGGGTATGCGAAAAATGTTTGTGCAAGAATTGGGCAAACAAAAAGGCTCCCTCTGTCGAGGGAGCTGGATTTTGCGTAGCAAAAGACTGAGGGAGAGTTTGCTTTAATGTTTCGCAGACTGCACTTCATCTCTGCTTCACGCTTGTTTTTTCTCTCCCTCCGTCAAAAACTTCGTTATTGCCACCTCCCCCGTCAGGTGGAGGCTTTGGGATTTGCATCAATTATTTCAGCTCACAAACCCTTGCAAAATAGTCCTTTTCAAGCGCGTGGCAGGCTGATTCGGCGTCCGCTTTTCGCTCAAAAAGACCAAACACAGACGGGCCGCTTCCGCTCATCTGTGCGGCAAGCGCGCCGTTTCTTTTAAGCATCCGCTTTATCTCAAAGGTATCCTTTAAGCTATCGCTCATAACGTCCTCAAAGATATTATAAAAGCCTTTGCCTATAGCATTGGTATCGCGGTTTTCTATAGCACCAACATACTTTTCAAAGCTTATCTGCGGCTCGTTTTTTCTTTTACCTGCGTCTATTTTCGCATACGCTTCTCTTGTGGAAACCGCCTCTTTTGTTGATTTTGCAACAACGCAATAAAGTCCGGCTTCGGACAGCGGAGCAAGTTCTTTTACATATTCCCCTCTGCCTGTTACCGATGCTGTACCGCCGACTATACAAAAGGCGATATCCGAGCCAACTGTGAGCCCTATCTTACAAAGCGTATCGATATCGGTATTCTTTTCATAAAGCATATCAAGTGCGCAAATTACCGCCGCGCCGTCCGCACTTCCCCCTGCAAGCCCTGCCGCTTCAGGAATATTCTTGGTAACTTTTATATCAACAGAATAATTTTCGATACCGAAATACTTAAAATACGCAAGTGCGGATTTATAGCAGATATTGGTTTCATCACACGGAAGGCTTGTACCAGGAAAATGCTGGCGTATGCTTTTCCCCTCGCCGTCAGCAAGCATAAGTGTCACCTTATCCGCAAGGCTTACCGTCTGCATCACGCTTTCGATATTATGGTAACCATCGTCTCTTTTTGATACGATGTCAAGGAAAAGATTTATCTTGGCATATGCGTCAAGCGTTACAGTTTTCATTTATTATCCCTCTTTGCGCGGTTGATAAATGAGATTATTCCGCGCCTTTTTACTTCGATCGCGTGTATCGGACAAAGCTCCTGACAGCAAAAGCAGCGTATACAGTTGTCAAGCTTGATCGATGCTATACGCTTATTCTTTTCGCTTACAAGCGATATTGTTTCCTTGGGACAGCTTCTGACACATTCGCCGCATCCGATACAGCTTTTGCCTATCACCGGGCGCGGTCTGAAATATTCGCCTATCGCGCCTCCGCTGAAAGTCTGCAAAAATCCAACGAGTCCGCGCTTTTTCGAATCGGGCTGCTTGAAATCGCGCACTATCAGGCTCTTATAATCGTCGCCGATAACGCTTATTTTATCCGCATCCGCGCTTGCAAGTCCGCGTGCATCCGCTTCCTTTACCGAAAGGACGCCGTGAGCGCAGATAAGCTCCTTGGCGATGCTGTCGATCGCAAACGCCGAGCGCGAGGTAAGTATTGCGCCGATCCTTCTCGGACTTCCTCCCGTCGGACCGTTACCCTCCATACCGACTATAGCATCGAGTATATTTATCGTTTCGGCGCGCGTTGCTACAAGCGTCGCAAGATCGACGAGCATTGACGAAAAATCGTTATAGTCGGGGAAACGCGCGTGAAGCTCAAATTTTTCAAGTCCGGGTATCACGCCGAAATAATTCTTCACCGCACCGCTCATACCGGTGAGCGAATGAGTTTTCAGTCTCGGCAGGCTTATAACGACGTCCGCATCGGCTATGGGCGAGATTATATTAAATCTCTTGACCGTCTTGCCGTCTGAAAAATCGACGACCTTATAGGTTGTGTCGAAATTAAGCGTGGCATTGTGCTTATCCGTGACACTTTTGATACCGCATACGTTATACGCCGCTTCAAGCGACTGCTTCGTATACGGTCCGCCCGAGCTTTCGGCAATAACCACCGACGCAGGCGAATATCCGTCAAGGATATCAAGTAAGGCGTCAAGTATCTCAGGCGAGCTTGTCGCCGCGTATTCGGGGGATTTTTTCATAATAAGGTTAGGCTTTATCACCACGCGCTTATTTTCAAAGCTTTCACCCGTTATTCCAAGATTACCAAACTGAGTCTTAAGTATCTCTGTTATCTTTTCGGTATCGTATTCGCTTATATACGAAACTGCTACCGGCTCGTTTTCATAAATAGGCATAATATTATCCCTTTAATCGTTCACGATATAGTGTGCGCCTATGCTTTCCTTGCGTGCAAGCGCGTCTCTTAATATCTTATATGCGTTTTCCGCCATATTATAAAGCTCAAAATCCTGCTTTTTAACAAGCTTTTTGTCCTGAAGACCGTTATATATGCGGTAAATTTTGCCCGCGCCCTCTGCAAGTCCCTTTTCTGTGCGGACAGGGCCGGCAAACTCGGTCATAATATCGCGTATCTTTCCCTTTGTACCGTTTACATATTTATCGCTTATGGCTTCATCGCCCGAAACGAGCGTATCGGGAATATTGAAGCTATGCTCGGGCATAGGCTTTTCGTTTATATGCTGTGCCGCGCGTCTGCCGAATACAAGACATTCGAGCATAGAGTTGCTCGCAAGCCTGTTT
>JAGCNJ010000055.1 GCA_017646005.1 Clostridia bacterium | reverse complement strand
GATCGTCTGACGAACCTCTGCGTGACCGAGCACTACCTCCTTGAAGGTAGGCGCAAGCATACCCTTCATAGCCGCTGTGATCTCATCGATACATTCATAAATGATGCGGTAGGTTCTGATATCAACGCCCTTTTCCTCAGCGGAATCTATAGCTGTCTTGTCGGGACGCACGTTAAAGCCTACGATGATTGCATTTGAAGCATCCGCGAGCATTACGTCGCCTTCGTTGATACCGCCGACAGCGCTGTGGATGACCTTTACCTTTACCTCATCGTTGGAAAGCTTAACAAGCGACTGCTTTACCGCTTCAGCTGAACCGCCAACGTCTGCCTTAATTATGATATTAAGCTCCTTGACACCCTCTGCAATCTGAGCGAAGAGATCGTCAAGATTTGCCTTGGAGTTAGCCTTGAAAGCATCCTCCTTGAGCTTTGCCTTGCGCTGCTCGGCAAGCTCTCTTGCCATTCTTTCGTCTTCTACAGCCGCAAATTCATCGCCTGCCTCGGGAACCTCCGCAAGACCTGTGATCTCAACCGGTACAGAGGGTCCTGCCTTGTTTACCTTACGTCCGTTTTCGTCGGTCATCGCACGCACACGTCCAACGGACGTACCCGCGATAACGATATCGCCGCTGTTAAGCGTACCGTTCTGAACGAGCACGGTAGCAACAGGTCCGCGGCCGCGGTCGAGCTTAGCCTCGATTATAACGCCCTTAGCGCGTCTGTTCGGGTTAGCCTTAAGCTCCTTCATTTCGGCAACCAAAAGCACGTTTTCAAGAAGCTCCTCGATACCCATTCTTGTAAGCGCAGATACTGGAACGCAGATAACGTCGCCGCCCCACTCCTCGGGTACGAGCTCATATTTTGTAAGCTCCTGCTTAACCGCATCGGGATTAGCAGTATGCTTATCCATTTTGTTTATAGCAACGATTATTTCAATTCCTGCCGCCTTTGCATGGTTGATGGCTTCAACCGTCTGCGGCATGATTCCGTCGTCTGCGGCAACCACGAGGATCGCTATATCGGTAGCCATTGCACCTCTCGCACGCATAGCCGTGAACGCCGCGTGACCGGGAGTATCAAGGAATGTAATATCCTTGCCGTTTATATTGACTCTGTAAGCACCGATATGCTGTGTGATACCGCCTGCCTCGCCTGTAGTTACGTTAGTATGACGGATAGCGTCGAGTATAGAGGTCTTACCGTGGTCAACGTGACCCATAACTACGACAACAGGGCTTCTTGTTTCAAGATTTTCGGGAGCATCCTCTGCCTCGTCGAAAAGTCTTTCCTCGATAGTTACAACAACTTCCTTTTCCACCTTTGCGCCAAGCTCATCGGCTACAAGGTATGCGGTGTCGTAATCGATCACCATATTGACGTTAGCCATAACTCCGAGCATCATAAGACGCTTGACCACTTCTGCGGCTGTTACCTTAAGTCTCGATGCAAGCTCGCTTACGCTGATCTCGTCGGGAATATGAACGACAAGCTGCTGCTTCTTTGCCTTTTCAAAGTTAAGCTTCTTGAGCTTTTCCATAGCAAGGCGTTCTTTTTCCTTTTCCTTATCGCGGAAATTGTCTCTGCCCTTGCTCTTGAACTTCTGCTTTTCGGGGTCGTAATTCTTCTTCGAGCCATCAACAAAGGTTTCAAGGCGCTCGTCATACTTGGAAAGGTCAACAGTAGACGTACGTGTATCAACGATCCTCTGCGAACCGCCCTTACCCTTATTTACCGCGCTGTCGTCGGTAAAGCTTACGCCGCCCTTCGCGCCTGTAGTTGGCTTTATTGTCTGACGGTTGTCGTTTCGGTTTTCGTTACGCTTGTCAGTTCTCTGATTATCCAGCTTCTTTTCCTGCTTATTGTTACCCTGCGCGCCCTGTCTGAACTTTTCAAACTTTTCGATCTTTGTCATTGATTCCTGCTTTGTTCCGCCGCTCTTGCGTACAGCTTCAACAGGCTTTGCTTCGGGCTTCTTAGCCTCTTCCTTTTTAGCTTCGGGCTGAGGCTTTTCTTCCTTCTTGATCTCAGGCTTGGGCTCTTCCTTTACAGGCTCGGGCTTTTCTGCCTTCGGAAGCTCTATTATAACCTCGCGATTCATATAAGCGTCCATACTGTCTACCTGATGCGATGCGGTCAATATTTCAAACACTACGTTGAATTCCGCCTCATCAAGGCTTCCGGACTGCGTCTTTCCATCGATTCCTGCCTTGGCTATTGTATCAAGAAGCTCTTTATTCTTGATCTCGAGCTCCTTGGCAAGGGTGCTTATTTTATATTTTACTTGATTTACTGGCATATATTAAACCTCACTTTCGCTGATTTGTTGCGAAGAAGTCGCATTTGAGAGAGCTTTTATACTGTTACGAACCGGTATACACAGACTATCATCTGTTATTCCAACCGACATAAGCGGCTTGCTTTTCCCGACGGCACTTGCAAGTGCCACAGGCTCAACAGGTATACGGCAAAGCTCAACGCCGTTTTTCCCACAATAGTCCGCAAGCTTTTTGGCGGTGTTTGAGGACGCGCTTTCACACATAAGAACCATTCTTACTTTACCTGCGCTTATCGCTTCGCAGGTAAGCTCATTTCCGAGCGTTATCTTTCTCGCTCTCGCGGCAAGTCCTATGTTTCCAAGCACCTTTAAGTATTCATTCACCGTCCTCACCCCTTTGGATGACCGAGGTGAGCTCTTCTATTATTTCAGGCGGTACACTCACACTTAGATTATTATCAAGCCTTTTTGATTTGACCGCTTTTTTGAAGCAATCGACGCTTGGGCATATATATGCTCCTCTGCCCGATTTCTTGCCTTTGAAATCTATAGAAACGTTACCTTCCGGATCGCGCACCACGCGGATAAGCTCCTGCTTGGGCTTTCTTGCATTGCAACCCACGCAACGCCTTTCCGGAATCTTTTTTACCGGTTTGTTCTGCATATTTAACAGATCTGCTCCTTTGGCTTATTCGTTTTCGCTCTTTTCTTCGTTTGAATCAGGGTTATAGGGTACGACACCCTCGGCGTCGGTCTTTATGTCTATCTTGAATCCTGTAAGTCTTGCTGCAAGGCGGGCGTTAAGTCCTTCCTTACCGATAGCGAGTGAGAGCTGATCGCTGTCAACCACTGCTCTGCAGGACTTTTCTCCATCAATGATAACCTCTCTTACCGTTGCGGGTGCAAGAGCCTTTGAAATGTTTTCTGCGGCATCCTCGCTGTACTTGATTATGTCTATCTTTTCGCCGCCAAGCTCATCTGTGATGCTGTTGATTCTCATTCTTCTGCTACCGATGCACGCGCCGATCGGGTCTACGTTTTCATCTCTTGACATTACCGCGATCTTGGTTCTGACACCTGCCTCACGCGATACGCCCTTGATTACTACCGTACCCTCTTGAATTTCAGGAACTTCAAGCTCAAAAAGTCTCTTTACAAGACCTGCGTGTGTTCTTGATATTGTTACAAGCGGACCTCTTACGGCATTATCCTTTTTAACCTCCATGATAAACACCTTTACCTTGGAGTTTACTGTGTAGATCTCACCCGGGATCTGCTCTTCCTTCTTGAGTGTTACGCGGCTTGTACCGGTATCAACTATTACGTCGCCTGTTTCCGGATCGATCTTATCTACCGTTGCAGTTACGATCTCTTCCTTCTTTTCCTCATATTCACGAAGCATCATCGAGCGTTCTGCTTCTCTGATACCCTGAATAAATACCGACTTTGCGCCCATAGCCGAAAGTCTTCTTAAGTTCTTGGGCTTTACCTCATTTTCAA
Source organism: Clostridia bacterium (assembly GCA_017646005.1). Taxonomy (GTDB): domain Bacteria; phylum Bacillota; class Clostridia; order Oscillospirales; family CAG-272; genus UBA4717. The sequence continues at coordinate 24,516 of JAGCNJ010000055.1, read as the reverse complement.
CAACAGAGCCAAGCTTATGCTTCTTGTTAAGTGTTTTTGCCTCTTCAAGAGAAATTTCGGTGATATCGTTTGTTACCTCTTCAACAACTGTTCTCTGACGGTATACCTTAATATCCTCCTTAACGGGGTCGATGAGTACTCTTATAAGCGCCTGTCCTCCAAGCTCATGCTTATACGCGTTTTCAAGAGCCGCCTGCACTCTTTCGATTATATATTCCTTTGATATTCCCTTTTCCTTTTCAAAGAGCTCAAGCGCGGCAAAGAATTCCTTGTTCATTTTATTTTTTCCTTTCGTTAGATTTCTTTTTAATCTTCATCCATGCTGTCAAAATCAAATACTGTCTGCACCTTGGCTATCTTATCGTGTGGCACGGTGACTGTATTTTCACCCTGCTTTACGCTTACAACTTCGTCAGTATATTCCGCAAGCTCTCCTACATAGCTTTTAGAGCCGTTCAAGGGTGCGTAAAGCTTTAATTCCACCTTACATCCCATAAATGCTTCAAAATGCCAATCGTATTTAAGCTCACGCTCGATTCCGGGTGAAGAGACCTCAAGATGGTACGAATCCTCTATCGGGTCTGCTTCGTCGAGAATAGGGTCGATCGCACGGTGTACCTTTTCGCAATCGTCTATCGTAATGCCCTCTTCGCGGTCTATCGTTACACGAAGATAATACTCAGCCCCCTCCTTGACGTATTCAACGTCCCAGAGGTCATAATCAAGCTCGCTTACGGTAGGTCCGATCAGATCTGCTACGACAGATGCGATATTTTTTGTTGGCTTTTTCACTTGACCGTATCTTCCTTTACTTTCATTTTGGCAAAAAGTAAGAGTGGTCTTTCAACCACTCTCCTTAATTTATTAACTTACGATAATAGTATATCACTGTTTTTACAAAAAATCAAGTGTTTTGCAAAACTTTTTTGATTTTTTACCATTTATTATGCAATAGTATGTATGTGTGGGAGTTTTTTATCTATTTTGTATGGTATTTTGGGGAGTTTATACTGTTTTTATTACTTGTGATTCTTAGTTACCCTTCGGGGAGTCTGTTTCTGTACGGACAGAAACAGACAAAAGAGCCGTCCAAGAGGAAACCTTACACGGTTTCCCCTTGGATATCCCCTTCCCTTGGGGCGAAATTTTAGGATAAGAACCAACCTGCGGTTGGATACGCTCGTCGGTGGTGATTTGGTCTGTGGTTGTTCACCCAGCACCGCCTTACGGCGGATACGTTCATCGGTGGAAATCGTTTGAACGGGCGGAGAAGTTTTGCAAGCAAAACTCGCCCCGCCCCTACCAAGTTTTATCAATGTTGGGGGTATGGGTTAAGGATGTGAAAATTTGTATAAACCTCACGCGCGTTTTGCCAGCCCGGGCTCCGGGCAAGTTTTTGAAGGGGAGCGCGAGGGGGGAATTTTCTCAAAAAGTCCCCTCTCGCATAAAAACCAACAACAACATCACAACTCAGGATAAACGTGAGCAGACCATATCTTGTCATTGTATGATCTTACCGAGCGGTCGGACGAGAATATACCGGCGTTTGCCATATTGATAATGCCCATAGAGCCTGTTTTGCGTCTGTCATTAAAGTCGCCGATTGCTCTGAGCTTGGTACGGAGATAGGAATCGAAGTCATGAAGCAAGAAGTAACGGTCGGAGTTTGCTTCAGTCAAAAGCGAATCGTAAAGATCGGAAAGATCGCCGTCCGCATCAGCTCCGAGCGTGCCATCCTTGAGCGCATCGAGCACGCGCCTTACCCGCTCATCAGACTTGTATATCCTCGTCGGGTCATAGGTATTCCTTATTCGTTCTGTATCCTCAACAAGCGCACCGAAGATATAGTTGTTTTCTTTTCCAGCCTCGCTTACGATCTCTACGTTAGCTCCATCGAGCGTACCGAGGGTAAGCGCGCCGTTAAGCATCATCTTCATATTGCCCGTACCGCTGGCTTCGGTTCCTGCAGTAGATATCTGCTCGGATATATCCGCCGCGCCTATAAGCTTTTCAGCATAGGACACGTTATAGTCGGTGATAAAATGAACGCTTAAATACTTGCTTACCTGTGCATCTGATTCTATAAGCTTTTCTATCGCGCAGATAAACTTAATGATACCCTTTGCACGCCTGTATCCGGGTGCCGCCTTGCCGCCGAATATCACGCTTACGGGCAGGCTCGGATTAAGTGTACCATCTTTTATTTCGAAGTACATTTCAAGCACTGCAAGGGCATTAAGCATCTGTCTCTTATATTCGTGTATACGCTTTATCTGCACGTCAAACACGCTGTCGGGATCAAAGCACTTGCCCTCGGTCTTTTTTATATGATCGGCAAGCACACGCCTGCGGTATCGCTTGATCGTATTGAAATCCTCAACTACGCTTTTATCACTTGCATATTTTTCAAGGCCCTTGATGCGCGAAAGCTCAAACGTCCACGAGTCGTCACCGAGCAGACGCGTAGTAAAGGCGGCTAGCTCTGGGTTTGCCACACCAAGCCAACGTCGCTGGGTAATGCCGTTTGTAATATTTATTATTTTTCCGGGATATATTTCGTTCCAGCTTGAAAAGAGCTTTCGCTTCAATATATCGGTGTGTATCTTTGCAACACCGTTTACCCTCGCGCATACAAAGAGCGCAAGATTTGCCATATATACTCTGCCGTTTGAAATTATTCGCATTGATTTGCGCGTATTTTCATCAAGCTCCTTTTTTTCTGAAAGCTCACCGTCAAGTATCGTATCAAGCCTTTGGACATACTTATATACTCCGCTTAAGATAGCTTTGAAAAGCCCCTCGTCCCAGCTTTCAAGCGCCTCGCTCATCACGGTATGGTTAGTGTATGCAAAGCATTTTTTTGCAATATCAAGCGCATCGGTAAACTCTAACTTTTCCTCATCGCACAGAATACGCAAAAGCTCGGGAATAGCGACAACGGGATGCGTATCGTTAAGCTGGAAGATATTTTCGTCGGCAAAGTGTGAAAAATCATCACCGTAGCATTTCTTATAATTCTCAAGAACGTCCTTAAGTGACGCCGAAGCAAAGAAATACTGCTGTCTGAGTCTGAGCTTCTTACCCTCATCCGTATCGTCCGCAGGATACAACACTCTCGAAATATTCTCTGCCTGATTTTTATATTCAAGCGCTTTATCATATTTCTGCTCATTGAACCTATTAAAATCAAACGGCACGGTCGGATGTGCTTCCCAAAGCCTGATATACGTAGCAAAATCGTTTCTGTACCCGAATACCGGCATATCGTAGGGTACGGCAAGAACCTCCATATCGTCAAAGCGGACAGTTTGCGTATCGTTCGTATTTTTGACCGACCACGGATCCCCCCATTTGGTCCAATCGTGTGCATACTCCTTTTGCGCCCCGTTTTCTATCTTTTGTTTAAAGATCCCGTATTTGTATCTGATCCCGTATCCGATCAGCGCAAGCCTTTCGCACGCCGCAGAATCCATAAAGCAGGCGGCAAGCCTTCCAAGACCGCCGTTTCCGAGTCCCGGATCATCAAGCTCATCAAATACGGAATAATCGCCACCTGCCTTTTTTAGCAGTGCTGACGCACTTTTATCAAGCCCGAGCGCGTAGAGATTATTGTATATCGCTCTGCCAACAAGAAATTCCGCCGAGAGATAATACGCCTTCTTTATGCCGTGAGCCTTTGGCGATACAAGCCTGCGATTTCCCGAATGAAGATTCATAACTGCACGGGCAAGCGCGTCGTTCAATTCGGTAACGCTTGCTTCAGCAGGTCCTTTAAGGTATCTGTTTTCGAGTATCTGAACAAATTCCTTGAGAGTTTCTTCGTCTATCTGTCTTTTGTCTCGGTTATTTTCATTCATAAAAGTTTGTTCCTTTCACGGGCGTGTGCGCTCTGCCGTAAAGCGCGGCAAGCTCGTATATCCTTTCCGCAAGCTTATCGTTAAAATCGGATCTCGTCGCTCTCCAGACCCAATTTCCGCCGACGACCGAGGGCGTGTTCATTCTTCCGTCGTCTGCGATACCTATATAATCCTGAAGCGGTATCACCACGTTATCGGCACAGCTTGAAAAAAGCGTGCGCACTGCACCGTAGCATACGTCCTTACTATTGTCAATATTGAAGTAATCACGGATATACCGCTTTGTCTTTGCATCCGATTTAAGATAAAACGACATAAAGGTTTCATTGTCGTGAGTGCCTGTATACGCAAAAGAATTCTTTACGTAATTATGCGGCAGATACTCATTTCCTGAATCACCGTCAAATCCAAATTCCAGTATCTTCATACCCGGAAAACCACATTCTGAAAGAAGCTTTCTCACGGGCTCGTCAATAAAGCCGAGATCCTCGGCTATTATTTCGGATGAGCCAAGGCTTGCCTTGACCTCATCAAAAAATTCGCTTCCGGGTCCTTTTATCCACTTCCCCTGCTTTGCCGTTTTTTCGCCCGCTTCTATCGTATAATAAGCACAAAAGCCTCTGAAATGATCTATTCTTACAAGGTCATAAAGCTTTGCAGTCATTGCAAGGCGCTTTTTCCACCAAGAGTATCCGTCAAGGCGCATAGCCTCCCAATCGTATATGGGATTTCCCCACAGCTGTCCGTCGCTGTTGAATGCATCGGGCGGGCATCCCGCCATAAGCTTTGGCTCAAGCTCCGCATCGACCATAAATAGCTCGGGGTTTTCCCACACGTCGGCGCTGTCCGCGGCGACGTATATCGGTATATCGCCTATCACGCGCACGCCGTTTGAGTTGGCGTATTCACGAAGCGATTTCCACTCCTTGAAAAAATGATATTGATTTATCTTCCAGAAATCTATTCTGTCGCCGTGAATTCTTTCTACCTGTTCAAGAAGTGCTTTATCCTTGATTTTATATTCCCTGTCCCAATCAGATATGCCTTTTGAGCCTGCAAGCTCCTTGAGTGTCATAAACAAGGCAAAGCTGTCAAGCCACCAGGCGTTTTTTACACAAAACTCCGCATAATCGGGTTCATCCTTATTAAACCTCGAAAAAGCAAGGTCGAGAAAAGCATACCTTTCCTTATAAAGTCTGCCGTAATCGACTTTATCTGCTTTGATCTTTTGACTTTCAAGCTCATCCTTTGTAGCAAGCCCCTCCTTATAAAGTCCCTCCGGATCAATAAAATACGGGTTGCCCGCAAAGCTTGAAAAGGACTGATACGGCGAATCTCCGTATCCTGTTATACCAAGCGGTAATATCTGCCACATGCTCTGTCCGCTTGCTTTTAAGAAATCCACGAATGAATACGCATCCTTCCCGAACACACCAATGCCGTATTCACCCGGAAGCGAGGATATATGAAGTAAAGTACCGCAGCTTCTCATACGCGCAAGCTAATCCCCGTTTCCTTATCAAAAATATGAAGCTTGCCAAGATCTATCGCAAGGGGAAGTCGCTCATTATCTACGATGTTCATTCGCGATGGAATACGAGATATCATCCTTGCTCCGGCAAAATCGAAATATGCGTAAAGCTCCGCTCCCATCATTTCTGCCATATCTATATCAGCTTCGATTTTCAGTGATTTTTCAAGTCCCATAAAAAAGTCCTCCGCATGAATGTCCTCCGGTCTTACGCCGACGTTTACCTCTTTGCCGACATAGCCCGAAAGCTTGTCTGAAAGCTCAGACGGGGCTTCAAAAAAGTATTTATCCGCCCTAAGCATTATTTTATTCTTCTCACTTGCAACCTGTGCCGAAAACAGATTCATACGGGGTGAGCCGATAAAGCCCGCTACAAAGGTATTGATCGGATTGTGATACAGATTTTTCGGCGTGTCGTACTGTTGTATCACACCGTCCTTCATTACAACTATTCTGTCAGCCATAGTCATAGCCTCTGTCTGATCGTGGGTCACGTAAACAAAGGTCACCCCGAGCGATTTATGAAGCTTTGATATTGACGTTCGCATCTCGCCTCTGAGCTTTGCATCAAGATTGGAAAGAGGCTCGTCAAGTAAGAACACCTGCGGTGAGCGCACCATCGCTCTACCGAGAGCAACACGCTGTCTTTGTCCGCCGGACAGTGCACGCGGCTTGCGCTCAAGATATTTTTCAATATCAAGCATCCTTGCGGCGCTTCTTACCTTTTTATCTATTTCTGCCTTATCCTCACCGCGAAGCTTCAGTCCAAACGCGAGATTTTTATACACGCTCATATGCGGATAGAGCGCGTAGCTCTGAAATACCATCGCTATATCCCGATCCTTGGGCGGTGTGTCGTTAACAAGCATATCCCCTATATAAAGCTTTCCCGAGCTTACAGATTCAAGCCCTGCTATCATTCGTAAGGTCGTGGATTTCCCGCATCCGGACGGGCCTACAAGTATAACGAATTCTTTATCCTTAATTTCAAGATCAAGCTCAGGGATCACCGTAATATTCCCGTCAAAGGTCTTGCTTACCTTTTCAAGTCTTATTCCTGCCATTTATGCACACTCCTTCAGCCCTTGACCGCGCCTGCTACAACGCCCTTGATTATATATTTCTGACAAGTCAGATAAAATACCACGACGGGTATTATTGATAACACAAGCATCGCCATAAGTGCTCCCATATCACGTGAGCCGTAACCGCCCTGCAGATACTGCACCGCTATCGGTATAGTTTTATATTTGTTTCCGATAAGAAGATACGGTAAAAGATAGTCGTTCCATATCCACATTGCATTGAGTATAGCAACGGTTATGACTATCGGCTTCATCATCGGAAAGACTACGCTAAAGTACATTCTTACCGGTGTTGCTCCGTCTATCATCGCCGCTTCCTCAACCTCATTGGGTATGCCCGAAACAAAGCCTGTAAACAAAAACACCGAGAGCCCCGCGCCGAATCCGAGGTATATGAATATTATGCCTATCGGATTATCAAGGTTCATTGCGTTTGTAATCTTCGATAGCGAAAACATTACCATCTGAAACGGCACTATCATACTGAATACAAGCGCATAATATATGGCTTTTGTAAAAGCATTCCTTACTCTTGAAATATACCACGCCGCCATTGACGTAAAAAACACTATAACAACGACCGAGCATACGGTTATAAAGGTCGAGTAAAGAAAGGCACTGAAAAATCCCGTTTTTCTAAGTCCGTTTACATAGTTTTCAAGCCCGACAAATGTGGTTGCATCGGGAAGCGTAAAGGGTGAATCGGTTATATAAAACTGTCCCTTGAATGAATTTGAAAGTACTATAAGCACGGGCGCTATAAATACAAGCGCCAAAAGGCTCAGTAAAATATAAAAAAGCAGATCAAGTCTTTTGTTTTTCGTTTTCATTTGATTCTCCGGTTTATTCTGTGTCACGTGAGAGCGTTACATACTGTTGAACAAGGGCTATGAGTGCCACTATCACAAAGAATATCACAGCCTTTGCCTGTCCTATTCCCTCCGAGCCTACACGGTTATAAAATGTCTTATATATATCAAGCGCGAGCATCGCCGTCTGATTGCCCGGCGCACCACCGGTCAGGGCTAAATTCTGGTCGAACAGCTTAAACGAATTTGAAAGGGTTAAAAAGGTGCATATCGTCACAGCAGATGAAACCGTCGGAATGATTATATACCTTAATTTCTGAAAATAGCTTGCTCCGTCTATATCCGCCGCCTCAAGCATATCCGACGGCACATTCTGTATTCCGGCGATATAGATTATCATCATATAGCCTATCTGCTGCCAGTTTGTCAGAATGACGAGTCCCCAGAAGCCGTATTTCGCCGCATAGGTTATATCAACACCGAAATAGCCAAGCACGCCGTTGATTATTATCTGCCATATATATCCAAGCACGATACCTCCGATAAGGTTTGGCATAAAAAAGCCCGTTCTGAAGCCGCTTGTTCCCTTCATAGGGCGCGTGAGTATAAGTGCCAGAGCAAATGCCAATACATTTATGCTTATTACCGATACGACCGTAAATTTCACCGTAAACCAAAGCGCATTTAAGAAGTCCGAGCTTTCGCTGAATATCCTTAAATAATTTTCAAGCCCGATAAAGCGCGCGTTTGTAACCGTTGTGAAATCACAGAAGGACAGATACAGACCGATTACAAACGGCGCAATAAATGCAACAAAGAAGGCGATGACTGTTGGAAATAAAAATATGGGAAAATATTTACCAACGTATTTTTTTATCATCTGTATTCCCCTTTATCGCGAGCTTTCCTTTTTCCAATCGCTTATTACAGAATCCCTTACTTCATTCCACGGCTTTGTCCCCTGCGCATAGGCTAAAAGCGATGAGCCGAAATTATCCTTAAAGGTCTGGCTCGGAAAAAGCGTGAAGTTCCAATCTACGCTGAAAACATCCCCTCGGTTCATATATTCAACCACCTCACGTGCAAGCGGGTCATCCGGCACCTCAGCACTGTCAAATGAAGTAAAGGGCGTTATAAAATCAAGCTCTTGTGTAACGTATCTCTTTCCCTTCTCACTTGTAAAAAGCCAGAAGAGGAAATTTTCCGCAAGCTCTCTTTTTTCTGCAGTAAGGTTTTTATTGATAGCAAGATAATTTTCTGTACCGATACACAGACCTTGCTTTTCTTCACCCTCGACCCCCATATAGATAGGCATAAATTTTATATCGTTTTCGTCTACCGTGTTGCCTGCTACTCCTGCGATCTGACTCCACGCCCAGTTTCCGTTCTGAACCATCGCACATCTTCCAAGAGCAAATTCTGCCATTGAATCAGCTACCTGCTTGCTTCCTAAAAGCTTTGGATCGGTTACCGAATTATTTATATAAAGGTCAAATATATTTCTGAAATTGTCTGCATACATAAACTCAATCTCGCGAGTCTGATCGCCCGTAAGGTCTATATCGTTATTCTTGAATTCGTAATAGATCGGGATATTGGCAAGGTGTGTCGTCCATCTCCAATCCTCACCGGGCTTCAGAGAGGTTGACGCAAATACGCCATCTATTCCAAGCGAATCCTTAAGTCGTGTCATATCGGTAACGACAGAGGATAATATTGCAAATGAGTTTATATCGTCAACGCTTGAAACATCAACCTGTTTATCGGGACTGTCAAAATATTTTTGCATTATGCTGTCATTATAAATTATTCCGTATCCCTCCACAACGTAAGGGATGCCGTAGACACCGTCTCCGTCGCGGATAGCCAAATTCTTATCACTTAAAAGTCCGTATATTTTTGAGTTTGAAAGATCGGCGCAGTAATCCTTCCAGGAGGCGTATCCCCTGGGTCCGTTTATCTGAAATATCGCAGGCGCATCAGCCTTTGCGATCTCGGATTTGAGTGTCTGCTCATAGGTGTTTGAAGCGGCTGTAACGACGTTGAGCCTTATGCCCGTTTCATTATAATAATCATTCGCTATGCGCTCATACACCTCTGCGACCTCAGGCTTGAAGTTGAGATAGTAGACGCTTTTTTCGTTATTTTGCCCCATACACGAGCAAAGAAGCATTACAATCGTAAGAATAAGCGTCAGAAACGCTGTAAGTTTAATTTTCATAATACTGTATCCTTTCGGCATTTTAATGTATGTTTAGTTTTGCACAAGGCTTACAAAATATACACAAAAGCCGCAATTTAACTGTTTTTATAAATAAAAAAGGACCTGTAGAAACAGATCCTTTAACAGTTTGCGTTTATTCGTATTTTACCTCGGCCTCGCCCTTTACATAAGCTTCGGTTATAATTACATTTTTTATGCTTTCAAGTGACGGCACATCATACATAATGCTTCCCAAAAACTCTTCCATTATAGAACGAAGTCCGCGTGCGCCTGTGTTGCGGTCTATAGCAAGGTGTGCTATATGCTTGAGTGCCGCATCTTCAAACTCAAGCTCAACGTTATCCATACCAAAAAGCTTTTTATACTGCTTTATAATTGAGTTCTTCGGTTCAGTAAGGACACGAACAAGCGATTCTTCATTAAGATTGTCAAGCGATACTATGACCGGAAGTCTGCCTACAAGCTCCGGGATAAGTCCGTATTTAACGATATCGTGCGGTATTACGTCCTTATATATTCCCTCTGTAAGCTTTTCTTCCTTTTTCTTTATCTCACCAAAGAAGCCTGCTGTGCTTGAGCCCTGTCTACGCTCGATTATCTCGTCGATCTTATCGAATGCTCCGCCGCAGATAAAGAGAATATTTGAAGTATCTATCTGAATAAATTCCTGATTCGGATGCTTTCTTCCGCCCTGCGGAGGCACGTTTGAAACCGTACCCTCGAGTATCTTAAGAAGTGCCTGCTGTACGCCCTCGCCCGACACGTCACGCGTGATCGAACGGTTTTCGCTTCTTCTTGAGATCTTATCGATCTCATCAATATAAATGATACCCATTTCAGCACGCTTTATATCAAAATCAGCCGCCTGAATAAGTCTTAACAGGATGTTTTCAACGTCCTCGCCTACGTATCCCGCTTCTGTGAGAGTTGTAGCATCAGCTATAGCAAAAGGCACCTTGAGCGTTTTTGCAAGCGTCTGTGCCAAAAAGGTCTTACCCACGCCCGTAGGTCCGAGCAAAAGCACGTTGCTTTTCTGAAGCTCTACGCCGTCATCATCCTTTTTGCCGTGACGCTTTTCTGCCTGAAGTATTCTCTTATAGTGATTATATACAGCTACCGAAAGTGCGCGCTTTGCCGCATCCTGTCCGATAACGTATTCATCGAGTGCGCTCTTTATCTCACGGGGCTTGGGAAGCTCATCAAAGGAAAACTGCGAGCCTTTATTACTTGCCTTTTCCTCTTCGCCTATGATACTGTAGCAGGTATCAACGCATCTGTCGCATATACAAGCGCCATACGGCGAAGGAATTATAAAGGCAACCTCGTTTTCGCTTCTTCCGCAAAAGGAGCATTTCATAGTTTTCTGATCATTTTTATTGTTAGCCATTAATTTTACCTATTAAAAACTCAGCGTTGCCGGGGGCAACGCTAAGCTTATATCTGGATTTTTCAGCGATTTACTTAAGCGATTCTCTGTTCTTGGCAACCTTATCTACGATGCCGTATTCGAGCGCCGCCTGTGCTGTAAGCCAATTATCGCGGTCTGTATCCTTTGCGATAACGTCTATCGGCTTACCTGTATTTTCGGCAAGGATGCTGTTAAGTCTGTCGCGTGTACGCTTGATATGATCTGCCGCGATAAGCATATCGGACGCCTGACCCTGTGCACCGCCGAGAGGCTGATGGATCATTATTTCACTGTTGGGCAGAGCAATTCTCTTTCCCTTTGCTCCGCTTGATAAGAGAAACGCGCCCATACTTGCCGCCATACCGATACAGATAGTGGAAACGTCGCACTTTATATAGTTCATCGTATCATAGATCGCAAGACCGTCAGACACCGAGCCGCCGGGGCTGTCTATATAAAGGTATATATCCTTATCGGGGTCTTGTGACTCAAGATAAAGCATCTGAGCCACCACAAGCGATGCGGTCACATGATTGACCTCATCTGCCAAAAATATTATTCTGTCGTTAAGAAGTCGTGAGAAAATGTCAAACGAACGCTCACCGTGAGCAGTTTGTTCAATAACCATTGGTACGAGTGACATTAATTTACCACCTTTCACTTACTTGGCGGTAGGTACTCAGGCGTTTTCGCCCTCATCCTTCTTAGCCGCCTTCTTTGTTGTAGTTGTCTTCTTAGCTGCAGGCTTCTTTTCTGCAGTTTCTGCCTTTGCAGCTGTCTTCTTAGCCGCGGGCTTCTTTTCTGCAGTTTCTGCCTTTGCAGCTGTCTTCTTAGCCGCGGGCTTCTTTTCTGCAGTTTCTGCCTTTGCAGCTGTCTTCTTAGCCGCAGGCTTCTTTTCCGCAGTTTCTGCCTTTGCAGCTGTCTTCTTTGCTGCGGGCTTCTTTGCAGCTGTCTTCTTTTCTGCAACTACCTTAGCTGCAGCCTTAACGAGCTCAACTGCCTTCTTCACCTTGAGGTCAGCCGCAACGCCCTTGTCGTCAACGACCTCCTTGATCTTTCAATCTCCATAGAATACATCTTGGACATTTCCTCGTATTCTGCGGCGATCTCCTCTGCGCTTGCATCAAGCTTTTCAAGCTCTGCGATCTTTTCAAGAGCAAGGCGTGTCTTTACCTGACGCTCAGCCTGAGGCATAAACTGCTCTCTCATCTGGTCGAGAGTCATACCGGTATACTTCATGTAAGTACCGATGTCAAGGCCCTGCATTCTCAGACGGTTATCGTAATCTCTGAGCATATTCTCGGCTTCAGACTTGAACATAGCCTCGGGAATGTCTGCTTCAAGCTGTTCGATAAGAGCGTTAATGATCTGCTCTTCAACACCTGCGTCTGCTTCCCTGTTCTTTCTATCTGTGATTCTTGCCTTAATATCGTCCTTATATTCATCGAGCGTATCAAAGCCGTTATCCTTTGCAAATTCATCATCAATCTCGGGCATTTCGTTGAACTTGATGCCGTGGAGCTTGATCTTGAATACAGCCGCCTTGCCTGCAAGCTCGGAAGCGTGATATTCTGTGGGGAATGTTACGTTGATATCGAACTCGTCACCGATGTTCTTACCGATGATCTGTTCTTCAAAGCCGGGGATAAAGCTGCCGGAACCAATAACGAGAGACTGATGCTCTGCCTTACCGCCATCAAAGGGTACGCCGTCTACAGAGCCTTCGTAGTCGATATCTACGTTATCGCCGTTTTCTACGGCACGGTCTGTGATATCGATAAGACGAGAAGCCTGTACTCTCTTCTGTTCAAGCTCTGACTTGATGTCATCCTCGGTAACCTCAACGGCTGCCTTTGTTACTTCGATGCCCTTATAATCCTTGATCTCAACCTCGGGCTTTGTGTATACTCTTGCCTTGAATACAACACCGTTATCGTCAATAGATACGATATCAAATTCAGGCATTGATACGAATACGAGCTCGCAATCCTTTATAGCTGCTTCGTAAGCGTCGGGAAGTATCTCGTTTACCGCGTCCTCATAGAAAACGCCCTTGCCGTACATCTTTTCGATGATAGAACGGGGAGCCTTGCCCTTACGGAAGCCGGGAACGTTGATAGATCCGGCCTTGCTCTTATATACCTTGGCAACTGCCTTTTCAAACGTTTCCTTATCCGCGGAAAATTCGAATTCCACTACGTTTTTTTCGGGATTTGTAAGATTTTTCAAACTCATGCTGTTATTCCTTTCATTGCGGATGCTTTGTTTTTACACAACAATCCATAATATAGCATTACAGATTAAATTTTACATAAATTTTCTTCTATTGTCAATAGTTTCGGCAATTTTTGTTAATTTTCTGCCTTTAATATAAAATTATTAAGATTTTTTCTTTTCTTTCGGTCATTTTTACAACAACTTACTCTTTACTCTGTCTTATCTTCAGAGGGGTGAAGCTTAAATAATCCGCTGAGGTTATATAAAACTCTATGCCCTCAAAATCAAAGTGCGGCGGGAGCTCATATGAGGAATGTATGTGCCCGAAATAGCACCTTTTCACGCCGTACTTGTGAAGCAGATCCACTATCGGTCTGCAAACAAAGCTTCCCATTACGGGCGGAAAATGCAAGAACGCAAGCATTTCCGCTTCCGGATGCTCTTCCCTTAATTTTTCGCCATCCTTAAGACTCATCTCAAGCCTTATGACCTCGCGTGCAACGATCTTATCAAAATCGGCGCTGTCCGGGGCGTTTTTATTGTTTTCGTCCACATACCATCCGCGCGAGCCTGTGATAATAAAGCCGTTATCGTAAAGCGCGTTGTTATATAGAAAGCGTATGGAATCTATTTCAAGCTCATCAAGCAACCCGGTAAGCTTTTTCATAGAGGTCCACCAATAATCGTGGTTTCCCTTTCCTATGATCTTTTTACCGTTTAAGGCGTGAATGAACTTAAAATCCTCTGTGGCTCCCGTATATGACATAGCCCAGGAAATATCCCCTGCTATAACGACCGTGTCGTCCTTCTCGACGACCGCGTTCCAGCTCTTATTAAGGCGCTCGGTATAATTCTGCCATCGCTTGCCGAAAACATCCATAGGCTTATTATCGGACAGCGAAAGATGGGTATCTGATAGTACGAATAAAGCCATAGCTCCTCACTCAAAGTTATTATTGACGTTTTTTCTGCTTATTTTATGCCAAGCTCTCCCGAAATCTCTTCAAGCATTTCTTCCTTGTTTATCGTCTTTTTGAATCTCACTTCACGCTTATCGAGACCTGAAAGAGGCGCGGGAATAGGCGTAGAGGTGATTTCGGAAAGCTTATCGAGTGCTTCAAGAGGATCGCAGGAAATACTATCGTCAAGCGACGCAAGCACATCAAGCGCAAACTTATACGGACTTGCCGTAGATGCTATAACCATCGGACGTATATCTCCGCTTTGTGCGATATATTCGTTTGCACACTTAAGCGCGACCGCGGTATGTGTATCGACAAGATATTTTTCATTTTCAAAGGTTTCCTTTATTGTATCTGAGGTCTGTACCTCGTCGCAATATGCGCCCTCAAAGCTTTCTCTTATCTTTGCAAGGCATTCCTTGTCCACCGTATAGCATCCCTCATCCGCAAGCTTTTTCATATATTCACTTGTCTTTTTTGGGCCGTTTATGAGATAAAGCAGACGTTCAAGGTTGCTTGAAATAAGTATATCCATTGAGGGTGACATTGTCGTATAGAACTTACGATTTCTGTCGTATGTACCCGTCTTTATAAAGTCGGTAAGCACGTTATTGCTGTTGGACGCGCAGATAAGCTTGTTTATCGGAAGTCCCATAAGCTTTGCATAATATGCCGCAAGGATATTTCCGAAGTTACCCGTAGGCACGGTCACGTTGATGCTGTCGCCTATCTTTATATCCCCTCTTGTTACAAGGTCACAGTAAGCCGAGATATAGTAAACGATCTGCGGTGCGAGGCGTCCCCAGTTTATAGGGTTTGCACTTGACAAGAAAAGTCCGTTCTTATCAAGCTTTTCAGCAAACGCCTTATCCGAGAATATCTTCTTAACTCCGCTTTGAGCATCGTCAAAGTTGCCGTTTATAGCGCATACGCACACGTTTTCACCTGTCTGTGTTGCCATCTGAAGCTTCTGAACACGGCTGACTCCGTCCTCGGGATAGAAAACGGTTATCTTTATCTGATCGATATCCTTATACCCCTCAAGCGCCGCCTTTCCGGTATCACCGGAGGTTGCAACGAGGATAAACGCTTCTCTTTTTTCTCCCGTACCCTTAAGTGCGCCTGTGAGAAGTCTCGGCATTATCTGGAGTGCCATATCCTTGAACGCGCAGGTAGGACCGTGCCAGAGCTCAAGAACATTTCTCGTATCATCAAGCTTAGCAAGAGGTGCCGCGCCGCCGGGGAATCTTTCCGCGCTGTATGCCTTATTTGCGCTGTCGAGAAGATATTCTTTATCATAATCGGTCAGAAAGCGCGAAAGCACTTCTGCTGCGCGATGAGGATAATCAAGCGCACAAAGTTTCTCTATATCCTCATGTGTAAGTGCAGGTACGCTTTCCGGAACAAAAAGTCCGCCGTCTGCGGCAAGTCCCGTCTTGATAGCGTACATTGAAGATACGCTCTTTCTTTCCTTTTCTGCCGATCTTGTGCTAATGTAATTCATCGTCTTTACCTTTCTTATATCCTGCCGAGATTGTTTACAAGAAAATCTCTGGCGTTATTATATACAATATTTTGAATCTCGCTCTTTCCAAGCCCCTCTTTTGTCAGAAGCTCTGTGAGCATACCGATATCCGCCACGCATTTAAGCGGCTCCGGCAGTCTTTCTACTCCGTCAAAATCACAGCCGAGGCAAACGCCGTTCGGTGCAAGCGAGTAATAATGCATTATATGCTTTACCATATCGTCAGCCGTTGCATCCTTGAAGTTTAAATGCTCGCAAGCCGTACTGACACCGACCACCCCGCCAAGCGATACTATCGCCTTATAGTGCTCATTGCTCAAATTACGCGTATGCTTATGTACAGCGCATGAGTTTGAGTGGGTTGCGACTATCGGCTTTGAGTATTTGCACGCTAGCTCAAGCGTCTGATCGATCTGTCTTGCGTTTGCGTGTGATACGTCGGGAATGATCCCGATCTCAAAGCATTTTTTTACGACCTCAAGTCCGAATTCTGACAAAGGCTCGTCGTTATCGTGCGCACCGCCCATCGGGCAGGTGCCTGCCCACACAAGGGTAAGAAGCCTCACACCGAGACTGTATAGCATTTCAAGCCGTGCAATACTGTTGTCCAAAAGCTTTGCGCCCTCTACCGCGAAGATCACGGTAGAATACCCGTCGCTCTCATTCTTAATTATATCAGCACCCGACCTTGCAAGTCTTACCTTGTAGCCTTTTTTGTCGGCATATGAAAGCTCGTTTTCAAGCACGCCTGCAGAATTCAGGAAGGCATCATAGTTTTCATCAATACTGCGCTTGTTTTCCGACCACATCGCCATGACCTGAATAAAGCCTTCGTATCCGCTCAGCTTATCAAGCGACAAATGACCGTCAAAATCATACAGGTGCTTTTTTCTTTTTATAATTTCAAACAATGTATCACAGTGCAGATCACAAAGCTTCATAATAATCTCCGTTCACAGCTTATCACCTGAGAGTGCCGTTTGAATAAAATGCATTCCTGATATGGTTTATACTGCAGGCGGAAAGCTTAAGCTCGCCGGACGTGTCATTGAATCTCTGATCCATCGGAGGTACGGTTACCTCTATTACGTCGACCCTTGCACACTTGCCTGCAACAAAATCCATATCGCAGTTTTCAAAAATAAATCTGTTTGCCGCCTCGATTATATTTTTACGCTTTGTAAATCCGACCGCGCGGCCCGGTCTGTGGATAAGTCTATCGCTTTTTGTACGGCACTTCACCTCAACGAATACAATATATTCGCTATCAATTGCGATTATGTCGATCTCCTTATGAGATGCGTAGTAATTTGCTCCGATTATCGTGTAGCCGCATTTTTCGGCAAGGTATTCCCTTGCGATACGCTCACCCTGTCTGCCAAGCTCGCGGTTATTTACGTTCTTCATTATTCAAGAATTTAAGAAACGTGCGTCTGTGCTCGGGGCACGGCCCGTATTTTCTTACAAGCTCCATATGCTCGGCGGTCGGGTATCCCTTATGCTTTGCAATATTATATTCGGGGTACTCGCGGTCAAGCTCAACACACATTCTGTCTCTTGTAACCTTGGCAAGTATCGAAGCGGCGGCGATTGACGGGGATTTTGAATCTCCCTTTACAACCGCAAAAGCGGGAATTTCAAACGATCTCGTGCAGTTTCCGTCCACGAGTGCGGCATCGACCTTCATACCAAGCGCGGCGATCGCACGTCGCATTGCAAGCATAGACGCGTTGAGGATGTTTATTTCATCAATCTCCGCGGGAGTACATACGCCTGTCGCCCAAGCGACGGCATTTTCGCAGATAAGCTCATACAGCTCTTCCCTTTTCTTTTCGGAAAGCTTTTTTGAATCGTTAAGCCCAGGGATTTCCTTACTCGGATCAAGCACACACGCGCCTGCAACCACAGGGCCTACAAGCGGTCCTCTGCCTGCCTCGTCTGTTCCGCAGACTATTTTATATCCTTTAGCATGAAGCTCATCTTCAAGCTCAAAGCCAAGCGGTTCTGTTATTTTTTTAGGCATAGTCTACCTCTCTTAACGGTCATTTACTCTTTCAAGTGTTATGCGTCCGATGGTACCCGACCGAAGCTCGTCAAGAAGCATAAGCGCGCATCTTTCGGTATTTATTTCACCGCCCGATATAATGCATCCGCGCTTACGGCCTATTTCCTCAAACAGCTCGTAATCGGTAAAGTCTTCGTATTTTTCAATATCACCAAGCTTGTATCTCGCGCAAAGCTCGCTTGGATACAAGTGTCTGAGTCTGCCGCAAAGGCGCATCGCAATAAGCTCGGTATCAAGCACCTGATCCTTTATCGCACCCGTCATAGCAAGGCTTTCACCCACGGTTTCATCCTCAAATTTCGGCCAAAGCACGCCGGGCATATCAAGAAGATCTATTCCGATAGAGGTTGACACCCACTGTTTGTTTACGGTAACGCCCGGTCTGTCCTCAACCTTTGCCTTTTTGTTGCCCGAAAGCTTATTTATAAGCGAGGATTTTCCGACGTTCGGGATACCGACGATCATCGCCTTCAAGCGTCTGCCGGTCATGCCCTTTTCCTCATAACGCTCAATTTTATCTCCGAGAATGCTTCTCACCGCCGGTGCGATCTCACCTATTCCCTGACCTGTGCTGACATCGGTTATGATACATCCCTTGCCCTTTCCGGTATAATATTTCTTCCATTCGTCAAAATGGGCAGGGTCTGCAAGAGATGCCTTATTCATCAGCGTAAGCATAGGCTTATCGCCTACAAGCCTTGTTATTTCGGGATTCTTGGAGCTGTATGGTATACGCGCGTCCAAAAGCTCGATGACGATATCAACAAGCTTTAAGGACTCTGATATGAGTCTGCGCGTTTTCGCCATATGCCCCGGAAACCATTGTATCTGATCTGATGGCATAACAGTTTTCCTTAATCGTTAGTTTTCTGCGTCGTTATCATTTGCGCCGCAGCACTTCTTATATTTCTTACCGCTTCCGCAGGGGCAGGGATCGTTTCTTCCGACCTTTGCCGCCGCTCTTACGGTAGGTATTGCTTTGGGTGCTTCGGGAGCTTTAGTTCTTCCCTGTTCAAATGCGAGATTCATTCGTCCGCCGTTTGCTTCCTTGAGCACCTGCACGCGCACGGTGGGCTGCTCCTTAGGCATTACCGTGAGGATACGTCTTGTCACGCTCTGCTTGATCGAATAGATCATCTCATCGAACATATCAGAGCCTGTGATCTTATATTCGTTAAGCGGGTTTCTCTGCGCGTATCCCTGCAAGAATACGCCTGCGCGCATCTGATCCATAGCTTCAAGATGCTCGACCCAGTTTTCGTCCACGCTGCGAAGCAATACAACTCTTTCGACCTCTCGGATATTTTCTCCGAAAAGCTCTTCCTTGATACTGTAAAGCTTTTCTGCGCGTTCCTTAAGCATATTTGAGATATCCTCCGCGCTTATCTTATCAAAATCGTCGGAGGTATATCTGAAATCGTTATCAGCAGTAAGATATCCGTAGAAATGCGATCTGATAGCATCGTAATTCCAGTCGTCACGCACCTCGTCTGAGGTATTCTCTGCAACGACCGTATCGATAACGTCGTTTATCATACGCTTGATCGTCTTACTCATATCCTCGCCGTCCATAACATCACGTCTTTGAGAATATATAACACGTCTTTGCTCATTCATTACGTTATCGTATTCGATTACAGATTTTCTGAAGTTGAATTCTCTGTCCTCGATCTTCTTCTGTGCGGATTCAATGCTTCCCGAAAGTATCTTCTGGTCGATGACCGTATCCTCGTCGATGCCGAGAGACTTGACCATGCCCATTATTCTGTCTCCGCCGAACAGACGCATAAGGTCGTCCTCAAGAGATAAGAAGAAGCGTGATGCTCCGGGGTCGCCCTGACGTCCTGCACGTCCTCTTAACTGATTATCTATTCTGCGGCTCTTATGACGCTCTGTGCCAAGGATATAAAGTCCGCCCGCTTGTCTTACCTTTTCTGCTTCGGGAGCGATTTCTTCCTTGTATTTTGCCACAAGCTCCTTAAACAGTGCGCGGGCATTCACTACCTCTTCCACGCTGTCCTCGGACGTGCCTACTGCAAGATTTATTATCTGCTCGGGAATTTCACGCCTGCGCATTTCATGCTTTGCAAGGAATTCAGCGTTACCGCCAAGCATAATATCGGTACCGCGTCCCGCCATATTTGTGGATATCGTTACCGCATTAAGCTTACCTGCCTGTGCTACGATCTCGGCTTCCTTTTCGTGATACTTCGCGTTAAGCACCGTATGCTTGATGCCCTGCTTTTTAAGTATCGCGGAAAGCTCCTCGGATTTTTCAATTGATACCGTACCGACAAGCACAGGCTGTCCCTTTTCGTTACAAGCCTTTATCTGCTCGACTATCGCTCTGTACTTTCCCGCAGTCGTCGTATATACGGCATCGGTAAGGTCCTTTCTTATCATCGGCTTGTTTGTGGGTACCTCTACCACGTCAAGCGCATATATTTCTCTGAATTCATTTTCCTCTGTAAGCGCCGTACCGGTCATACCCGAAAGCTTTTTGTACATACGGAAATAGTTCTGGAAGCTTATCGTTGCAAGCGTTTTGTTTTCACGCTTGATCTCTACGCGCTCCTTTGCCTCTATCGCCTGGTGCAAGCTTTCGGAATAGCGTCTGCCGTACATTATTCTTCCCGTGAAGGAATCTATAATAAGCACCTCGTCGTCCTTGACGATATAGTCTACGTCGCGCTTCATTACGCCGTGCGCGCGCATAGCCTGGTTTACGTGATGCGCGATAGTTGCGTTTTCAATATCTGAAAGGTTTTCGATATCAAAAAACTTCTCTGCTTTTTCTATACCGCTCTTTGTAAGATTTACTGAATGAGCCTTTTCGTCCACGATATAGTCAGCATCTACGTCATCCATAAGCTCCTTTTTGTCAGCTTCCTTGATGACATATTTTCTCATCGTGCGGACAAGCGCGTCAGCCTTTGCATAAAGCTCACTCACCTCGTCACCCTCGCCCGAAATTATAAGGGGAGTTCTTGCTTCGTCTATGAGTATCGAGTCTACCTCATCCACGATAGCAAACGCGTGCCCGCGCTGATAAAGCTGTGAGCTGTATATCGCCATATTATCACGCAGGTAGTCAAAGCCAAATTCGTTGTTCGTACCGTAGGTGATGTCAGCCTTATATGCCGACTGCTTTTCAAGCGGTGCCTGATCGTGATGGATAAGTCCTGTCGAAAGCCCAAGAAAGCCGTAAACTCTGCCCATTTCATCGCTGTCACGTTTTGCAAGATATTCGTTTACGGTTACGATATGCACGCCGTTGCCAGCAAGTGCGTTAAGGTATGCGGGAAGAGTCGCCACAAGGGTTTTACCCTCACCCGTTTTCATTTCGGCAATACGTCCCTGATGAAGTATAATACCGCCGACGAGCTGAACGTAGAATGGACGCTTACCGAGCACACGCTCATCCGCTTCTCTTACGGTCGCAAAAGCATCTACAAGTATATCGTCAAGGCTTTCTCCGTTTGCAAGTCTGCCCTTGAGTACGTCTGTCATATTGCGAAGCTCGCTGTCACTCATAGCCTTATATTTAGGAGCAATCGCTTCGATCGCATCAGCGATCGGATATATTTTTTTAAGCTGTCGTTCACTGTATGTGCCGAAAATCTTTTCTAAAAGTCCCATTTATCTGCCTTTCTTTGAGTTTATATTGGAATTTTAGCATAATCATAGTTTATTATACTCCAACGACAAGAAAAAAGCAAGTATTTTTTGTTAATATATAAATACAAGCAAAAAAACCGCGGGGATAATTCCCCGCGGCTTCCGGTCGCACTGTCGGTCTGTGAGTGCCGACTGAGTTGTGTAAAGCAAATTTGGTTTGTCAGGAAAGCTTACTTAGCCATTCCCTCCATTGTGGTAGCATACAGAGTCTTGGTTACGCCGCCCTCAGTATATACGATATAGGGTCTGCCGTACCATATATCGCCTGCATTTACCTTTGTCTTATTGATGATGAAGGTCTTCGTTGCGGTCGAAGGATCCGAGTTTACTCGTCCTACAATGATGTTGGGTGTATTAAGCTCCATATCCTCTGCTATATCAGCGTCATTTGTGAGAAGTACGCCGCGTTCATTAAGTGTTGCTCCCTCGGGAAGTGTGAACATTGCCACGAACTTGATAAGCTTTGCTCCGCTGTCGTATACTGCTTCTACGCCGCTTACGATCGCGTTATTGCCGTTGGGATTTTCACTTTCGGTAAGGGTGATGTTACTTGTAAACGCTGCTCCGAAGCCGAATTTCTTGGAGAAGGAGATTATTGTCTCTTCTCCGTTTGCAGTAAGTGTCCAGATCGGATTGTCAAGTGTGCCGACAACGTCTATCTTATCATCGTATCTGAAGTAGATATCTTCGCTTTCTCCGTCTGCGTATACGATTGTGAGAGTATTCGTTTCTTCCGCTTTCGTGTAGTAAGGCTTGTAGGTATCTACTACGTCACCGTCTGTCACAAGCTTCCATTCACCTGCAGTATATCCGAGTCTGGAAGGTACTTCAGGCTCTTCGGTATCACTTACGATAAGTCCCTGTGCATCGAGATAGAGGCTTACAGTTTCGCCCTCTGCTACGAATACGGGCATATAGTATACTGTATTGCCGAGAGGTGCTGCTTTAAGTGTTTCGTCTGTGCTCATAAAGATTTCAGTACCTGTTGAGCAGGATACTCTCTTCCAGTATGCGAACACGTAGCCCTCGTCTGCTACTGCCGTAAGAGCTGTTGTGCTTGAGCCGTTTACGTAATCGTTTACGTCTTCTTCGGTATTACCGTTTACCGAGATGAAGCCGCCCTCGCTTGTGCTTGCTACAAGCTTTACTGCGATGCTTATGGTTTCATCCATAAATCTTGCTTCGATTTTTGCATCTTTATTTGCGGTATATACGAAGCTTGTTTCACGGGAAAGAAGTACGTTCTTTCCGTTTGTGATATCATACCAGCCCTCAAGCTTGTAGCCTGCATTTGCTGTTGCCTTAAGAGTAATGGTTGTTCCTGTTACCACGGTCGAAGCTACCGATTCTGCTGCTTCGCCGTTATCGACAGATACTGTACCGTTACCGATCGCGGTTGCGGTAATATCGTAGGTTACAATTCCAAAGTTTTCAGCATATGAGCTTGCCAATGCTTCTGTTTTGAAGAAGGCTATGCTTTCAATATCAACGTAGCTTTCCGCAGTCATGCTGTAGGTATCCTTGAAGAAGGACATCGGCATATATAGATCAGAATTTATAATATTGCCGGAAAGATTGATATCGTCCGAGGCAAAGCCCTTGATATCAACGTAGAATGCCGCTCTTTTATTGCTTACGAGCACCGGCTGGTCACCGGTTCTTGAAAGCTTATTATCAGCACCGCGAAGCTCAAGAGCTATATTACTTCCGGTTGAATCGGTCTTATAGATAACCGACATATACGGATAATCTGCAACAGAGAAATCAAGCTTTGCAAAATCCACGGTAATACTAGGGGCAAGCTTTGAAGTAAGTGTTTCCGCTCCAAATCTGATATAACCGTTGCCAAGAGTATGCTTGCTCATTCTCTGGCGGTCGAGAAGTGTTCCGGCTGCATAGGTTGTAAGCTCATCGAGCATTACTGCATCTAACACGTGATAATCTGCACTAAGATCACGCTCAGGATCAAGTGTATACGTGGGTGCAGGCTCGGGTGTATAATCGTAAGTCTTTATAACTCCCGCCTTTTCCATTTCCTCAAGTGCTACCTTTGCAAATATACCGTGACCGGCATCTGTCATATGCACGCCGTCCTTGATATAATCGATACGCTTACCTATGAGGTTCACCTGCTCGTTATTATAAAGGTCTATACAGGTTACATTATGATATTCGCACGCCTCCTTCATAGCTTCAACGTATGCCTCAAGGTCATAGCGGCGCATACCCGTATTATCATTTCCCTCGCCTGTACCGAAGTCACAGCGCTTGATAGGAGTAAAGAATACAATTTTTGCTTCGGGATAATTTGTAAGCGAAAGCTCGATAAGCTCGTTTATTGCACCGTAGAAGGTGCTTCTGGTCTTATCTGTAATTTTACCTATAGTCCAGTTTCCGTTATAGTCGTTTGTTCCTCCGTATACAAGCAGGATATCAGGCTTTTCGGTCGTATTTACAACATCATAGCTTCCGGCTGTTCCCTTTACCATTCTTTCCATTCTCGGAACAAAGGTCTCAATGAGGCTTCCGCCAAGCTTATAATCACCTGTTATAGCAGAGCCGCCAACGCTCCAGTTGTTTACGGTCATCTTAAGAGCACTTGCCCAACGTCCGTGATACGTATTAGCCTTATTGGTAACACCGGCGCCGTATGAAATTGAGTCTCCGATCACGTTAAGAACGATATTTTCACCGTTTTCGCTGTTCTTTCCGTAAATATATACGGGAGTATCGTTCTGAACAGCAATTACGACGTCTGCGCTGATATCGGTGGCGGTATCCTTTATTGTGATCACCGCTTTACCTGCCTTGACAGCCGTGACTG
Organism: Clostridia bacterium; assembly: GCA_017646005.1. Classification (GTDB taxonomy): domain Bacteria; phylum Bacillota; class Clostridia; order Oscillospirales; family CAG-272; genus UBA4717. Next base: position 331 of record JAGCNJ010000055.1, on the reverse strand, counting down.
TACCGTCAGAGCTTACCGATGCTACGCTACTGTCAGAGGACGTATACGCAATGCTGCTTACATCTGCATATGCCGGGAAGCATGTATATTCAAGCTTTAAGATGTCTCCGGGCTCAATCAGGCGTGCATTGAATGCGGGTGTCAGACCAAGAAGCGTTTTATCTATCTCATAGGTGTACGCCTGTGCATCCGCTTCGGTCTTGAAGAATCCGATATATTCAACGGCGAAGTACTCACCTGCTTTTATATCACCCGAATACCAGGGCTTGAATCTTATGTAATTATAAACCGAATCGTAATCGATATTGGAATAAGAATAATTTGTTATATC
>JAGCNJ010000054.1 GCA_017646005.1 Clostridia bacterium | reverse complement strand
CGCGGTGGGCATTTTCTGGCTTGTGAGAATTATGAGCTATTTCGGCAGGGTAGGCAAGGATAAGATATTTATGGATTCGCTCAACACAGCGTATGCCGAAAAGGTGCTTACCAAAAAGGGAATATTTATAAAGAGACGTGTGAGCATCGCATCGGTTTTGATCCTTGCGGCTATCGTGCTTTCCTTCGATTTCCGATTTGACGGAGTCAATGTTATCCCCGATCTTCTGACTATCCCGCTTTTTGCCGTGGCTCTTTCTATGCTCGGTAAGGTGGTAAAGGTCAGTAAGATAAAAAGCGCAATTTTTTGTACGCTTGCGGGCGTAGGCTTTGCCGCTTATTACGTAATGGAGCTTATATTCCAGCAAAAATTTTATAACAACGGTCTTGAGATAATCTGGCGCGACGAGGTCGCAATGGAGCTTTATATAATTACTCTTGCGCTTGCGGTGCTTGCGGGCGTGGCATTCGTTTTGCTTGCAGGCTTTGCGCTTCGATGCTATTCCGGCGTCATATCCCTCGCTACCGAGCCCGATATCACCGACGAGCGAAACGCACGTCTGGCAATAAGCTTTGCCGAGGAGAACAAAAAGCGTCTTGACAAGCGCCTGATAGTCTGCTTTGCCGCCGTTCTTGCTTGTGCGGCAGCCGATATATGCTATGCGGCGTTTTCAAAGGCATTCGGTGCAATGTTCCTTATAAATACCGTGAGCGTTATAGCGTTGTTTATTATATTCTTTAACTTCTACCTTTTGCTCGGCTCAACCTTGCAGGATAAGTATAAGCTTGAATAAATTTTATTAAATTTAAAAATCCTATTGAAAAAAGATATCAAATCTGTTATAATAGTAAGGTAACGGAAAAGTTACCTACAAAACGGTTGCAGACCGTAAATTAAGGCCATACAAGCCGGGGAGTTAGCGGAGCCCTGTACCTGAAATCCGCTACAGCAGGGGTGTATTCCTTTTTTGAGGGTTGAGCCGTTGCGGCTTGAGCCGTTACCTGCTGCGTTGAAGAGTGGGTCTTGCGCAATCAGGCGCTGTGAACCATGTCAGGTGGGGAACCAAGCAGCATTAAGCGGTTTTCCTGATGTGCCGCGAGGCAGCCTGCTCCGAGCAGAAGGTGCGAATAACACGCAGCGGTGAGATTCGATTTAAAGGTGTATGGTCTTACTTTACGGTCTGCACTGTTTTAATTTTTATTGAAAGGAGATAAATATGTATCAGGCATTATACAGAAAATGGCGTCCGCAGACCTTTGACGACGTTTACGGACAAGAGCATATTACCTCCATATTGAAATACGAAACGCAAAACGACCGCTTTTCACACGCCTATCTGTTTTGCGGCTCTCGCGGAACGGGAAAGACTACCTGCGCGAAAATTCTCGCCAAGGCTGTAAACTGTGAGTCGCCCGTAAACGGTAGCCCTTGTAATAAGTGTGCCTCCTGCCGTGCGATAGACGGCGAGATGACCACCGACGTGCTTGAAATGGACGCAGCATCAAACAACGGCGTTGATAATATCAGAGACATTCGTGACGAGGTAGTATATCTGCCCACAATGCTCAAATATAAGGTCTATATCGTTGACGAGGTGCATATGCTCAGCGGCAGCGCCTTCAACGCTCTGCTCAAAACTCTTGAGGAGCCGCCGTCGCACGTAATATTCATTCTTG
>JAGCNJ010000053.1 GCA_017646005.1 Clostridia bacterium | reverse complement strand
TATTCACTGTGCAAATGAAGATGTACGAATTCTCCCACGACGCCACCCCTTTCTTTTATTTGCTCAAAGCAAAATCCCTTATCTTTTTAAGTCTGTGATTTACTCCCGATTTTGATATCGGCGGATCGAACATCTGCCCGAAATCCTTTATCGAAAGCTCGGGATATTCAAGTCGCATCCTTGCCGTTTCCTTCAGCTCGGGCGGTAAAAGCTCAAGTCTTTTGCTCCTTATAAGCTCCTTTATCGCCTCTGTCTGCGCGTTTGATGCACTAACCGTTTTTGAAAGATTTGCCGTATCGCAGTTTCTGAGTCTGTTTGCATCGTTCTTTGCGCTTTTTAATATACGGCTGTTCATTATTTCAAACAGCGCCTCGGACGCGCCGATATAGGCAAGGAAATTCTCTATCTGCTCACTTGATTTGATGTATACCATATGCGAATTTTTCCGCGTGCCGGACTTTGCCGAAATTTCGGCATCCGAGAGCATATCAAGAAGCTCTCGCGCAAGCGTTTCATCCCTTGTCGGTATCTCAAGGTGATACGAATGACCGGGGTCGCTCAATATTCCGCCCGATAAAAACGCTCCTCTTAAAAACGATGCCCTGCAATTTTCGCAGGTGAAAAGCAAGCTGTTTATTCCCTGTGTTATTTTATCCTCATATCCGAATTTTTCGAGAAGCTTTCTTACGTCTGCACGCGCAGAAACGGTTATCTTAAGGCTTTTCGGGGAATCGGCATCGTTTTTTCTCTCTGTAATATAGAGATTCCCCTCTATTCTGTAAAGCTCGCTTAAAAGCTTAAGCGCAAGCTCTCCCGTTGCCTCACTTTCGGTTATAAGCCTTATTTTGCTTTCATCGAAATTGACCGCAAAAAGCAAAAGTCCGTAAAGAAGCGCACGGCGGCAGCAATCCTTTTTCACGTTTATTTTACATAAGCTTATTTTAGCCTGAGCCGCAAACGACACACCGCGCACCCCCTTTTCTTAATTACTCCCTGTTTATATCGCGGTGGAAGGTATCCGCCTTATATCCTGATTCTCCAAGCCTTTCGGCAAGTGCTTTCGCTATTGCGACCGAACGGTGCTTTCCGCCCGTACAGCCGATCGCTACGGTAAGCTGATGCTTCCCCTCGCTTTTATAAAGCGGCAGAAGAAAGCTTAACATATCCACAAGCTTTTCAAGGAATATCTTGGTCTGCTCATTGTCAAAAACGAAGTTGTAAACATCCGCATCAAGCCCTGTCTGATGCTTAAGCTCGGGTATGTAAAAAGGATTCGGGAAGCACCTGACGTCAAAAACCAGATCGGAATCGCTCACCTGACCATACTTGAAGCCGAAGGACATACAGCTTATTCTTATCCCCTTTTCTCCATCCTTGCCGATAGCGGCGTATACACGCTCACGCAGCTGTGCAAGCGTGGTCTTTGTAGTATCTATGACTATATCCGAACGTTCTCTTAAGGGAAAAGTCATTTCACGCTCAAGGGCAATAGCCGCGCCGGTGCTCATATTCGTCTGCTTGACAAGCGGATGAACACGCCTTGTTTCCTTATATCTGTTGACAAGCACGTCATCCTTACAGTCGATAAATACAGTCTTGCAGGTATGACCGCCGCTTTTGAGCGTATCTATGCTTTCAAACAGATTGCCGAAATCGCTTTCTCCGCGCACGTCTATGATAAACGCGACGTCACGGTCACGGCTCGCACTGCTGTAAAGGCTTGCAAATTCGGGAATAAGCTTTGCCGGCATATTGTCTATACAATAATACCCTATATCCTCAAGCACGTTTGCCGCCTGCGATTTTCCCGCACCGCTCATTCCGGTTATTATTATAAATTCCATAATTTTGCCCCCCTGTAAGGACTTTATCATTCAAGTATGCGTATCTCGCCCTCGATATCTACTCCGAAACGCTCCTTGACCGTAGTTTTTATATGCTCCATAAGACTTAAAACGTCGCTTGCACTTGCGCTTCCCGTGTTTATTATAAACCCTGCGTGCTTTTCACTCACCTGCGCTCCGCCGATACTGTAGCCCTTAAGCCCTGCATCGTCTATAAGCTTTGCTGTAAAATAACCGGGTGCGCGCTTGAACGCACTTCCCGCACTTGGATATTCAAGCGGTTGCTTTTCGCGTCTTCTTGACATAAAATCGTCCATCATCGCGCGGATATCGTCCTTATTTCCGCGCTTCAGCAAAAAGCTTGCCTCAAGGATAACGTATCGGCTTTCGTTTTGCTCAAAGATGCTGTTACGGTAAGAAAAATCGCACGCCTTGTTATCAAGCGTCAGCATCTCATCCGCAAGCGTATCGTAGCAGACACATTTGTGTAAGATCTCGGATATTTCGGACACGTACGCGCCCGCATTCATATACACCGCGCCGCCCACACTTCCGGGGATACCGTAAGCAAATTCAAGCCCTGTCAGCGAATTTTCAAGCGCGCTCACCGAAAGCTTTATAAGCGACGCTCCGCATCCCGCGTGCAGAATCTCGCCCTCGCAGGAGATATTCTTTATTCCCGTAGTAATTATCGCAACTCCGTCATATCCGTCGTCGGGCACGAGCAGGTTTGAGCCGTTTCCGATCACCGTATATTTCACGCCCTGCTCCTTTAGCTCGCGCACAATGCCTGCAAGCGAATCCTTTTCCTGCGGGAATACGACGTATTTCGCGCATCCGCCTATCTTAAAGCTTGTGTAAGCCTTAAGCGGCTCGTTTTCCTTTATCTGACACGCATATTTATTTTTAAGCTCATTTATCAAAAGCTCTGACACAAAAAATCCCTCCGCTTAATACACATATATCAAACGTTTATTATTCCCTTGCTCCCTCAAGCACCATTTCACGCGCCGCCGCGAGCTGTTTTTCGCTTATATTCACACCTGCGCCTATACGCGCGGTTTCAAGAATACGCTCCTCGAGCCCGAGTAATTTCACCTCGGTCTCATTTCTGCCGTCTACCTCTTTTTTGGATATGAACAGGTGCGTATGTGAAAGAGAAGCCACCTGTGCCGAATGGGTTATACAGAACACCTGCGCTGCCTTTGATATATCCTTAAGACGTCTGCCTATCTTTTCCGACGTCTTTCCCGACACGCCCGTGTCTATCTCATCGAATATTACCGTCTGCGCTCCGAGTGTTGCAAGCTTGCTCTTGAGTGCGAGCATCACGCGTGAAAGCTCGCCACCCGATGCGGTTTTTGACATAGCTTTCAATTCCTCACCCGGATTTGACGCAATAAGAAATTCTATATTATCAGCACCGTTCTGAGCGAATTCCGACACGTCGCTTAAAGCATCCACCCTTATCTTGAAACGTGCGCCCTTCATATCGAGATATTCAAGCTCTTCCGATATACCCTTTTCAAATTCTGTCGCCGCAGAAGCACGTATCCGGTGAAGCTTTTCTGCCGCCTTGCGCAACACATCCGAAGCCTTTTCAAGCTTGCTTTCATACTCGCGCACAAGCTCTCCGTTATTTTCAAGCTCGTCAAGCTCAACTTTCGCCTTATTTGCAAACGCGAGTATCTCGTCAACGCTCTGACCGTATTTTCTTTTAAGCTTGGCTATACCGTCAAGCCTTGCCTCAATTTTATCAAGCTCGCCCGTCGCGTTGTCTATACCGTCCGGCACAAAATCGCGCGCTCTTTCTCCGATATCGGCGATTTCATACTTATAATCGTTAAGCTTTCCTGCAAGCTCACCCGCCTCGGGCAAATATTCGGAAAGCTTCAAGAGCGCACCTGCTGCCTTTTCGATAAGATCACTTGCACAAAGTCCGCCCGGATTGCGCGCAAGCGCGCGGTATACAAATTCCGAGCCCTTTATAAGCTTTTCGGCATTCTGTAATTTATTCTTCTTTCCTCAAGCCTTTCGTCCTCTCCGGGCTTTAAGGAATATGCTTCTATATCCTTTATCTGATATTCCAACAGCTCGCGCATACGCTCCTTTTCCTTGCCGCTTGTGCGAAGCGACGAGAGCTTGTTGTATATTTCCTTATATACGTTGTATGCACTTGTATATTCTTCCTTTGCCGCCTCTACGTCAAAGCTTCCCTGCGCGTATGCATCAAGATAATCCGCGTGATTGCTATTATCAAGAAGCGTCTGGCTTTCGTGCTGTGACTGAATGCTTATTAAAAGCCTTCCCACTTCCTTTAAGAGCGAGATCTGCACCGTTTGCATATTTATCTTTGCCTGTGTGCGTCCGTCGGCGTATATGGTACGCGTTATCTGCAAGCTGCCATCCTCATCGGGTGTTATATCAAGCCCTTCAAGTCCGGCAAGCGTTTGTGCATCAAGAAAATTAAATACCGCGCTTACCCTTGCATAGTCCTCTCCCGTACGTATAAGCTCTCTTGAGCTTCGTGCGCCTAAAAGCAGGCAGATGCTGTCTATTATTATTGATTTTCCGGCTCCCGTTTCGCCCGTAAGCGCAGTGAAGCCTTCAAAAAAATCTATATCAAGCTTTTTAATTACCGCTATGTTTTCAATATGAAGAAATGATAGCATAGTCATTTCCCTTTCCCAAAAGGCTTATTTCAGGTTTTCGATCTCTTCCTTCAACTGCTTTGCCGCCTGCTCGGTGCGCATTACGATAAGTATCGTATCGTCACCCGCAACGCATCCGACGATCGTATCCGAATGCATTGAATCTATAGCCGCCGCGGCACCCTGTGCCATACCGGCGATGGTCTTTACGACGGTTATATTCATCGCATAATCGACATTGCTTACCGATGCGGCGAGAAGGTCCTTGTGTATCGAGCTTTTCTTATCCTTGTTATCCTTTACAAGACTGTATTTGCTTCTCTTGTCCGTAGTAACAGTCTTTACAAGTTTAAGCTCGCGGATATCGCGCGAAACAGTTGCCTGCGTTACGTTAAAGCCGCTTTTTTTAAGAAGCTCAGACAGCTCCTCCTGGGTTTCTATCACCCTTTCGCTTATAAGCTCAATTATCTTTTCCTGTCTTGCGTTTTTCATTAAACAACCGCACCTTTCTACGGGAGCATTGCCCGATTTACAGTTTTTACTTAATTTCCCGCCATTTTCTTTTTAAGCACCTCGTAAAACGAGCTTTTTCTCACTCTTACGAAAAGTGCTGTATGTTCGCTTTTTTTAATGCTTACGTATTCGCCCGGCTCAATTCCGTATTCATCGCTTCCATCCGCCGATACGTTTATTGATGCCCGTCCCGCATTTACAAGCTTAAGCTCTGTATCGGGAGAAAAAAGCATCGGTCTTGCCATAAGTGAGTGAGTACATATCGGTACAACGTTTATACATTCAAGCATCGGGTCTACCACAGCACCTCCTGCGGCAAGCGAATACGCCGTTGAACCGGTCGGTGTTGAGGCTATAACTCCATCACCTCTGAATGCGCCGACGTGGGTACCGTATTTTTCCTCAAAAATATCAACGTCAACCACTCTGTTGGTATTCCCGCGGCTTGTCAGCACAATATCGTTGATCGCCGGATCACCGCTTATAACACCATCGTTTTTGACTATTTTATAATCAAGCATCATCCGCTTTTCAAGCGTGTAGCTTCCGCCCAGTATATCCTCAAGCAGGTCTGTTTCGTCAAGCTCAAGCTCTGCGAGATATCCAAGTCTGCCAAGGTTTATTCCGAGCAAGGGGATATTATATAGTGCCGCATGTCTTGCCGTATGTATTATAGAGCCGTCGCCTCCGGTTACGATAGCAAGCTCTGCATTTTTATAAAGCTCTGCTTCATCAAGCGGAATTATATTTGCAACTCTTTCAAAATAATGCGCGTATTCAAGCGGAACAAGAACGTTTTTTCCAAGAGAAGTGATCTTTTCTGCAACACTTTTTGCACAGACAAGCTCTCTGTCCTTACTTTCATTCGGTATCAAAGCAATATTTTTCATAAAGGCTCAAACTCCTTTCTTACGACTGCCTGTATAATCTCACGCGAGGGTATATCGCCCGGCTCTCCCCGGTTAACAAAGCAGGCTAAAAATTCGCGGTTTCCGTCACCGCCAAGTATCGGGGATGAGGCAAGCTTTGTACAGACAAGCCCGTGTACATTCGCGCATCCGATCACGCTTTCAATCACGCGCTCGTGGATCCGTTTATCCTTTACTATACCGCCCTTGCCTATATTCTCACGCCCTGCCTCAAACTGCGGCTTGATAAGACCGATATAGATTCCGTCCGGCTTGAGGATTTTGCATATCGAATCAAAAACGAGCGTTTGCGATATAAAGGAAAGATCGCTCGTTACGATATCCACCCTTTGCCCAAGCGTTTCCTCGCTTACATACCTTGCGTTTACTCCCTCAAGCACGCAGACACGTTCATCACCTGCGATGCTCGGATGGAGCTGTCCGTGTCCGATATCTATTGCCCACAGCTTTTTTATGCCGGCTTCGAGCATTACCTGGCAAAAGCCGCCTGTTGATGCACCGAGGTCTGCCGCGCAAAGCCCTTCAAAGCTTATGCCGAAGCATTCCTTTGCAAACGCAAGCTTATGCGCCGCACGGCTCACGTATTCGTGCTCTGTCTTATCAACGCGTACAAGACTGTTTTCATCAACCTCAAACGACGGCTTGGTAACGATCTTGCCGTCTGCCGTTACAAGTCCCTTTTTTATCATTTCCGAAGCCCGCGTGCGACTTGGTGCCATACCGTTTTCGGCAAGATAGGTATCTATTCTCATCACAGGCTCCTTTCTT
>JAGCNJ010000052.1 GCA_017646005.1 Clostridia bacterium | reverse complement strand
TGTAGAATCTTAAAGCAAACTCTCCCTCAGTCACCTACGGTGCCAGCTCCCAAACGACCGCTTGCGGTCGTATACAGAGGGAGCCTTTCCGACAAGCGTATCCGACCCTTGTGGTCGGTGCTTATCTTCAAATTTCGCGCAAGGGAAAGTTATCCAAGAAAACCGCAGGTTGTCTTGGCGCGGCTTTGGTTACTTTCATCGCGCGATGAAAGTAACTCCCCGAAGGGTAGCAAACAGTTTTATCAAATATAATCAGGGATAGGCATCTCCCCGGAAGGGTAACAAACACTTCCCCGAAACAAAACCATGTACCAACAACACAAAAAGCGGTCGCAGGCAAAAGCCTGTGACCGCTCTGTTCGTACTCAATATTACCGGACAAATATTACTTGTCACATCCGCTGCAGCCTTCGCAATCCTCAGGCAAGCAAGCATCCGCTGTAATATCAAATTCCTTGATGCAAGCAGGACAGATCACACTTGTGGGATCAATATCCTCGTCAAGATATACAACCTCTCCGCAATGAGGGCACATTACCTCGTAAAACTCGGTATCCTCGTCTTCCCATTCATCGTCGTATTCGTCGTAATCTTCGTCATCCTCGTCATCAAAATCCTCGTCATCCTCGTATGCAATATCCTCTATTGCCGCAAGGTCTTCGTCGATTTCGTTGACATATTCGTCAAGACCCTCCACCTCGTCCTCAAGATCGGTCACCGTAAGCGCCAGATCCTCGAGAATATCAGTCATAGCCTTGATGATCTTGTTTTCGGGCTTTGCTTCATCGATTTCGAGGCCTTCGATAAGTCCCTTAAGGTATGCTACCTTTTCAGTAATTGTCATAGCTCTGTCCCCTTTCACCGTATAACACAGATTATTTCCGTAATTTTACGAAATATTCGCAAAGCTTACGCTCTTTCGAGATATTCGCCTGTACGAGTGTCGATTCTGAGCACGTTACCGATATCGATAAAGAGCGGAACCTTGATCTGCGCGCCTGTTTCAAGAGTTGCAGGCTTTGTAGCACCTGTTGCTGTATCGCCCTTGAAGCCGGGTTCTGTGTCTGTTACTTCAAGCTCAACGAAAATGGGGGGTTCAACGCTGAATACGTTGCCCTTGTAGGAAACTACGGTGCAATCCATATTTTCCTTAACGAACTTGAAGCTGTCTCCGAGCTTGTCTGCGTCAAGCGGGATCTGCTCGAAGGTTTCGTTGTCCATAAAGTAATAAAGCTCGCCATCGCTGTAGAGATACTGCATCTTCTTTCTTTCAACGATTGCATTTTCAAACTTATCAGTCGGGCTGAAAGTCTTTTCGATTACTGCTCCGGAAATTACGTTTCTGAGCTTTGTTCTTACAAACGCTGCTCCCTTACCGGGCTTGACATGCTGGAATTCAACAACCTGCATTACGTTGCCGTCCATGTCAAAAGTTATACCATTCTTAAAATCTCCAGCTACTACCATGAGTAAACCTCCAAATATTTTAGGGATAATCCGCATAGCTTTCTACACAGATTTTTCCATTGTCTATATTTTACAATATTTTTCACTATTTTTCAATAGTTATTTCTAAAAAAAGTGAAAAAACACAAAAAGAATTGCGATTTTTTTACTCTTTAGTACAATTTTCAGTCAAAAAGCGATTATTTTAACGCGTCAAGGTAGCATTTTTTCATCAAAAGCGCGTCGTCAGCCATCGTTCCCGCAGACTCACATATGATCCGCGGCTCAAGTCCCGCCTTTGCGATGTAATTACAAAGCGGCTCAAATGGGGGCTCAAAGCCATCGTCGCAGAAGCGCACGTGCTTCTTTTCGCCGGCGCCTGTAAATTCTATCTTTGAAAAATGACAGTGAAGCGTCTGCGCATATTTGTCGCCAAGTGTGTCACCGATAAGATCAAAGGTGCGCTTGTAATCGTCCTCTGTCTTGTAGTACGCGCCGATGTTGCGCGAATTGAGATGCCCAAAGTCGACTACGGGATAGTAGATATCCGCAACCTTGCAAAGCTCTAAAACCTCTTCGAGCGTGCCGAGCTGATTTATTTTGCCCATCGTTTCAATGCCAAAGCGCACGCTTTCGCCCGAAAACTCCTGTGCCGCCTTATAAAGCGTGTCGGATGCAAGCCTCATCGCCTCATCGCGCGTGATCTTCGCCGCGCTTCCCGCATGGATAACGATTGTGTCCGCGCCAAGAAGCTTCGCCGCGTGCAGGCTTTTTCTGATATAATCTATGCTCTTAAGCCTTTTTTCAATGTCAACGCCCGAAAGCGAGATGAAATACGGCGCGTGGATCGACATTTTTATGCCGTTTTCTCTTGCCGCCACACCTATTTTTGCAAGCGTTTCATCACTTCCCGTGATGCCGTTGCCTGCCTGATATTCGTATGCGTCAAGACCTTTTTTCACAAGCCACGCAGGGGCTTGTACAGTATGCTTGTTGCCTTCATCGTAAAAGCTTTCGCTGTTACCGCCCGGCCCGAACAATGCTGACATATTTATTCTCCTTTTTATTATTATTTACCGCCGTTAAGCTTTTTATATCTTTTGATTATCGGCTTTTCCAAAAGGCGTTTTGTTTTGAAAAACAAGGTCGTCTTGTCCTTTATCGGCGGTACGAGAAAGGCATACGCGCCGGTATTCTTCGCCGCCCATACGTCGGTGAATATCTGATCCCCTATTGACGCCGCATGCTTTGCTTCAACACCCATAGCCTTAAGCGCACGCCTGAACCCGCCAGGAAGAGGCTTTCCTGCACGGCTTACGGCAAAATAGCCGAGCTCCTTGTTGAATCTTTCCACGCGCGCGGGGTCCTCGTTGTTTGAAACAAACGCCGCTTTTATTCCTTTTTGCTCCATCGACTTAAGCCATAAAACGACCTCTTCGGTAGGATCGGGGTCGTCATACGTGACCAGCGTGTTGTCAATATCAAGAAGTAGCGCGCGTATTCCCTTTTCTGACAAAAATTCGGGCGTTATATCCTTAAAGCTTTCGAAAATTTTGTCCGGCATAAAGAATTTAATCATTTTTTAATCCTCAAGCAGAGCGCAAAGCTTGTTTATATCCCCCGCGCCCATTACGATTATCATATCGTCTTCCTTCACGTTTTTTCTTAAATATCCGGCGATTTTTTCAAGGTCTTCAATATATACAGCATCCTTGACACGGTCTGCAAGCTGTTTTGAGCTTACGCCGAAGGTGTTGACCTCGCGCGCCGCGTAAATATCGGAAAATATCGCTTTGACTCCGCCAAATGATGCGGCAAAATCATCAAAAAGATTAAAGGTACGCGAGTATGTATGGGGTTGGAAAACGCACCAGATATCACCCTTGGCAAGCTTTTTTACGCCGGCAAGCGTCGTGCGTATCTCGGTCGGATGATGCGCGTAATCCTCAAAAATATCGGCTTTGTTTTCAAGTCTTCCCTTGAATTCCATTCTTCTCGCCGCGCCCTTGAATTTATACAGTCCGCGCGCGATTATGTCGGTGTCGATTCCGCAAAGATCTGCCGCGACAGCACTTGCAAGCGCATTCATTATATTATGCTCTCCTGTCACGGAAAGCTTTACCGACATAAAATATTTTCCGTTTTTCTCTATATCAAAGCATGGAAAAGCACCGTTGTAGCTTATATTCACCGCTCTGTAATCGGCGTTTTCACCAAGTCCGAAGTAAATTATCCTTCCCGTATGCTCCTTTAACGCCTCACGCACATTGAAATCGTCGCCGTTAGCAACAACGTATCCATCGCCCGCTATTTTTGCGTATGAGGCAAAAGAACGCTTGATGTGGTCAAGGTCGCTAAAATAATCGGGATGGTCCATTTCTATATTGAGTATCACTGCAATATTCGGGGTAAATGAGAGGAATGAGTCGCAATATTCACAGGCTTCCATTACAAAATTTCCGTCAGTTCCGCTTCTGTAGGTGCCGCCCTCAAGCTCATGCATTACCGCGCCCGATACAACGGTCGGATCTCCTGCCTCCATAAATATCAGCGCACTCATTGAGGTTGTCGTGCTCTTTCCGTGCATACCCGAAATTCCTATACGGCGCTCATATTTGCTCATAATATATCCGAGATAATCGGCTCTGTATATAAGCGGAATTCCCGTTTTTTCTGCCGCGACAAGCTCAGGATTATCCTCTGCTATCGCCGCCGAGTAAACTATCGCGTCGCACCCCCTGATATTCTCGCCGTCGTGGGTATAATACACCTTGATATTCTTTTTTTCAAATCGCTCGCATATCTCCGAGCGTGTCCTGTCACTACCTGCCACTTCAAAGCCGTTTTCAGCCGATATGTGAGCAAGAGAGGACATACTTACTCCGCCGATACCGACAAAAAATATCTTTTTTGCCGCCTTTAATATATCTGCTATCTCCTCTTTGGTATGGAAGCTTTTGTACATATTTACCCCACCTTTTTGCGTTTGCTTAAAATTTTTCCGTGTTTTTTTATTTAATGTTATAAATATCTTTTATTGGTGCAATAATATAATCGGTAATCAGATCGGCACATAGATTTACATTTTAGATACTTTGTATAAATTCACAACAAGTTTGTTGTAAAATTTCTAAAAAATTGTTATTTTGTTAGCAAAGTATTAACAAATTTGGTGTAAAATATTTGTCGGCCAAAAAACAATTTTAATCGGAGGCACTTATGAAAATCACAGACATCAAAGTCCGCAAATTATTTGAAGAAGGACCGATGAAGGCGGTCGTGTCGGTAACATTTGACGATCAGCTTGCCGTTCACGACATCAAGGTCATCAACGCAAGAGACAAATTCTTCATCGTCATGCCCAGCAGAAAGAACCCCGACGAAACCTATCGTGATATCGTTCACCCCATAAATTCAAGCTTCAGAGTAGAGCTTGAAGAGGCTGTACTTGATGCTTACAACCGTGAGCTTGCACTTGCAGAGGCTCACCAGTACGAGGAAGCAGAAGCAGTTACAGAATAACATCTCAAAAACGGTCAAAAGACCGTTTTTTATTTTCCGATACAGAAGCGGCTGAATATGTCGCTTACTATATCCTCGCCAACACTTCTTGAATCAAGCTCTCCTATATGCGAAAGCGCCTGTTCAAGATCCATTCCGGCGATATCCTGAGTAAAACCGTTATCAATCGCGCCCACGGCACGCTCAACACATTCGCGGGCGGCTCTGACAGCCGCAAACTGGCGCGAATTGGCGATTACTGCATTTGTATCGTAATCTATATCTCCGTTCATGAAAAAGCTCTCTGCGAGCGCAAAAAGGCTCTCTCTGCCCGCATGATCATTCTTTGCGCACAGGCAAAGCGTATTTTCAAAGGCTTTTTTAATTTCTGTATGCACAGACTCGTCTGTACCTATATCTGTTTTGTTTATAACCGCGATCACGCATTTTCCTGCGTGGTCGTTTTTTATTTTGTCAATAATCTCATGATCCTCGTCCTCAAGGGCACTTGAGCCGTCGAAGACTGCTATTATAAGCTCGGACTCATCAAGCTTTTCATACGCGCGCTTAACGCCGATTTTTTCAACCGTGTCATCTGTATTGCGTATACCTGCCGTGTCTGCTATACGAAGCATGATATGCTCAAGCTTCACGCTTTCCTCGATTATATCGCGCGTTGTACCTGCAATATCGGTGACGATCGCGCGCTCACTTCCAAGTATAAGATTAAGTAGACTGCTTTTTCCCGCGTTAGGCTTGCCGATGATAACCGTCTTTATTCCTTCGCTTACCGCTTTTCCTGTCTTATAGCTCTTTTCAAGCGACAAAAGCTCGTTATTTATATCTGTAAGACGGCTTTTAAGCTCGTCTACAGGCACATCGGTCAAATCCTCATCCGGATAGTCGATATATGCGTAAGTGCTTGACAAAAGCGAAAGTATCCGACTGTATATTTCGTCCGCCTTTTTGGATAAAACGCCCTTTCTGTGAGATGCCGCAAGCTTTATTTGCTCGTCACTTTGCGCGTCGATCAGATTTATCACCGCTTCCGCCTCTGTGAGTGCAATCTTACCGTTAAGAAATGCTCTTTGAGTAAACTCACCCGGCTCTGCGTACTGTGCGCCGGCGATAATAGCCGCTTCAAGCACCTTGTTTGTAAGCAAAATGCCGCCGTGACAGCATATTTCGACAGTATCCTCACCTGTATAAGAGGCGGGTGCCTTGTAAATATATGCAAGCCCGTCGTCGATTATAACGCCGTCGGAGATAATATCTCCGTAAACAGCGTATCTTGACGGATACTCACAAAGAGCCTTGCCGGATTTGGGCGTAAAAATACGCGCGGCGATGCTTACAGCATCCTCGCCCGATATTCGTATCAGCGCAACGCCGCCTTTGCCATATGGCGTTGACACGGCTGCTATAGTTTTTCCAAGCATGGTTTACTCCTTGTTTTGGGTGGAGGTGGTGTTTGGTTTTGATGGTGTGTTAGTGGTACCTGTTTTTGTCGGTGGTAATCGTTTGTTACCCTTCGGGGAGTCTATTTC
>JAGCNJ010000051.1 GCA_017646005.1 Clostridia bacterium | reverse complement strand
GTTCGTTGTCAAATTCATTGATGCCGCCGGTTACTGCGACATTGCCGAAACAATCTTTTTCCACCGTGATTTTGCCATCTCCGCTCCAAAGCAGTGTGCCGAAATAAACGGTACCTGACTCTTCATCGGCACGTCCGTTGTCAATGATGAATGAGGGGACATAATGGTGTCCGGAAAGACCGGTACGGCTTTCAAAAACAGTTTTTCCGAATGGAATTTCATTACGCTGCAGTGAGTCCCTTGTTCGGAATAACCTCAAGTGAATGCTCTCTTGCAATTATCTCTCCTGTTTCAAAGGCGCGCTTCAGATCGCTTGCGTATGCAATATCTATATGAACGTCCTTGAGATAATTTGCCGCAGATTCCGCCTGGCGTCTTCCAAGCTCGGTAAGATCACCGTCGGTATGACCGTAAAACAGATCGTTTATATTACCCATACTTTCGCCATGGCGCACAAAAATAATCCTTGTCATTTTGAAGTCTCCTTAAATCTATATGATTATATTTTATCACATATATTTTATCACAAATCCTATAAAAATCAAGAGGCAGAACTACTTTTAGATAAAAAAATACCGAGAAAGCTCTCGGTATTTTTATTATCAAACTGTGTGGATCTTATTTTCTGCGTCCGCGTTCGTGCCGTCGATGCCGTACTTCTGATTCTTTCTGTATTCAAAGAACTTTTCGGCAACCTGCTCGAAGAGAGCGTATGAAAGCACATCCTCATCCTGCTCTGCCCACTTCGCAACCTTTTCGCGAAGTGTATCAAGCTCAGGCTTGATGTTATCAGCGTTACGGCAGGTGATCTGCTTTTCGTCGCCGATTATCTTCTTAACGAATTCGGGCTTGATTTCAACGGGTGTCTTACCGTATTCGCCTCTGACGATACCCTTGAATTCCTTGGTAACAGTCTTGTAGCGTTCGCCCATGATTACGTTGTAAACAGCCTGAGTACCAACAATCTGTGAGGAGGGAGTTACAAGCGGCGGGAATCCGGCATCCTCTCTTACGCGCGGAACCTCTGCAAGCACCTCGTCGAGAAGCTCACTCTTGCCTGCCTGCTTAAGCTGGGAAACAAGGTTAGAGAGCATTCCGCCGGGAACCTGATAAAGAAGTGCGTTTACGTCAACCTTAAGCACCTTGGGGTCAAGAAGACCTTCCTTGAGATATCTTTCGCGGATAGGTGTAAAGTATCTGCATACCTCGTCAAGCTTCTTAAGATCAAGACCCGTATCGTATTCTGTTCCTGCAAGGGAAGCTACGATAGGCTCTGTGGGGGGCTGTGAAGTACCGAGCGCCATAGGCGAGATCGCGGTATCCACGATATCAACACCTGCTTCAACTGCCTTGAGTATGGTCATCGAAGCAACGCCTGCGGTATAGTGAGTATGAAGCTGTATCGGAAGCTTGATGTCCTTCTTGAGTGCGCTTACGAGATCGTATGCCTCGTAGGGCTTGAGAAGTCCGGACATATCCTTAATACAGATTGAATCTGCACCCATGCTTTCAAGCTGCTTTGCGTATTTTACAAAGTATTCATTGTTGTGAACGGGGCTGGTCGTGTAGCAGATAGCCGCCTGTACGTGACCGCCCTCCTTTTTTGTTGCGTTTATTGCTGTTTCGAGATTACGAGGATCGTTGAGCGCGTCGAATATTCTGAGAATGTCGATACCGTTTGCGATAGACTTCTGAACGAAATATTCAACAACGTCATCAGCATAATGTCTGTAACCGAGGATATTCTGTCCTCTGAAAAGCATCTGAAGCTTTGTATTCTTTACGTGAGCGCGGATAGTACGAAGTCTTTCCCACGGATCCTCATTTAAGAATCGTAAGCACGCATCAAAAGTTGCACCGCCCCATGCTTCAAGTGAATGATATCCGACACTGTCGAGCGTTTCAAGAACAGGGAGCATCTCCTCTGTCGTCATTCTCGTTGCTACGAGTGACTGATGCGAATCACGAAGGACAGTTTCGGTAATTTTTACCTTTGCCATATTTATCTCCGTTCCGCCGCAAAATCTGCGGCACAATTGCATTTCTTATCTTATAAAAGTGTTACACCGCTGTATGTACTGAGGAACACACCTGCGGCAACCGCAGAGCCGATAACTCCGGCAACGTTAGGTCCCATCGCGTGCATAAGAAGGAAGTTAGAGGGATTAGCCTTCTGTCCTTCAACCTGCGAAACACGCGCCGCCATAGGAACGGCGGAAACGCCTGCAGAACCGATAAGCGGATTGATCTTTCCGCCTGTGATAAAGCACATAAGCTTTGCGAAAAGCAGACCGCCGACCGTCGATATTGCAAACGCAACGAGTCCGAGAACTACGATAAGGATAGTCTTTGCGCTTAAGAAGTTTTCCGCATTTGCCGTTGCACCGACAGAAACGCCGAGGAATATCGTAATAATATTAATAAGCTCGTTCTGAGCGGTTTTTGAAAGTCTGTCGGTAACACCGCATACGTTAAAGAGGTTACCGAGCATCAAAAATCCGATAAGGGGTGCTGCATCCGGAACGATAAGAGTAACTACAAGAGTTACAAGTATCGGGAACACAACCTTTTCGATCTGAGATACCGTACGAAGCTCTTTCATTACGATAGAACGCTCCTTCTTTGTGGTGAGCATTCTCATAAAGGGAGGCTGAATTATCGGGATAAGCGCCATATACGAATATGCCGCAACCGCGATCGCACCTAAAAGTCCCGAGGCGAGCGTCTTTGTAACAAGGATAGCAGTAGGACCGTCGGCACCGCCGATGATACCGATCGAAGCCGCTTCAAGCGGATTGAACTGACCTGAAATAAGAGCTCCGGAAAAGGCAACGAATACACCAAGCTGTGCCGCCGCGCCTATAAGAAGGCTCTTAGGGTTTGCTATAAGCGCGGTGAAGTCTGTCATCGCGCCGACGCCCATGAATATGAGCGAGGGATATATGCCAAGCTTTACTCCGAGGTAAAGCAGGTCAATAAGACCGCCCTCTCTTAATACCTGACCGAAATTGATCTCCTTTGCAAGAAACATTTCCATATGCATAAGGTTTGCACCGGGAAGGTTTGCAAGGAGCATACCGAAGGCTATGGGAAGAAGCAATAACGGTTCGAATTTTCTTACGATGGCAAGATAGAACAGCGCGCCGATGATAACGTACATTACAAGCGTCTTTACTATCTCCACAGGCTCGTTGGCCAAAAGCTTTGCAATACCCGTTGTTTGTAAAAAGTTGAGTATTGAATCTAACATTTGTTTTTACCCCGTTAATCAGTTAAGAGTAACAAGCACGTCGCCGGAATTTACGGATGCGCCCTTCTGTACGTTTACAGATGCAACAGTACCGTCGCAGGGTGCGGGGATATCGTTTTCCATCTTCATAGCCTCGAGAACGCAGAGAACGTCGCCGCTCTTTACCTGCTGGCCTACGCTTACGTTCATCTTAAGGATAGTACCGGGCATCGGTGAATTAACAGGTGTCGAGCCTGCACTTCCCTGTACCTTGGGTGCTGCTGCGGGAGCAGGTGCCGCTGCGGGTGCTGCCGCAGGAGCTGCTGCTACGGGAGCGGGTGCTGCTACAGGAGCTGCAACGCCTGCGCCGAGCTCCTCTACTTCTACTTCGTATACGTTTCCGTTTACTGTTACGTTAAACTTTCTCATAATAATCTCCATTCCGCCGTCATATAACGGCTAATTCTTATTTATGATATCAATGTCCTTACAGAACTAACGGGTACCCGTGCGTCTGAAGGAAACTACTCTGAAGGACGTTGCGGGCTTATCAAGCACCACCGCGATAGCCGCGCTTATTGCGGCAACAAGCTCTGCGTCGGAGCCTGTATTTACTACAGGTGCAGCTACGGGAGCACTTACAGGAGCAGGCTTTACCGGCTTTGCCGTTTTTTCCTCTTTCTTTACCTCACCTGATTTTCTCTTTGGCAGGTCATAGAAGAAGAATCTGAATATTTCAAGCACACCCCAGAGCACTGCAAGCACCGCAAAAACAGTACCCATTCCGAGAAGTGAAACGCTGAGTGCTTCGCTTACACGGTCTGCAAAGGTCCAGTTACTGTACTCGATAACCTTTTCACCCACAGCACCTGCTTCAAGCATAAAAAGTGTCGTATTCATAATCTTATTCCTTTCAAACCGCTATCAGCCCTTATCGCTGAGCATTTCAAAGGCTGCGGCTACTCTCTGACGAAGCTCACCGTAGGAGATGATATCGTCAATATCGCCATTTCTTGCCGCAAGCACGGGGGAAGCCATTGTAGCATCCCATTCTGCTCTCTGCTCGTCGGTAACCTTACCACCGTTTACGAAAGCAACTGCGCTGTCGGTAGGCATAACAGATATTTTTGCAGAGTCAAGAGCAAATGCTATATCTGCGCCGAGGCTCTTGGAGCACATAAGCGTATAAGCCGCGCCGTAAGCCTTACCGAGAACTACGCTTACCTTTGCATTGTCGCTTACCGAGAAGCCGTAAGCAAGCTCTGCGAGCGCATCGCTGTAGGGAGCATTTTCGCTTTCAACGCTGATATCGTAGCCCTCTGTATCAACGAGAGTAAGTATCGGAATATCGAAGTTATCGCAGAAAGCTATATGCTTTGCCGCCTTCTTTGCCGCGTCCGCCGTAATGCGTCCGCCGTTTACCGAGGGAGCGTTTGCAACAATACCTACTACCATAGAATTAAGTGTAATGAAGCCTGTGAGCATTTCGGGAGCGTACATATCCGCTCTTTCACAGAATACTGCGTTATCACTTATGGATGCAAGAACGCTCTTCATATCGTAGCCGTCTGTATTCACGATGCTTTCAACCTCGGGAGTAAGGCGGTTGATCTCATCGTTTGACATTGTATATACTGTACCGTCAGCACAGTTCTGGGGAAGATAGCCTAAAAGCTCTCTTACCTTCGCGTAAGCACACGCCTCACCTGCGCAAATATAGTCGATAAGTCCGCATTTGCTTGCAGACTTGATGCTTCCAAGCTCCTTGCCGTTTTCCTTCTTATTCATAATGAAGGGGGGATTTACGTAAAATTCGCCGTTGTCTTCACAAGCTATAGTGAAGTCAAACATTGAAGCGATAGTTGCCATTGAACCCGAGCAAACGCCCGCGATAACCGCGATCTGGGGAATGATCCCGTTTGCTCTCGACACGCAGTTCATGATCTTACCGTAGCCCGAAAGTGCCGCAACACCCTCAAGCACGTAAGCTCCCGCGCTGTCAAATACGCCGATTACAGGCGCGCTGTTCTTGATTGCAAGCTCGTAAAGAGCCGCTATCTTCTTTGCGTGCATTTCGCCGACTGCACCCTTCATACGTGAAAAGTCCTGTGCGAAAGCGAATACGAGTCTGCCGTCGATCGCGCCGTATCCTGTGAGCACGCCTTCAAACTCGTTTGACTGGTTGTTGAATTCGTTTGCCGACGCCTTTGCGTACTTACCTATTTCAACGAAGGTTCCCTCGTCAAAAATAGAAGCCATACGAACCTGACCGGTGAGCCGTCCCTTGATACCGAGATCACTTGCTTCTGCGGCAAGCTTTTCTCTGAGTTCTTCTGCGGACGGTGTCTTTTTAAGATTGTTGACCATATAAGACCTCCGAAATATTTTTGGTAAAATCGGGCTTCTCAGTTGTTTTTTCTCCTGTTCACCATTCTACCCCATTATAGTTACATTATATATCAAAGTCAAGATTTTTGCAAGGGGGTTAAGCAAAGTTTTTTTGCTTTTTTCGATTATTTCTTCTTTTTTATTTAAAATACACTAAACAGTCGTCATTTTTTTGACAAAGGCATACAAAATTTAACTTTAATGAGTGTTTTTACCTCCCGAATTGTAAAATAAATACAAGCATCCCGTACTTCGGGAAAGAAAGGAATGATCTTATGCTTAAGAAAAACAGATTTTCGGTATTATTCATACTGCTCGTTGCGCTTTCACTTCTCCTCTCCTCCTGCGGCTCGGCACGCGATGCGGAAGCAGTATACGATTACGTCACAGAGGATGCTATGGAATATAAAACCTATGCTTCACGCGCTCCCGGTGCCGTGGCAGAAGCCGAGCTTGCTGACAGTGAATTTCAAAACGGCTCCGGCTTAAGCACTACCTCTGTGCTTAAGGAAAAATCAGACAGAAAGATAATCTACAACGCATGGGCTGATATCGAAACAAAGGAATACGACAATAGCATTTCAACGCTGAACGCGCTTTGTGAAAAATACGGCGCTTACTTTGAAAGCTCAAGCAGCTACGGCGGTCACATCGGCTCTAACAGTGAAAGACGTTCGAACTTTACCATCCGCATACCCGTCGAGCGATATTCCGATTTTGTAAGCGAGGTAGGAAGCATCGGCACCGTTACAAACAGCGGGGAAAACAACCGTGACGTTACCGAGGAATATTTCGATACAGAGGCAAGACTTGAATCGGCAAAGCTTCGCGAGGAGCGCGTACTTGTTTTGCTTGAAAACGCCGGCAGTCTTGATGATATTTTAGCCCTTGAGCGAGAGCTTTCGGACATTCGCTACGAGATCGAAAGCTATGAGGGCAATCTTCGCAAATACGATTCTCTCATCAGCTACGCAACATACACGCTCAATATAAGCGAGGTCATTGAATACACGAAGCCCACGATAGTACCGCTAACGTTCGGTGAGGAGCTTGCAAAGGGGTTTGCGGAAGGCTTTGAGGACTTTGTTGACGGTTGGCAGGGCTTTGCTGTATTTCTTTCCCGCAACGTATTCAATCTTATATCCTTTGCTATCATAGCAGGAGTAGCGTCAATATTTATACTTCTGGCACTCAAAAAGCCCAAAAAGACTTATACAAAGAAAAACGTTTCTGAAGACAACAAAAGTGAAAACAAGTAAATCGACATAAAAATACCGTCCGCGAAATCGCGGACGGTATTTTTTACATTTCATTAAGCGGTGTATGAGCTATTCCCTTGCGTGGGCAAGCCATCATGGGCTCGACCGTTTCTCTCCATTTTTTATAATGCTCGGTCTCCTTGTGTGCCGCCGCTGCTTCCTTGCTTTCATACACCTCAAAGAGCGTATATCTTGCAGGGTCGTCATTTGATTTAAGGATATCAAATCTTATGTTGCCCGGCTCTTTCACCGAGTTTTCGTGATTGTAAAGCGATATTTCCTCAAACTGTTTTGCATACTCAGGCTTTATATAAACCTCAACAACCGTTGCTATAGCCATATTCTTCACCTCACACAAGTCTGAAGAATTCAAGCTCTTCGCCGTCGGGACCTTTAACAAAAGCAATATTGATACTCATTTTTTCAGGCTCCGAATCAAGCGGCACAGTCTTCGGGTACGTAAGCGGCTCTGCACCGTGAGCAACAGCTCTTTCAAACGCCGCGTCAACGTCTTCAACCTCCATAGCAAGATGTATCCACTTACCCTTGTTGCTGTATTCGTCACCGCCGCCTGCGAAAAGCTCAAAGATTCCGCCATCGCCGATGGTAAGCATCTGTATACGCTTTTCGCCCTCGCCCCATGCGGCGTAGGGCTTCATGCCGAGTGCTTCTGTATAAAAAGCGATAGATTTTTCAAGATCCTTGCACTTAAGTCCGATATGATGAAATTTAAGTCCTTTTATAAGCTCGTTTGACATAATTATCTCCGTTCCGGCTAAAACGCCAAATTCAGATAATGGGCGGTATATAAAACCGCCCATTGTCATTTTTATTAATTGTTGTATGTATTTGAAAGGTTAGCGACCTCACCGGTAGCCTCAGCCTTCTTTACGTTAGACATCTTGATTCTCTCCTGGAGAAGATCATAGAACTCATCTGCGTTTCCGGGAAGCTCAATAGTCTTGTCAGTCCAAGCGGAAAGGTGCATAGCATTGGAGATCGAAAGACCGTTGATGCCCTCATATCCGGGAGCGAGAAGGGGTGTGCCCTTAAGGATATGGTTTGTGAAGTTTTCGATGATGAGAAGATGCTCCTGCTTCTTGCGCTCATCAAAGTTTACTTCGAACACATCTGTCATGGGCTTAGCAAAGCCCTCCTTGGAGCCATAGCAGTATTCGCGCTCATCCTTCTGTGTTCTGTGGAAAACAAGCTTGCCGTTTTCGCAGATAAGCTTACCGCGCGAGCCGCTGATCTCAAGTCTGTTTGTACCGGGAGTTTCACCGGTAGTTGTGATGAACACGCCTGTTGCGCCGTTAGCATATTCAGCATACGCCGTAACATCGTCCTCAACCTCGATATCGTGATACTTACCAAAGCTCATAAACGCACGGATCTTGGTAGGCATACCGAAAATCCACTGCCAGAGGTCAAGGTTGTGGGGGCACTGGTTAAGAAGAACTCCACCGCCTTCGCCTTCCCACGTTGCACGCCAGGAGCCGCTGTTATAATACTGCTGTGTACGGTACCAGTCGGTGATGATCCATACACATCTCTTGAGCTCGCCGAGCTCGCCGCCCTGAACAAACTCACGTGCCTTCTGGAAGATGGGGTTTGTTCTCTGGTTATACATGATACCGAATGCCTTACCGCTGTTCTTGGCAACCTCCATCATTTCTATAACCTTCTTTGTGTACACGCCGATCGGCTTTTCCGAAAGAACGTGAAGTCCCGCATTGAACGCATCGATAGCGATAACGGGATGCAAATAGTGGGGTGTTGCGATGATGACCGCATCTATAAGTCCGCTTGCAAGAAGCTTCTTATAATCATCAAAAAGCGCGATACCCTCTCCGAAATTTTCCTTTACCCAATCAAGACGCTTGGGATTTGTGTCACAAGCGGCGGCAAGTACAGCATTATCGATCATATTTTCAGCAAGCTGACGAACGTGCTGTGTGCCCATATTACCTATACCAATGACGGCATAACGTACTTTTTCCATAGTAATCCTCCAAATATACAGGGCTTATGCCCTAAGTTTACTCTTATTATATATCTATTGAGCGACAATTGCAATAGCAAATGCAAATTTCGTAAATATATGCTATTTTTTATTTTTTGTCGATAAATATTCCCTGCTTGAAAAGCTCGCCCGACGGCAAGGGCTTTGGAAGGGCAAGCGAATACAGGCTGTCGACCCTGATAGCAAGCTCCTTTGCTTCAGAGGCTCTTCCTTCCCCGTACCCCGCTACGTTTGTTATAACCGGAATTTTCGATACTTCCTTCATGCGTTTTAACAGCTCAAGTCCCTTTTCATTTGCGGCAAGCGCACGGACACAGAACGGCATAGTCTTAAAATCCGTTTCCCGTACTCCTAGCATACACGAAAGCACTGCGCGTCTTATCCGTGCATTAGTATACTTTTTCGTGGCGGCAAGCGCAAAAAATTCATCAAGATCTCGCGCCTTATGCGCACAACTGCAAAGTCTGTATTCAAGCCCGTCGCATATCTCGGCATAATCAGATAAATTTTCGGGATCAGCAAGTCTGAAATAAGAAAGCACAGCCGAGCCCAGTCTGTCAAGGCTTGCACCAAGCATATCCATTTGCATCGCTTCTTTGTAAATACCGATACAGCTTTTGGGAACGTACGGCGATATATCCCCACCCGACGTAATTGCTTTTCTTAAAAAGCCGGCGCTGACAAAGCCTGTATCACTCACAGTATCGTTGTATCCGCTTCCCTCACGCCTGACAGTTTTGAGTTTCATATTGCTTGAAAGCATTTCTGCCGCCTTGATGTATTCAAGCGCAAGAATATTGTTTGGCATACTTATCTTATCCGCAACATCCTTGCCGTAAAGCATTTCTGCCGCTTTATATCTTGCCTGCATATATCCCGCTGAATGCTCGGAATCTCTGACTGACAAGAGCTTTTGATTAAACTCATCCGATCTGAGATAAGCGCTTATGCTTTCAAGCTCTCTTATATATCCCGATTCGCTGCCAAACAAAAGCGAGTCGCAAACACCTGTAGCGTTTGTTGTATACACGCCTGCTCCCGCAAAATATTCTGCACTTCCAAAGCTGTACGGAGCCGGCAATTCAAGCACAAGATCACATCCTGCGGCAAGCGCAAGGCGAGACCTTAACACCGCAGGCATTATTGCAAGCTCACCGCGCTGTACTATATCCGAGGACATAACCGCTATGACCGCATCACTGTCCTTTTTTGCACAGCTTATCGCGTATTCGTGACCGGCATGAAGCGGATTAAATTCACAGATTATTGCTGTTGTTTTCAATATATCGGTAAACTCCTTTAAAAATTTGTAAAATTCTCTTGATATTATCGAGAAATTGTAGTATAATGTTAAGTGACGTTCTCGATTCCGCATAAAAATGCGGGGTCACGCCTATATTATACCACAAATTTGCAGATATGCAAGCATATGGAGGAAATAAAAATGAATGTACTCGTTGTAAATGCGGGAAGCTCTTCTCTCAAATATCAGCTTTTCGACACAAACACCGAAAAGGTACTCGCAAAGGGTAACTGCGAAAGAATCGGAGACGGCGGTCTTTTCTCGCACAAGCTCCCCGACAATCCCGAGCTTAACGTAAAGCTTGAAATCGACATTCCCAATCACACGGAAGCTACAAAGATCGTAGTTAAGTATCTTACAGACCCCGTTCACGGCGTTGTAAAGAGCATGGACGAAATCGAGGCTGTAGGTCACAGAATAGTCCATGGCGGCGCGTTCCTCAAGGAAAGCGTGCTCGTAGACGATGAAGTAATAAAGAAGCTTGAGGGCTGTCTTGACCTCGCTCCTCTTCACACAGCGGCTCACCTTATGGGTATCCGCGGATGCATTGAGGTTATGCCCAACACTCCTCAGGTAGTTGTTATGGATACTGCCTTCCATTCAACCATGCCTGCTGAAGCATATACATACGCACTTCCCAAGGATATGTGCGAAAAGTACCACATCCGCCGCTACGGCTTCCACGGTACATCCCACAGATACGTATCCGGCGAAATGGCAAAGCTTCTTGACAAGCCTGTTGAAGAAACTAAGATCGTTACCTGCCACATCGGTAACGGTTCATCCATCTCCGCGGTTAAGGGCGGCAAGGTCATCGATACAAGCATGGGCTTCACCCCTCTTGACGGTATTATGATGGGTACACGTTGCGGCGCTATTGACCCCGCTATCGTTCCCTTCGTTATGGAAAAGGAAAATATGACTCCTGCTGAAATGAACAGCTTCATGAACAAGAAGTGTGGCTTCCTTGGCGTATCCGGTATCTCCGGCGACTGCCGCGATATCGAGGACGGCTATATGAAGGGTCAGCCCGACTGCGTTCATACTCTCAAGACTCTCGCATACCAGATCAAGAAGTTCATCGGCTCGTACACAGCAGCTATGAACGGTCTTGATGCTATCGTATTCACCGCAGGTATCGGTGAAAACACTCCCCTTATCCGCGCACTCACCTGCGAAAACATGGACTTCTACGGCATCAAGCTTGACACAGCCAAGAACGATGCGGCTCACCATCAGGGCGACAGCGTGGAAATTTCTGCGGCTGACTCCAAGGTTAAGGTATACGTTATACCCACAAACGAGGAGCTCGTTATCGCAAGAGATACAGAGGCTATTGCAAAGGCCCTTTAATTCACATGCAACTCTGTAATGCTTGAAATTAAATAAACACAAAAATGCCTGCACGGTAACTCTGTGCAGGCATTTTCAAAAAGCAATAATTGTCTGAAAAAAAGCAATTACAGTCTTTACAACACCTACTTTATATGATAAAATTAACTAAAATAACAGCCTTATACGGCAGGAGGTCGCTATGTCATTTGAAAGATGCGATAAAGCATTTATTGATGAATATATAGAAAAAACAGATGCTCTTATAGAGGAGATAGAAAACTCCCCTACAAACGTCGAAATCAAGGGAGTCAAATATTACGTTTCCGTTGACGGAAACGATGAAAACGACGGTCTCTCTCCCGAAACGTCCTGGAAAACGATAACCAAGGTAAATACCGCGTGGTTAAAATACGGTGACGGCGTTTTCTTCAAGCGCGGTGATGAATTCAGAACAGAATGCCCCCTTGAAACACAGATCGGCGTTACCTATTCTGCCTACGGTGAGGGCAAAAAGCCAAAGCTCATCGCATCTGTCGACGGCTCGGGTGCAGACAAGTGGACACCCACAAAGTACCCGAACATTTATCTTTTTGACGGTTGCTTCCGTTTTGAGAACAACGTCGGCAATATAATATTTGACAACGGACGTGCGTGGGGTATTCAGATCCAGAAGACAAGACAGGGCACACGTCACGATATCGGCCGCGTATTCAACGGTCTTGAATGGTTTGAAACCACAAAGGGCGAATTTGTTGACTTCGGCACGCTTGATCACAACCTTGAATATTACAACAATATGGATACAGGCGAGCTTTATCTTTACTGCAAGGACGGCAATCCCGGTGAAGTGTTCAAATCTATAGAGATCGCAACAAGAAGACACGGTATCGCGCTTAAGGGCTTCTATGACGTAGTTATCGACAACTTGGAAATTTTCGCTGCAGGCTGCCACGGAATCGGCGGCGGCAACATAGAAAACGTGACAGTACAGTACTGCACGCTCAAGTGGATAGGCGGTGCTATCCAGGGTATGTATATCTTCGGGCGTGACCACGGAACAAGACTCGGAAACGCTGTCGAATCCTACGGCAACAGTAACGGCTTTACCATACATCACTGCTACGCAAGCCAGGTATACGATTGCTGTTGGACGGTACAATATTCATATTCCGCAGTTATGAAGAACGTATGTATGCATGACAACGTAACCGAATACTGCAACACCGGTCTTGAGGTATGGCAGAGCGGCGGACTCATTGAAAATATGGAGCTTTACAACAACCATACCCGTTTCAACGGCTATGGCTGGAGCCATCAGAGAGTTCTTAAGGACGCGAACTTCTTCTACGGTGCGTCTGCACTGGCAAACGAATACAGAAACTGCTCGGTACACGATAACATAAACTATCTTTCGCAGAATTACGCGCTTTTAGCACGTCCCGCAGGTCCACGTCAGTACAACTTCAACCATAATCTTTACATAATGGAGGAAGGAACGTTCATAGGCGGTCTTGCAAAGAACCCCGCAACAAGCGAGGGCGACTGGACCGACTATGAGTACAACAAGGAAAATATCGAAAAGTTCCAGGCTGACGGCTTTGAGCCCGGCTCAAAATACTATATCACAGCAAAGGCTCCCTATGCCGAGGATATGTACACTCTTTACCACAAGAAAAACGGTTAAACAAAAAAATATGCCGCACATCTGTGCGGCATATTTTTTATTCTTTTTCTGCTTTTTGCGATTTATAAAGAAACGGGGTTGTTGAAAAATACTCGTAATAGTGCTTGTAAAAAAGTGAGGGAGAGTTATATCCAACCTCTTTGATAACGTCACCTATAGCCATATCGGTCGTACCGAGAAGCTTTTGAGCCATCTTCATTCTCACTCCCTTGATATGATCGAAAAGTCCCTCTCCGGTAAGCTTTTTGAAAAATTTGCTCAGATAGACAGGAGAATAATTGAATTCTCTTGCTATATCCTCTCTTGATATCTTTTCGTTATAATGAAGCTCAATGTACTGCATTATCATTTTGATGTTTTTCAGCTGATTATCATTTGCCACCATATCCGCAGGCTTTATCAGGTTTTTGCCCTGCATAACCTCACGGACAAGCAGACTGATTATAAGATGGGCGATGTATCTCGCACTTGTTTCATCGTCGTTTTTGTCGCATACGGTATCAAAATAATCAAGCAGTTTATCGATCTGGCTTTCAGGCTTGATCTTGAGAAAATACGGCGGCTTGTATCCTTCAAGCATCAGCTTGAGCTCGTCCGGTACAGCTTCTTCTCTTATAGCACACACCGACAGGATAAATTTGTTTCCATCTGTCGATTCCACGTGGTGAAAATCCATCGGCGAAAGAAAGGTAAGACATCCTTCACCGCCCTCAAATACACTTCCGTTGATCGAAAGTCTGGCATTTCCTCTTTTTATATATTCGACCTCGTAATACTCGTGCCAATGTATTTCGGTACCCGGATGTTCGCGTACAGCTCCCCAGCACATACGGTCTTTCTTTTTATGCCTTAAATACATAGCGCTTCCTTTCAATTATTCTTGTAAACCACATCAATTTTCGTTTAAAGTATAGCACACACATTTTAAAAAATCAAGTGGCGAGTTCAAATAATGTTTCAATAGTGAACTTTTTTGTATGATTATATCATTGACTTGGCGGAAAATATAATGTATACTGTACGTATAATAAATGCCCGAAAAACGAGGTGATACCATGTCATACGGCAGAGCCGATAAACAGCAGCTCCAAAAATACATAGACAAAACCGAGGCGCTTATTGATGAAATCGTAAATTCAAAAACATCAGTAACCGTAACCGGTACAAGCTACTATGTCAGCGCACAGGGCGATGACAGCAACGACGGTCTTTCTCCCGAAACTCCGTGGGCAACCGTTGCCAAAGTAAGCAATTACACAGACTTCAAGCCCGGTGACGGCATTTTCTTCAAGCGTGGAGATACCTTCCGCTTTGAAACCTTTGAAATGCACAGCAATCTTACTTACTCGGCATACGGCGAAGGCAAAAAGCCCCTCTTACTTGCGTCACTTGACGGTGTAGGAAAGGGTAAGTGGGTAGCAACCGAATACCCGAATATCTATGCCTTTACCGAAAAACTTTGCGGAGACTCCACCGATTACACCAAGAACCGCGACGTTGGACACATCTGCATCAACGGCGGTAAATGCTGGGGTATAAAGGTGCAGGAAACAAAAGAGGGCAACCGCCTTAATATCGGCACTGTTTTCAACGGCATCGAGCATTATACCACCACAGTCGGTCAGTTCAGGGGCGAAATGGATCTTGACCATAATCTTGAATACTTCCATAACTGGGATTCGGAAACGCTCTTTATGTACTGCGATATGGGTAATCCCGGCGAAGTATTTGAAAGCATGGAGATCGCCCTTCGCGGACGCGGAATAGTTGTCGGCGAATGGATACAGACCGAGCATCACGGTCCGAGAAGAAGTGCCGAAAACGTAGTCGTTGATAACCTTGAGGTTCACGGCACAGGCTCACACGCGCTTGTCGGATGCTTCTTCAAAAACACTCTCGTTCAGTACAGTGTTTTCAAATGGATAGGCGGTGCAATACAGGGCAAATACATATTCGACCGTAACTACAGCACGCGCTTCGGCGATGCGGTAGAATGCTGCTTTGCTGATAATCACGTAGTAAGATATTGCTACGCTTCGCAGGTTTACGACTGTTGCTTCACGGTACAATGGGGTGCTCCTTCGACAATGGTCAATATTGAAATGTATAACAACGTATCCGAATTCTGTAACACCGGTCTTGAAATATGGAACAACGGCGGTGTTATGAAGAATATGGATCTCCACGATAACATAACGCGCTTCAATGGCTACGGCTGGTCAAACCAGCGTCCGGGCAAGGACGGAAACTTCTTCTACGGCGCGTATTGGGTAGTAAAGGAAAGTGAGAACAATCACATCCGTAACAACTTAAACTACTGCTCAAGCAAATTCTCGCATCTTTTGCGCGCAACCGGCAGCAAGTACTACAACTTCCACGACAACATCTATGTAATGGAAGAAGGAAAGATGCTCGGCGGTATCGTTGAAAACCCCGCGACAAGCGAAGGCGAAAGAATAAACGCGGAATATACACGCGAAAACATCGAAAAGTATCAGGCTATGGGCTTTGAGTCAGGCACAGAATTTTATGAGATTGAAAAAGAGCCTCTCGGAGATATGTTTAAGGTTTGCGTAACCAAATAATAAACAAATAATAAATAAGGAGAAAAACATGAAAAAGGTCGTATTACTTTTACTCGCGCTTATACTCGGAGCAACAATGCTTGCAACCGTTGCTTCGGCAGACGACTTCAAGGTCTACACTCCTGCTGATATGGAAGCCGGTGAGCTTGTAAAGGCACTTGAAGCCGACATTTTCTATAAGACAGACAAGGACGGTACAGCCTTTGTCAGAATGGATGCTATGGACGGAAATTACCCCAATGGTATTCTCCGCTTCCATTTCACTCCTACCGACATAAGCCTTACCGAATATCCGCACGTAAGAATACGTTACAAAACCGACTCGCTTGCAGGTACTCTTGACGTTACCAACCGCACCAAGAAGGGCGAAGGCTGGGGTGCGTCTCACCCTGAGCTTATCGGTGACGAAAAATGGCACAGTGCCGTTATCGATATGAGCAAGATGACAGGCGGTACGGGCGCAGGCCAGCCCGGCGAAATGGGAGTTAACCTCGTACTAAAGCCCTTTGGTACAAGAAACGTTCTTCTTCCCGAGCCCTCATATTTTGATGTTGCATACATCGCATGCTTCAAGAGTGAGGCTGAGGCTCTTGCTTACAACAAGGAAGCAGAGGAAGAAAAGGTAGTTGAAAGAGTAATCCCCGAAAAGGTAGTCTACGGTCCAAATAAGCTTATCGACGAATTCGCCTTCACAGTACGCGGAGCCGAGTTTGAAGTAAAAGAGGATAAGGACGGCACAAAATACATCCACTCTGTTGCAAAGCCCGGTCAATATAACGCCGGCACATTAAGACTTGATTTTGCTCCGTTCAACATAAGCCTTACCGAAAACAGATATATAAAGGTAAAATACCGTTCGGATTCAAATCAGGACAAGCTTGATATGTCCTGCGCCTCTGTAAAGGGCGAAAGCTGGCTTGGCTCGGGCAAGCATCCTGCTATGGTAAGAGATTCCTGGCAGGAGGTCATAATCGATATGCTCGATATGACCGGCGGTAAGGGCGTACCCGAAATCGGCGAGACAAACATCGTATTCCAGATGAAGCCCTTCGGCTCACAGAATATGACGCTCAGTGCTGAATACTACTTCGACCTTGCTTACATCGCTTGCTTTACAAGCCTTTAAGCGGCTGAAAAATATACCTTTAACGAAAAGGACGACGTTGCAAGCGAATTACTTGGCGCAACTCTTGAAACAGCTACCGATGAGCTTGTTGAAAAGTATATGGCTGAGATCGATGCAAAGATCGAAGCTATCCTTTCAACTCCTACAGAGGTAACTGTTAAGGGAACAACGTATTACGTAAGCGCTGACGGCGACGATAACAACGACGGTAAGAGTCCCGAAAAGGCTTGGAAGACTATCGCACGCGTAAACAAAGCTGCCCTCAAGAGCGGCGACGGCGTATTCTTCAGACGCGGTGACAGCTTCAGAACCGAAGAATCGCTCATTGTAAGCGAAGGCGTTACCTACTCGGCATTCGGCTACGGAAAGAAGCCTGTCATCCTTTGCTCGATAGACGCTTCGGGTGCTGACAAGTGGATCGCAACTGACGTAGAAAACGTATACCGCTTTGACGGTGAGATCGCAGGCGAGACAAACGACGTAGGTAACATCGTATTCGATAACGGCAAGGCATGGGGTATTCAGATACAGAAGACCAAGGATGGCAACAGACTTTACATCGGCAGAGTTTACAACGGTCTTGAGTTCCTTGACACCAACGGTGCTGCATTCAAGGGATATATGGATCTTAACCAGAATCTTGAATTCTACCACGATTGGTCAACAAAAACACTTTATCTTTACTCCCGTGACGGTAATCCCGGTGAAATCTTCAAGTCTGTTGAGCTTGTAGATAAGGGACACGGCATAAAGGCTGCTCCAGACGCAGTAGCAAAGGACGTTGTTATCGATAATATCGAAGTATTCGGTACAGGAAGCCACGGTATCGGCTTCGGTGGCGGCGGATCCCAGAATACTGTAGTTCAGAACTGTGTATTCCGCTTTATCGGCGGCTCTATTCAGTACACCGACGGTAGGAATACCCGTTACGGTAACGCAGTTGAATCATGCGGTAACATAAACGGATTTATTATCAGAAACTGCTATGCTTCTCAGATATACGACTGCTGTTGGACTGTACAGAGCGGCGGATATCAGACCTTTAACAACGTAGAAATGTACGGAAACGTATCCGAATTCTGCAACACCGGTCTTGAGGTATGGCAGAAGGGCGGACGCACCACCAAAATGAGACTTTATGACAACTACACACGCTTCAACGGCTACGGCTGGTCGAATCAGCGTCCCAACAAGGACGGTAACTTCTTCTACGGTGCAAGCGGTGAGCTGGTCGCTTCGGTTATGCGTAACAACGAGGTTTACAACAACGTAAATCTCTTCGCTTCAAGCACCGCACTCAAGGTAGTTTCCACAGGTCCCGATCAGTACAACTTCCACGACAACGTATACATTATGGAAGAGGGCAAAAAGCTCGGCGGTCTTGCTTCCAACCCGATGGACGGCGAGGGTGCATATATCAACTACAATTACGATCAGAGAGGCGTTTCCCGCGCTACTATCACAGGCTTTGAGCCCGGCAGTAAGTTCTATATTTACAAGGCAGAGCCTTATGGCAATATGTACGATCTCTTTAAGCCGATCGACAGAAGCCGTGAATTTTCCGACGTCGCAAAGAATTTCTGGGGTCTTGAATACATCAACTACGTTACCTCAAACGGTCTTTTCCAGGGTGTAAGCACCTTTGAATTTGCTCCTAACAGCACAATGACACGCGCTATGGCGGTTACAGTGCTTATGCGTATGGCAGGAGAAGAAGCCGCAGAGGTTACACTCCCCTATTCTGACGT
>JAGCNJ010000050.1 GCA_017646005.1 Clostridia bacterium | reverse complement strand
ATATGCAAAAAAATTAAAAGAGGAAATATTTCCCGATCTCGGCGTCGGTTATATCCACGGAAAGATGAAAAGCACCGAAAAGCAGGCTGTAATGGCGGATTTCGTTAAGGGGGATATACAGATACTCGTGTCGACTACGGTGATCGAGGTCGGCGTGAACGTGCCCGAGGCAACCCTTATGATAGTCGAAAACGCCGAGAGATTCGGACTCTCTCAGCTTCATCAGCTCAGAGGACGTGTCGGCAGAGGACACGATAAATCCTACTGCGTGCTTGTGTCGGACGCAAAATCGGGAAGCTTAAGCGCAAAGCGGCTTGAGGTTATGAGAACGACCGCAGACGGATACGCTATTGCCGAGCGCGACCTTGAACAGCGAGGTCCCGGTGATTTTATCGCAGGTGGTGCGGATATACGTCAGCACGGCAGGCTTAAATTAAAGCTTGCACAGTTTACAAACGCAAGGCTTATAATGGACGCATCAGCGGCGGCGAGTGAGATAATCGCCGATGATCCTTTACTTGAAAAAGAGGAAAACCAAAGCCTTAAGGATGCTCTCGGAGAGCTTGAGCAGGCGCTTTTGCCGCTTGCAAATTAAAACCACGATCGAAAGGAAATAAGCTATGATATTAGTCAGACCGCTTGCGGATCTTATCCGCCCGAAGGATTTTGACGAAATGATAGGTCAGGAAAAGCTTGTCGGGCAAAACGGCGTGCTTCGTAAAATGATCGATTCGGGGCGTATCACCAATATGATATTCTTCGGCCCGCCCGGCACGGGTAAGACGACGGCGGCGAAAATTATCGCCGAGCGATCGGGTATGGAGCTTCGCGAGCTTAACGCTACTACAGCCTCACTTGCCGACGTCAAGGCGGTGATAAACGAAACCTCAACGATACTCGGAAGTCGGGGTATACTTTTGTACCTTGACGAGATACAGTATTTTAACAAAAAGCAACAGCAATCGCTTCTTGAATTTATTGAGGACGGGCGCATAACGCTTATCGCTTCGACCACCGAAAACCCGTATTTTTACGTTTATAACGCGATAATTTCGCGTTCTGCCGTATTTGAATTCAAGCCGGTGTCGACTGCCGACACCGCAAAGGGCTTAAGGCGCGCGTTTGAAAAGCTTAATGAGCGCGAGGGTAAAAATAAAAGCGTGTCGGATGAAACGCTTTTACATATAGCGTCGCTTGGCGCAGGCGACGTGCGCCGTTCGATAGGCATTGTGGAAAACGCATATTATGCCTGCGATGATGAGCTTACGACAGACACCGTGTCGCTTTTTGCCGAGCGCAACGTCGGCAATTTCGACAGAGACGGTGACGTGCATTATGACCTGCTTTCAGCGCTTCAAAAATCAATACGCGGCTCCGATCCGGACGCGGCGGTGTTCTACCTTGCAAAGCTTCTTGAGGGCGGCGACATTATTTCCGCGTGCAGGCGGCTTCTCGTTATCGCAAATGAAGATATCGGACTTGCCTATCCGCTTGCGGCTGTGGTGACCAAGGCGTGCTGTGATACGGCGCGTGAGCTTGGTATGCCCGAAGCAAGGCTTGCTCTTGCAAATGCGGCGGTATTGCTTGCGACCTCACCGAAATCAAATACGGCGCACAACGCGATACTCGCGGCGTGCGATGACGTTTCAAAGGGTCTCGGACAGGAAATACCGACCATACTTCAAAGTCCGTTTTTCAAGGGCTACAGGTATCCGCACGATTATAAAAACCACTATGTCAAGCAAGAGTATCTGCCCGATGATATAAGGGACAAAAAGTACTACGAATATGGTGACAACCGCACCGAGCAGGCGGCAAAAGCCTATTGGGAACAAATAAAAAACGAAAACAAACAGGAGAAATAAAATGAACTGCTTTTACAATGCAAAGATCCTTCTTCCGAAATTCAAGGCTGATAAGGAAAAAATGAAAAAATGGGCGACTATCGCCTGCGACCAGTATACAAGCGAGCCTGCGTACTGGAACGGTGTTGAAGAAACCGTAGCAGATGCAAGCTCGGCACTCAGAGTAACCCTGCCCGAGATCTATCTTGAGGATGGCAATACCGAAGCGCGCATCAGAGCTATCAACGAAAGAATGCGCGATTACAGCGAAAACATTCTCGATTGCTTTGAAGGCTGTGAGATCTACCTTGAGCGCACGCTTAAGGACGGGCGTGTAAGACACGGTCTTATCGGCAAGATAGACCTTGAGGCTTATGACTACAACAAGGGCGCGCAGACACTTGTCCGCGCTACCGAGGGTACAGTGCTTTCGCGTATTCCTCCGCGCGTTGAGATACGCAGAGGTGCCGAAATTGAGCTTCCTCACGTTATGATGCTCATAGACGACCGCGAAAATGCGGTGATGGGTGCGCTTGAAGCAGAAAAGGGAAATTTTGAGGTAGCGTACGACTTTGAGCTTATGCAAAGCGCAGGCTCGGTAAAGGGCTATTTTGTCAATGAAAATACACAGAAGCGTGTAAACGATGCGCTTGAAGCGCTTTGCGACATTGACGCTTACAATAAAAAGTATTCCGTAAATGAAAAAGCGCCTATGCTTTTCGCAGTAGGCGACGGAAACCATTCGCTTGCAAGCGCAAAGGCTCTTTATGAGGAAATAAAGGCAAAATACGGCGACAAGGCAAAGGATCACCCCGCAAGATACGCGCTTGTTGAGATAGTCAATATTCACGATGCCGCACTTGAATTCGAGCCTATCTACCGCGTGGTTTTTGATGCCGATACAACGGCACTTTTAAGCGAGCTTAAGGCTTACGCAGAGGCTGACAAGGGTGGAAGCAACAGCTTTGAAATAGAGTGCGTAGGTAAAAATATAAACGAAAAAATTATTATAAACAACTCAAAGGACGAACTTGCGGTCGGCGCGCTTCAGGCTTTCCTTGACGCTTACCTTGAAAAGAATGCGGGCAAGATCGACTACATACACGGCGTTGATTCCACAAAAGCACTTGCAAATGCCGAGAGTGCCGTAGGTTTCATTTTCGACGGTATGAGCAAAAACGCCCTCTTTAAGAGCGTTATCGTAGGCGGCTCCCTGCCGCGTAAAACCTTCTCGATGGGCGAAGCGGATGACAAGCGCTTCTACCTTGAGGCTCGTAGGATTGTTGAATGATTGAATGAATTTTGTTATTCGAGGGGGAGTTTTTTGTGAAAAGCTCTCCCTTTTTGGTTTTTTGTATTTTTATTTTTTGAGGGGGAGCTTTTTATAAAAAGCTCCCCCTCATACTCCCCCGCAAAAACTTTTAGGAAATGGGTTTGGGAAATTCGCGCTCTGCTACTCTACGATACTAAATGCGTTCCTTACTTGGGGCCCGCTACCCCAAGCGGAACAGATTATATAAGGCTTCTCCAGTGGGAGAAGCTGTCACGAAGTGACTGATGAGGT
>JAGCNJ010000049.1 GCA_017646005.1 Clostridia bacterium | reverse complement strand
GTATCAACGAAAACACCTTTTGCATCTATATCGGCAAACATCCTCTCCACTGCTTCTTCGTCAACCGTACGCTCATCTGTAAGCGAATCTATATGATAGCCGTAAATCTTAACGTTTGGGAATTTCTTCTTATACTCCTCTTCCTTGCCGTGCACCTTTTCCATATTTCTGCCGGTAAAGATGACATCCCATCCCTCAAAAGCAAATTTTTCGACTATATCAACACCCGTATTGATGCAGGCTCCGGTTACAAGTACGCAATTACTCATTTTTCCACCTCTTAAAAATAAAACTCGGATTTTGCCGGTCTTATATCGGTAAGCGCACCGGTATAATGTCTGAGCGTATGCACCTGATAGGGGTGCTTTTCACACTCTGCTTCGTTTATCTCGATACCGAGTCCGGGCTTGTCGGGAATTGTTATGTATCCGTCCTTATATTCAAGGCATTCGTCAGTTACGTCCGCCCTCCATTCAACGTCCGAATACATTATTTCAAGTATCACAAAGTTAGGACAGCACGCCGCAAGCTGTAAGGTTGCCGCATTGGCAACGGGACCTGTGGGATTGTGCGGTGCAAACGGAATATATCTGCACTCTGCCTCTGCGGCGATCTTTTTAAGCTCCATTTTACCGCCTGCGTGCGAAACGTCAGGCTGAATATAGTCCGCCGCCATTTTATCAAACATATTCTTATAATCCCAGCGCGTGTAAAGCCTTTCTCCCGCGCTTATGGCTACGGGTGAGCGTCCCTTCACTTCTTTAAGCGCATCAAGGTTATCCGGCGGCACCGGTTCCTCAAAGAACATAGGCTTGAACTGTTCAAGCTCACGCGCAATCTTGACCGCGGTTGGAATATTGAATCTTCCGTGTCCCTCTATGAGAAGGTCTACCTTATTTCCGACCGCTTCTCTTACTGCCGCAACACATCTTAAAGCCTTATCAAGCTCCGCGTTTGATATATCAAGATAATTTTTACCAAACGGGTCCCACTTCATAGCGGTAACTCCGCGCTCTACAGCAATCTTGGCTTTTTCACCGAACTCCTCAGGCTCCTTTGCGCCCGCAAACCAGCCGTTGACGTAAATTCGCACCTTATCGTTCACCTTACCGCCAAGAAGCTGATACACAGGCACGTTAAGACTCTTACCGAGTATGTCCCACAGCGCACACTCAACGGCAGAAAGCGCGCTCATAAGCACAGCTCCGCCGCGCCAATATGCGTCACGGTAGATTGCGTGCCAGTGCTTTTCAATCTCTAAAGGATTCTTGCCGACAAGATACTCCTTTATATGCTCAAGAGCGCCAAGAAGTGCTTTTTCCTTGTATTCAAGCGTTGCCTCACCGACACCGTCTATTCCCTCGTCTGTATAGACCTTTACGAATACCCAGTTCGTTCTGAAGCAATCAACCACAAACGGCTTTATATCAGTTATCTTCACTAAGAATCACCTCATAAATTTTCGGTATAATTTTATTATTATAATCAAATTCTGACACATCAAGCGAATCAAAAAGGCCAAAGTGCAACGGCACTGCTATCTGTGGATTTATTTCTCTGCAAAATTCGACTGCATCGGTCATATTCATATTATTGCCGACTCCGTTCACAGGCAAAAACAGTGCGTAAATATTGCTTGGCAGGTCCGCAAATATCGACTTGTTATACAAAGTGTCGCCCGTTACGTAATATTTCTTACCCTTGTATTCAATAATCACGCCGATAGCGTAATCATCACTGTGCTCCGCCTTTACCGCAGTAAAACGAACTCCCTTTTCACTCCATACGGTATTATAATTGAAGCTTACGAAATTATTATTTCCGCCGATCGTCCTTACCTTGCTCCATGCTGATTTAGGTGCAAGAACGGTAATACCTGAGTCCTTCGTAATAATACGTTCAACCGTTTCGGGATCGTAATGGTCAAGATGGTCGTGCGTAAAGACCATAATATCGGGCTTTATTCCAAAAATCTCCTCCTTTACAGGCACACGTCTGTGCTTTGAGGGGTCGATCTTGCCAACGCTGTCCGAAAGATACGGGTCTATCATTATTTTAGCATCCGGGCATTCAAAAAGCAATCCTGCCTGCCCAAGCCACGTAATTTTCATATTTCTCACGCTCCTGTTGACTTTTTTCATTTAATATTATATAATAAATATTATCAGTTTTATATAGAAAAAGTATCGAATTTATTAGAAATATTATCACAAAGAGAGGCGAGTACCGTTATGGAGCTGCTACCCGGCAAAATAGTTAATATCGGAATCTACAACTCCTCTGTTGTAGTCAAAAACCGAACGGTCACAAAAAGCCGAAAAACCACGTTGTTCGAGCTTGAGCTTCCGATTGCAAACGGCGGTATTTCATACGTTGATAACACCGAAAGGCAGATACTGCCGAATATGGTGATATGCGCAAAGCCCGGTCAGACAAGACATTCAAAGCTACCGTACACCTGCTATTACGTTCATATGATATTAAAGGAAGGCAAGCTTGCGGATCTGTTAAAATCGCTTCCGGTTTTTATCGATATAGATAGATACGACGAATATCTGAAAATATTTAAAAAGCTTGTTAAATACTACGACACCGCCTTTGAGATTGACGAAATAATGCTTAACAGTCTTTTGCTTGAGCTTATATACAAGCTTGTTTGCGACAGCCGGAATAACAAGTATCAGAGCAAGGTAAAAAACAACAACCATCAGGCAATAGAGCGCGTTATAAAGTATATTGACGAAAACCTGACAAGCGAGCTTTCGCTTGATGAGCTTGCAGATCTTGCAGGCTACAGCCGTGTTCATTTCCACAACTGCTTCAAAGCATCGACAGGTATGCGGCTGCGCGAATACGTTGAGGAGCAACGCATAAAAAAGGCGATAAACCTTTTGATCTCTACCGACTACTCACTTACCAAAATTGCCTATGAATGCGGATTTTCCTCGCAGTCATATTTCAATTATGCCTTCAAGCGCAAAATGCACCAGACTCCGCGTGAATATGCAAAGGAAATATCCAAGCGCTATGAGGAAGACTTTACATAAAAAAGACAGAGAAATCTCTGTCTTTTCTTGTTTATCAGTTGCCGTCTCTGTAGTAATTTATAAGGCATCCCGAAAGGATTATGGTGCGCTCGTCATCGGTAAGCTCACCGAGAGATAAGCTTATCTTCTTTACCGTATCACCTACTATGTATGCATCTATCTGCTCGGACTTATTAAGTATAGCCTCACGGATTGAAGGAACAAACACGTAGTCTCCAATATTCCATATATCCTTTTCTTCCGTTACAAACGGAAGCATACCCCAGTTTATAAGATTGCTTCTGTAACGCTTTGTGGCGTATTCACCCGCTATATTCGCAAGACCGCCAAGCACCTTCTGGCAGGATGCAGCCTGCTCACGCGCAGAGCCGTCTCCCGGCTTTTTCGCATATATCGTGCTTCCTATAGCGGTGGCTGCAGGATTGGTCTTTACACCTGCGGCATCAAGCTTTTTATATACAGAAAGTGTTTCTTCATCACTGATATTATTCTCTCTGTCAGCCTCAAGCTCTCTTACAGCCTTTGCGCGCGAAACGTATTCGGGATCCTTACGCGAAAGCGTAAATTCCGCAAGCTTTAAGGGGTTTGATCTGTAAGACGAGGTCTCGCCCGATGGGATAAGCTCGTCTGTGGTTGTAACAGGGTCTTCTATTACCGATACGACCTTAAGCATAACATCATCTGTAAGAGCCTTCATCTTCGGCCAGTCTGTGATATTGGGACCAAACTTAAGCTCAGCAGTAGTGTCTGCTTTTCCAAAGCCGTTGTAAATACGGCTCTTGTACGCGCTGTCATCAAACACGTAGGTATGCTTGCGCTCGTCGTATTCGATGTCGGTCGCAGGAGTAAGTATACCTCCACGAAGCGCCGTTGCCGCAATACTGCGTGCATCCATAAGCGCAACAGACGAAAGCTGTCCGTTTGCGGGCTTTGATCCTTCTCTGTTAGGGAAGTTACGTGTTGAATGTCTTATCGAAAGTCCGCCGTTAGCGGGAACGTCGCCTGCACCGAAGCAGGGTCCGCAGAATGCGCTTCTCAGCGTTGCGCCTGCGCTCATGAGCTCGCTTGCCGCTCCGTCGCGCATAAGCTCTAAGAACACCGGCTGGCTTGCAGGATATACGGAAAGCGCAAACTCACCGTTACCGATACTGCCTGCTCTTAATATATCAGCCGCCGCTGTAAGGTTATCGTAGGTACCGCCCGCACAGCCCGCTATAACACCCTGATCTACTCTGATTCCGTCCTTTGTGATCTTTTCGCAAAGTCCAAGCTTGAGTCCGGGTGTTTCAAGCTGAGCAAGTGCCTCAGCTTCAACCTTTGAAAGAATATCGTGAGCATTTTCGCAAAGTTCGCGGACTGTATAAGTATTGCTCGGATGGAAAGGAAGCGCGATCATCGGCTCGATCTTTGAAAGATCGACCTCTACAAGTCCGTCGTAGTAAGCGACCTTTCCCGGAGTAAGTGTTTTATATTCATCGGGGCGCTTGTGATTTACAAAGTATTCGCGCGTGATATCGTCTGTCATCCAGATGGACGAAAGGCAGGTGGTCTCGGTCGTCATAACGTCAATACCGTTTCTGTATTCAATCGGAAGATTCTTTATACCCGAGCCAATAAATTCAAGCACACGGTTTTTAACGTAGCCACTCTTGAATACCGCGCCGATTATAGCAAGCGCAACGTCCTGCGGACCAACGCCGCGACGGGGCGCTCCGTCAAGCTTAACGGCGACGATTCCGGGCATCTTGACATCGTACGTACGGCAAAGAAGCTGTTTTACAAGCTCGCCGCCGCCCTCGCCGATAGCCATTGTACCAAGCGCGCCGTAACGCGTGTGGCTATCCGAGCCGAGTATCATCTTACCGCATCCGCTCATCATTTCTCTCATAAACGAGTGAATTACTGCCTGATGCGCAGGCACGTATATTCCGCCGTACTTTTTTGCGGCAGAAAGGCCGAACACGTGGTCATCCTCGTTTATCGTACCGCCAACAGCACAAAGGCTGTTATGGCAGTTGGTAAGCACGTAAGGAAGCGGGAATTTTTCAAGTCCCGATGCGCGCGAAGTCTGTATGATACCGACGTAGGTGATATCGTGGGATGCAATAGCATCAAATTTTATCTTTAGATTCTTTTCTTCGCCCGATGTATTGTGAGATGAAAGTATGCCGTATGCAATAGTGTTTTTACGTGCAGCTTCTCTGTCTGCGCTGACACCGAAGGTGCTGAGCCTTTCGTTCACCTGCACGCCGTTATCCTCGATTACGGCAAAATCATTTTCGGGGAGAATATACACCCCGTTTTCATAAAGCTTTATCATTCTTTTATCCTTTGCTGTATGGAAAATTGGTTATCAGCCCTTAGGGAACGAGTCCTTGAGAGGCACTACTCTGTTAAAGGTGTTCGGATACTTTGTATCTACAGTAAAGTATGCGTTACGCACGAACTGGAACTTTTCTCCGGGCTTTGCATCCTTGAGCGAGGGCTCTATCTTGCAAGCAGTAAGCTTGGTAAGCGATTCGGGATTAAGATAGTCGTTATAGGTCTTGTCCTCGGGAATATCGCCTACGTTTTCGATCGTAAAGAGCTTATCGTAAAGCATCATATCCGCATCAAGTGCGTGCTTTGCGCTCAGCCAATGGATAGTACCCTTTATCTTGCGTCCGTCTGCGGGATTTCCGTTAGCCGTTTCAAGGTCGGCGTTAACGTGGATTGCTGTGATGTTGCCGTTTTCGTCCTTGTCTACGCCCGCATACTTTACGATATACGCGCCCATAAGTCTTACCTCTCCGTCGGGCTTAAGTCTGAAGAACTTGGACGGTGGAACCTCAGCAAAGTCACTTTTTTCAATATAAAGCTCACGGGTGAACACAAGCTTTCTTGTTCCTGCCGATTCGTCGTTGGGATTGTTTGTTACCTCGAAGCATTCTTCCTTATCCTCGGGATAGTTGTCAACTATTACCTTGACGGGATCAAGCACAGCTATTCTTCTCTGTGCGCTCATATTAAGCTCTTCCCTGATACAATGCTCAAGGAGGTTTATATCTACAAGGCTGTCCGCCTTTGATATACCTGCGCGCTTAACGAAATCGAATATCGCGCTCGGAGTATATCCGCGGCGTCTGAGTCCGCAAAGTGTGGGCATACGGGGGTCATCCCATCCGTCAACGAGTCCTGTTTCAACAAGCTGACGGAGATAACGCTTACTCATTACCGTATATGTCACGTTGAGTCGCGCAAATT
This sequence comes from Clostridia bacterium, assembly GCA_017646005.1. Taxonomy (GTDB): domain Bacteria; phylum Bacillota; class Clostridia; order Oscillospirales; family CAG-272; genus UBA4717. The sequence goes on along the minus strand of JAGCNJ010000049.1, from coordinate 8,824 downwards.
CTCTCTGCTTGGGCTTTTGTTCAAAGCCGATATTGTTTACTACCCAATCGTAAAGCGGACGGTGGTTTTCAAACTCAAGTGAGCAAAGCGAATGAGTTATTCCCTCAAGCGCGTCCTGAATCGGGTGAGCGTAGTCATAAAGCGGATAGATACACCACTTATCGCCCTGACGGTGATGCGAGCAATGCACGATACGGTATATAGCCGGGTCGCGCATATTCATATTCGGGCTTGCCATATCTATCTTTGCGCGAAGCGTGTGTGTTCCGTCGGCAAACTCGCCGTTCTTCATACGTTCAAACAGGTCGAGATTTTCTTCAACGCTTCTGTCGCGGTACGGGCTGTTCTTACCCGGCTGTGTAAGCGTTCCTCTGTATTCGCGCATCTCGTCTGCTGTAAGATCGCAAACGTAAGCCTTGCCTGCTTTGATAAGCTCTATCGCATATTCGTAGCACTTTTCAAAATAGTCAGAGCCGTAGAAAATACCGCCGTTAGGCTCGGCACCAAGCCATTTTAAGTCCTCGTATATGCTTTCAACGTATTCGTTGTCTTCCTTTGCAGGGTTGGTGTCATCGTATCTGAGATTGAACTTGCCGCCATATTTCTTTGCGGTCGACCAGTTGATATAGATAGCCTTCGCGCTTCCGATGTGAAGATATCCGTTAGGCTCGGGCGGAAAACGCGTGTGGATCTTCTTGACCGCACCTGCGGCAAGATCCTCGTCTATAATATCGTGTATAAAATTCGATTCTATTACTTCGTTAACCTCTGAACACATATTCATTGTTCCTTTCGTGTATTACTTTACCGCGAGCACGCGAGCCTTTACTCTGTCTTCTCCCATAAGCTTGCATATAGTGCAAAGATCGGGGGAGTTTGCGCGTCCTGTAAGTGCTATCCTTATAAGGTTTGATACGTCTGTTACGTTGCCCTTGAAGGAATCGGGGTCTGCCTTATAAGCCTTCATATCGGAGGTATATCCATACTTTTCGCTTATAGCCTTTACCTTTTCAAACCATTCGTTGTTGTCGTCATCCGCATTGTAGCCGTTTGCGTAATCACCAAGTATCTGCGCACGCTCGTCTGCAGGAATATTTACAGGGAATTCGTCAGTGATCTTATAGTAATCATCATAGAAGAAGCCCATATAATCCTTGACCTCACTCCAAACTGTGATGTCCTTTCTCGGCTTCTTTCCGCCGCGGCCTATAGCAAGCACGCTCTTTGCAAGCTCAGAGTCCGCTTCAAGCTTTGCGGCAAAATCAGCATCATACTCCTTTGCCCATGCAAGCACCTTGTCGTAAACCTCGTCTGCGCTCATTTTTGCAACGACGTTCTTTGTGACGTCATTAAGCTTATCAAAGTCGAAAAGACAGCCTGATGCGCTCATCTTCTTGATAGAGAACGGGAATTCGGTGTAATCCTTATCGGGATTAGCTATTCTCCACTCCTCGAAGTTGGAGTTTAACAGCGTCATAACGTACTCAACAACAGCCTCGGGACAATAGCCCTTTTCCTTATAATAGCGCATATCAACGCCCGCGTCGCGCTTGGAAAGCTTCTTTTTTGAGCCGTTTTCGTCAAGCTTCATAAGCTGCGAAATATGAAGGAACTTCGGAAGCTTGAATCCGAGAGCCTTGAAAAGCTGCACGTGGAACGGAAGGCTCGGGAGCCATTCCTCTCCGCGGACAACATGTGTCGTTCCCATAAGGTAATCGTCCACCGCGTGCGCAAAATGGTATGTGGGAATACCGTCACTCTTAAGTAATACGTGGTCCTTGTCGTTTTCGGTAATTTCAATATCACCCTTTACAAGGTCAGTAAACTTTATCTTTCTTTCAACCGAGCCGTCGCTCTTGAAGCGAAGCACAAACGGCACGCCCGCTTTTATCTTTTCTTCAATCTTTTCAATCGGAGCATCGCGCCATATTGCCCACTTGCCGTAATAGCCGGGGTCTGCCTTTATTTGCTCCTGCTCTGCTCTGATAGCGTTAAGCTCGTCCTCTGTGCAGAAGCAAGGATAGGCTACACCGTCGCGGATAAGCTTTTTTGCAAAGCACTGGTATATCTCTGCTCGCTCACTCTGACGGTAAGGACCGTAAGCACCATTGTCACGGCCACCGCCGATCGCACCCTCGTCAAACTTTACGCCATAGTATGCAAGCGTTTCTATAAGATTTTCCTCAGCACCCTCAACCTCACGCTTTGCGTCTGTGTCTTCAATACGAAGAAAAAGCACACCGCCGCTCTGATGAGCCAGTCTTTCGCTTACTCGTGTGGGGAAAAGTCCACCGAAATGCACAAAGCCTGTGGGACTGGGTGCAAAGCGCGTTACCTTAGCGCCCTCGGGAAGCTCACGCTTCGGGAAGCGTGCCTCCATTTCTTCGGGTGTTGCAGTAATGCCCGGATATAGCAGATCAGCAAGATAATTGTAGTCCATTTTTATTACCTCTATATTTTTCTTTGAATTTGCTTTAACGTTGTCTTACGAAAGGATTGTACTTCCGTTCGTGAGAAAGGGTAGTTGGCTCTCCGTGACCGGGATAGATCTTTTCATCTCCCTCTATAGCGTAAAGGCATCGGATCGATGCATCTATCGTAGCAAAGTCACCGCCCGGAAAATCGGTACGACCTATGCTTTCATAAAAGAGCGTGTCCCCCGATATAATGCCCGCGTCGGTCTTAAAGCAGACCGAGCCGACGGTATGACCGGGGGTGTATATAACCTCTACCGTAGATGTGCCGACGCTTATCGTATCGCCGTCCTCAAGCAAAACGTCTGCGGATGCAAAGGTGTCATTACGCCCTGCGAGCGTCATAAGACTGAATTCGGGGTTGGTTAGGCAGGCGTTGTCAAGCCTGTGTATATATACGGGCGCGCCCGTGTACTTTTTTATCTCGTCAAGCGCGAGGATATGATCGAAGTGACCGTGGGTAAGAAGTATAGCACATACCTTAACAGCGTTTGCTTGAATTGCAAATATAAGCTCGTTTGCTTCACCGCCCGGATCTACAAGTGCCGCTTGATTTGTTTCTTCATCAATAAGCAGATACGAATTTGCGCTTGAATACCCGGCGCAAACGGTTACAATTTCCACAAATCGCCCTCCTTTCGGGCACAATCACCCATAATACTATATTATACATCATTTTTGTCGTTTTGTCTACAGTTACGGGGAAATTTTTATTGACTTATTGCGATTTTTATTGTAAAATAGTAGTGTTGGAAACCGATTTTTCAAAAGCAGGGGGATTTATGGATAAGAAAAAGAAAAAAAGCGCACCTATAGCGCCCACAAACTGCGAAATGTGCGTATATTTTGACACCGACCCCGAAACGGGAGAGGATTATTGCTCTGTCAATCTTGACGAGGATGAAATGGTCAGCTTTATGACCGGTAACAACAGCCGTTGTCCGTATTTTTACCTGCACGATGAATACAAGACAGTCAGACGTCAGAATTAAAAAAGGCACTTATGGTAAAAACATAAGTGCTTTTTTATTGTAATGTGAACCAAATTTATTTAGTTTCGGCAGCTTTTGGTACTTCAATTTCTCCCTCAAGCTTTTCAAAGGCTTTTATTTCCTGTCTAATCAAATAAAGAATCTCTCCGTTTGCCGATCGACCATAATATTTTGATATATAGTGAAGCTTATAGTGAAGTTCGGGATCAATTTCTATTCCAAGATGTTTATTATTTTTATTTCTCATAAAAAATCTCCAAATAATCTTAATATAAGTTTATTTTAAGATTATTTTGTGTTATAATGTTGTCAGTATACTTTATTTAAGTATACCAAATATTGTACGGGAGTTTTATATGAAAATTGCAGTAGTCGGTTCAAGAAACATTTCTGTAAGCGATATAGGTGCGTATATTAGGGATAGTGAAGAAATTGTGTCAGGAGGTGCTATCGGAGTAGATTCTTGCGCTGCAGAATATGCAAAAAATAACGAGCTAAAGCTTACAGTATTTCTGCCTCAATATGAACGTTATGGTCGCGCGGCACCAATCGTTAGGAACAAACAAATAGTAGACTATGCCGATAAAGTCGTTGCTTTTTGGAATGGATATTCAAAAGGAACTTTATCTGTTATAAAATACGCTCAAAAAACAGGAAAGCCTTGTGAAATCGTTCTTTGCAAGTAGACCGTTCAAAAAAAGGACAGAGTATTCAAAAACTCTGTCCTTTTGATATTATACAGTTCTATTATCACTGCTTTACGCCGAACAAAAGATCCTCGTATACGGGATACGGCCAGTATTTCTTCGCCGTAAGGCTTTCGCCCTCATCCGCCGCTTCTCTGATCTTCGCCATAAGGCTTACGACCTCGTCCTTGTACGCGTATGCACGCTTAAGAACGTCGTCTATCCTTCTTACCTTAGCAACGGTTTCTTCAAGCTCACTTACACCCGCATCTATTGTAAGTGTAAGCGCGGTAAGTTTCTTTACCGTCTTTTCCTCATACGAACAGTCAATGTCAGGCATAAGCGCGCGCTTGGAGTTGCCCGTGTTTGCTATACGCAGAGTATACGCTTCCATTGCAGGCAGAATTTCCTTTCTTGCCATTTCGATCATAGTAAGCGCTTCGATATTGATCGTCTTGCAATAAGCCTCAAGCTTGATCTCGCGTCTTGAATAAACCTCTGCCTCGGTAAATATCTTATGCTTCTTGAAAAGCTCAATATTCTTGGGATCGGTATATTTTTCAACCGCCTCGGGAGTAGTTCTGAGATTAGAAAGTCCTCTTACCTCAACGGCTTCCTTTATCCAGTTATCATCATATCCGTTTCCGTTGAATATGATACGCTTGTGCTCTTTTATGATGCTCTGGATAAGCTTATGTAATTCCTCGGTAAAGTTTTCAGCATTTTCAAGTATATCCGCATATCTGCAAAGCGACTGTGCAACCGCTGTATTAAGTGCAATATTGCATCCCGCGACAGAGTTTGATGAGCCAAGCATACGGAATTCAAACTTGTTACCCGTAAAGGCAAAGGGCGAGGTTCTGTTTCTGTCTGTCGTGTCCTTCGGGAACTTGGGCAGAACGTGAACGCCCATTCTGAACTGCTCTTTTTCGGCGGCGTTATACGCGCTTCCGTTTTCGATGGCATCAAGAATAGCCGTGAGCTCGTCGCCAAGGAACATAGAAACCACCGCAGGGGGTGCTTCTGCCGCTCCGAGTCTGTGATCGTTTCCTGCAGATGCGATAGTGAGCCTTAAAAGATCCTGATAATTGTCTACAGCCTCTATAACCGCGCAAAGGAAAAGTAAAAACTGCGCGTTTTCATACGGCGTTTCTCCGGGCTTTAACAGATTAGCGCCCGTGTTGGTCGAAAGTGACCAGTTATTGTGCTTACCCGAGCCGTTTACACCTGCAAAGGGCTTTTCGTGAAGAAGACAAACAAGTCCGTGCTTGCGCGCGACCTTCTGCATTATCTCCATTGTAAGCTGGTTGTGGTCGGTTGCTATATTGGTAGTCGTGAATATGGGAGCAAGCTCGTGCTGTGCGGGAGCCGCCTCGTTATGCTGTGTCTTTGCAAGGATACCAAGACGCCAGAGCTCTTCGTTAAGTTCGGTCATAAACGCCGAAACACTCGGCTTGATAGTGCCGAAATAATGGTCGTCAAGCTCCTGTCCCTTGGGGGGCTTTGCGCCGAAAAGTGTTCTTCCCGTAAAGATAAGGTCCTTGCGCTTTTCGTACATCTCGTTAGGGATGAGGAAGTATTCCTGCTCGGGTCCGACCGTGGTCTTTACCGAGGTAACGTTTTCGTTTCCGAAAAGCTTGAGTACACGAAGTGCCTGCTTGTTGATCGCCTGCATTGAGCGCAAAAGGGGAGTTTTTTTATCAAGTGATTCTCCGCCGTAAGAGCAGAATGCCGTAGGGATACAAAGGGTCTTGCCCTTTACAAAAGCGTATGACGTGGGATCCCACGCGGTATATCCGCGAGCCTCAAAGGTCGCACGAAGTCCGCCCGACGGGAAACTTGAAGCGTCAGATTCACCAACGATAAGCTCCTTGCCGGAGAATTCCATTATAACCTTGCCGTCACCGGCAGGGGAAATAAAGCTGTCGTGCTTTTCGGCAGTAATACCCGTCATAGGCTGGAACCAGTGCGTATAGTGGGTCGCGCCCTTTTCTATTGCCCAGTCCTTCATCGCATCCGCAACGACATTGGCTACCGCGGGGTCAAGTCTTTGTCCCTCGTCAATAGTCTTCTTCATTGCAAGATAAATTCCCTCGGGGAGCCTTTCGCGCATTGCACTATCGCCAAATACAAGCTCACCGAAATATTCGGGTATACTGTTAGTTCTGTTCTCCATCTGATGCTCCATGCTTTCAAATTAAATAAGGCAAAGGCAGCTTGCACGCCGCCTTTGCCGCTTCAATGACATTATATACTATTACAGTAATTTTGTCAAGTGTTTAGACAAGAAAAGAACGCGATTGCTCGCGTTCTTTTACTTATATGCATCTGTTATCTGACTACAAAATACAATTATGCAACGATGTTGCCGTTTGCGTCGTAGTAAATGGAATCAGTGAATCCGTAACGGATAGCAGACTTACGAGTAGAGGTTGCGCCCTTTTCAAATGTGTTAGTGTTATTGTAAATGTCAAAGTTCAGACGTGCCTTAACTGCAGCTTCATCATATGCTACGTTCGAACCGCTGTAAACCTTTCCTCCAAAGTCAGCAGATGTATAGTTATGTACCCAGAATGCAACGTTGCCACCCTTTAAGGTGCTGTTAGTGATCTTAACGTTGTTCATATCAGGACCGGAGTTAAATACACGAACTGCACAGTAGGGTGCTTCGAAAGTACAATTATCTGCGATAAGAGTAGCTTCACCCCAGTTGTTAAGATGAACTGCAAAGTTCATATCCGTACCGCCAAGATTCTTGATGGTTGCGTTTTTAAGATTGAGAACACCGCCATCTGATACGTTGATTATCGTTGCTGCACCATTCCAACCCATATTTGTGCCGGTATGTGCCATTTCAACAGTACCGTTCTTGATTTCAAGAGCACCGCCGTTTACATCAATGATAGAATTGTTGGTGGCAGTTCTGGTATTTGATGTAGTCAGCGTGTGACCGTTAAGGTCGATAGCAGAAGCTGTTCCGCTTGTTAATGTTACAGTTGTGTCAGCTGCAAGTGCGATATCGCTTGAAAGAACAACGCTCTTGCCTTCGCCGATAGCAGTAAGAAGCTCAGCCTGAGAAGATACTACTACAGGATATTCGGAATCAACGTCGTACTTTTCGTCAAAGCTATCCTCTTCGCTTGTAAGCTGAGTAGCAAGGAGTCTGATTCTGAAATCAGAGCCTATAGCCTTGTTCTGATACTCGTTGCCGGCACTCTCCTGCATCTTAAGTGCGATTGTGAGAGTTGTGCTTTCACCTGCTACAAGGTTACCTGTAGCAGTAGTGCTCATAGCAGCAATTGCTTCTGTAAGTGTAGCAAGCTTAGCTACACCACCGAGAGCTTCACGGTCTGCTATCTGCTTTGCAGGGTCAAGGTAATACACGTCGATAACGTCTGCAAGCTCAGATACTGTGCCTGTAGGGATGATGTTTACCTGATACTTAAGAGCAAGTGTGCCCTCGTTGGCAATCTTGATGTGGCGCACCTCAACATAGCCGGGTTCCCACTTGTCATAATTGAAGATTGCTCCCGTAGATGCATCCGTCCATGTAGCGGATGCAGGGTCAACCTTACCGTCTGCCCAATCCATAGATACCTTAAGAGTACCTGTCTTGATGATGTTGCCTGTTGATTCTACGCTGTCGGTGAACCATGCGAATGTCGTGCTTGCAAGCATAACTACGCAGAGGAACATCGAAACAACGCTTAACAACAGAGCGCGTCTTGTGTTTTTCATCGTCTTTTCCTCCAGATGATAAATTTAATATATTTTTCTGCCTGCGGCAGGAAAAGAACACGAACACTCATGTTCTTTTCCTGCCGGGCAACCTTTCGGTTACCCGCAGTAATTATCACTCTTAATGTATCCGACATGGGAATTATCGGAATTAGGTCCGACGTTTTCACCCTCAACGCCGTATCCGCTCCATTTGATGCCCACGTTATCGGCGGTATTCTCAGCCATCGCCGAGCTCACGTCTGCACTGACCGCACCTGCGATCGCTCCGCAGTTTTTGTTTGCCACAAGGCGCACGCCTGATGCTCTGTTGCCTGTAATAAGCGTACTGTCAGCAATTGCACAGCCGACAACCGCTCCGACGTTACCGCCAAGCTCACCTGATTCATCGCCTGCCGAAACCACCGTATTCGTTACAACACAGTCTGTAATATTTCCTGTAGTTACCGCTGCTATTGCACCCGCTGTATCGGTCGCGTTGAAGTAAGCATCGTCTATGCAAAGTGCCGTAATGTTACCGCTTACACTACCAAAGAAGCCTGCATTTCTATCAACTGCAACGTGCACGTCTTTTACCGTGTGACCGTTACCGTTGAAGTTACCCTCGAATACTACACTACCGTTTCCTATAGGAGTCCAATCGAATCCACCGAGGTTTATATCACTTTCAAGAGAAATCTCATAACCCGCGTATGAGTTACCGTTATTAACGCTCTCGGCAAACGCAAGAAGCTGCTCTGCGCTCTCGATCGTAACTGTCTTTGCCGACGTATCGGTGTTAGCCTCAAGTCCATTTTCATCCGAAATACCCGAGAAACCATACTCTGCATCCTCATCGTAGGTATTATCAAAGCTATCGCTTTCAAGCATAGCCTGCGTTGCGGTAAGCTGTATGTCTACGTGAAGATAAAGCGGATCAAGTGTGCTTGAAACC
>JAGCNJ010000048.1 GCA_017646005.1 Clostridia bacterium | reverse complement strand
TCGCTCGCGCTTGTTTCCTCACTGCTTTCAGCAGAGGTTTCTTCACTTGCACTTGTATCTTCACTGCTTTCGGCAGAGGTTTCTTCACTTGCGCTTGTGTCCTCACTGCTTTCAGCAGAGGCTTCCTCGCTCGCGCTTGTTTCCTCACTGCTTTCAGCAGAGGTTTCTTCACTTGCACTTGTATCTTCACTGCTTTCGGCAGAGGTTTCTTCACTTGCGCTTGTGTCCTCACTGCTTTCAGCAGAGGTTTCTTCACTTGCGCTTGTGTCCTCACTGCTTTCAGCCGAAGTTTCCTCGCTTGCGCTTGTTTCTTCACTACTTTCAGCCGAAGTTTCCTCGCTTGCACTTGTGTCCTCGGTACTTTCAACTGAGGTTTCCTCGCTTATATCGAATGAGGAATCCAACTCGCTTTCGGTCGAGCTTTCATCAGATTGCATGCTTTCCCATTCATCGGGCAGATAATTTCCGCCCTCCGCCGCAAGCGACTCGGATATCGATTCTGCTGCAAGACTTTCGGCTAATTCCGCTTCAAGACGTGCCTTTTCAGCTTCTTCTGCTGCCTTTGCCGCTTCTGCCGCCGCTTTTTCGGCTTCTATACGAGCTTTTTCAGCTTCGAGCTCTGCAAGATAAAGCGCTTTGTTGCCTATTATTATATTGAGCGGCTCAAGAGACGCTGTCATAACGTCCTCACGCAAGCCAAGCACGGGAATTATATCTACACTTCCGTTCATATATGCTTCGATATAAACGGTCAATTCAGTTCCCGGCATTATGGGATCTGTATAATAAACTCTGTCGTCCGACGCTTCAATACGGCAATATCCTACTGCACCCGTATCCTCTGTTGCTTTGATAACCACACAGTAATCATCAATACCACTTGCAACGGTAAACGCCTTGACTCCACGCTCCATAGACATTACCTCGGGAGTTGCGCTTCCGTAATGCTCGATCTCTACGTCAAAGCGCGCACCCGTCATAGCTCCTGAGCTTGAGCGTACCGCATCGTCAAACCATGCGTCTGTTGCAACTGATGCAAAGCATACACAGACAACTATCCCGATAATAGGGAGTATCATATGTCTTGCAGATCCGTGACCGTCATTATTCGATTTTAACAGATTGAGTAGTTTTTTTATTGCGTTCAATCTATCTCCTCCTGATAATTCACAAAAAGCAAGCGTTTTAACTGTAGTTTACCAATTTATAATGCATTCGTCGGAAATATTTACGTTATCCCCGCCCACAATTGGATTATTACCGCAGAACGGGCCTTCGTTCCATATGTAAGTTCCGCTGTTAAGATTTATAGTCGCACCGTAATCTGCATAAGCCATATACCAGGTGTTCGCACCACTCTTGATCTCATAAGATCCGCCATCAACGTTGATAGTACCTGCTGCCGCGTAGAATACACCGTTGGGTCTGCCGCTTACCGTTGCATTTCTGATATTCATTGTACCGCTCTGGTTAATGAATACGTAAGCATATCCGTCAGATGCGTGCGATCTGTCCATAGTTGCGAAAAATCCACCGTCAATATTTACGATACCGCCGTTATTCTGAACAGCTGCACCGCGGTTAAGATCAGAGCCGGAATTTACGTTCACAAGAGTAAGTACACCGTCTTCACCGTTAACGATCGCCGCTGCCTTCTGCTCCTCAATATTTTCATTAACTATCGTTCCGCCCTTGATCGTAAGCTCACCGTTGTTTACAAGAGCTCCTCCCGCCTTTACAGCATTGGTAAGTGTGTTTCCGGCAAGGTCAATAATTACATTTTCATCCTCTGGTATTACAAATGATGAGCCCTCATCGAGAGTAACGTCACCCGTAAGGATCACGTCATTCCCATCTTCAATTGCGGACAACAAATCGTCAGCACTGTTAACGGTTACAACCGCGCCGGCATCAGTATCATAATTTGTGCCAAAGTCGTCGGCTTCAACCTCAGCCTGTGTTGCAAGAATACTTACAGCGAATTCTATGCCGGGGATATGTCCTATCTGTCCGTCATGATTTGCCTCGCTGCCTACAGTTGTGGGCATATGAATAACGAGTGCGATGTAAGTATACTCGTCATTATTCTCACGAGGAGCGAGAGGACCTACAGACGTTGTAAGAGTCTTATTTGATTCAAAGGAAGTTTTTGCAATATCTATCGCCGCCTCGCGATTTGCAAGCTTTACGTCTGAAATGCTTTCACCTTCAAGCACACCGATCTTTATAATATCGGAAAGCTTGATAGGATCGCCTTTTTTATTTGTGCCGATATTTTCTTCATAAACCTTTATTGCGGTCTGATAATTGAAATTAAGCTGACCTGCGTTTGCAAGTCTTAAATATACAAACTCGGTGTAACCCGGTTCATATACTGCATCTCCGTTTTCGTTGAAGAGCTCGTCATCAGGCTCAAGCATCTCCCAGGAATCTCCGTTAAAAGAATATTCAACAACAAGATCAAGGTTACCCGTACGGATAACATTACGTCCGCTTTCCACAGTATCAGAGAACCAAGCAAATGTCGTGCTTGCAAGCATCAAAAGCGTAAGAAGCATCGACACAAGGCTTACCACGAGCGAGTGTGAGGTTTTGAGTTTCATTATAGTCCTCCTGTATATCTTAAATAGTAAGTAGTCAATTCAATACACCCACGGCAACAAAAACGCACGAGCATCTCATACGCTTTTGTTGCCGGGCAACCTCGCAAAAGCTCGGTTGCCTCAGCACAAGTTTTGACCAAAAAACTTGTTTTGCCCGGAGACGAGCACGGAATTTGCGTTTACACGCACGTGTGAAATTCCGAAATGTCACGTGCGAGTTTATCTCGGCTTTCGCCTTTAATCTGCATAAAGCAGATTTGATAACCGTGATCCCTATCGGGATTGATGACCTTTTTAATCATTACCGCCAACGCCAACGGTAGAAAAGTCATCGTTTACCGATTCTATCTGCGTTGCTACTGCGGTCAAGCCGAGCGACAACGTAGGAACATCTTCATCAGAAGGATAGTTGGTTGCGTTTTCATCTATATTACTCGGCATAGTCAAAACGATTTTGCCGTAATATACGTCGTTTTTGCGAAGCACGGGCTTTTCATCGCCCGGTATCAGATCATCGGCTGAGTTGCCCAAAAAGCCTGACAGACTGTTTTTGTTACTGTTATCGTTATCACCTGTCAAAAGTGTACCGATATCATAACCGAATATTGTTTCACATTTAATGTAGCTTGAAAGAGCAAACCTTTCTCCAGCAAGATTTCTTGACCATCGCTCGGATTCCTTTTCAAGCACAAGCCTTAAATTGAATGCAATATCTCCGCAATTTTCTATTTTTAAGTATAGCGGCTTGACCGTTCCCGGCACCCACGTACCTTCAAACAGCTTGCTGTTTTCATCAAGTACCATCCAACCGTCGTTGGGTGAAGCTTCGTCAATATCGGTCTTATACCAGAGTTTGACGTTGAGATTTCCGGAATATATCGTATTAGTTCCGCTCTCTCTGTTTTCAACAAACCAAGCAAGTGTTGTTCCGGCAAGCATGGCAACGCACAGAACCATCATCGCGATACTTATTATAAGCATTTGCCTGAACTGCTTTTGTATCATTCTACCGCACCTTTCTTCTCGGAAACGGTTTTTCCGGGGGAATTACTGTTCTTCTGACCGAGCGGGATCTGCCTGCGCCGCAGGAGAATTATCCGCGCTTTGTTCGGTATTCGGCATATTAGCCGAAAGCTGTTTTTTAAGCTCCATAAGCTCTGCCATCATCTTCTGGCTTTCAAGACGCTCCGCTTCAAGCTTCTCGCGCTCTGCCTTGATTTCGCTCATCTGCTCGGACTTATAAACCTTGAATATCTTTACGCAGTTTATGCCCTGGAAGATGATGAGTATAAGAAACGGCACGAGGATACACATAATGTATCCGGGCGTTGTCTTCAAAAATTGGAAGAAAGAACCGAGCTTGGGAATACTGAAATTATATTTACCAAGCACATAGGGGTAAGTTACTATCGCTTCATCATCAGTATCCGTAGTTGTACCGTAGGTAATAAAGCCGGGCTCGCCGTCCTCGGTTACGGTAAGTGAACGGATCTTATGCGTTACCGTTTCGCCGTAATTTTCGTCATTCTGAGATGTGAATGCGATTATGTCGCCCTCTTTCAGCTCTGCGGGATCGGTTTCGGTCACAAATACAAGGTCTCCTGCCGAGAAATCGGTCGCGCTCATTGAGTCTGACAATACTATGTAAACTCTGAGCCCGAAGAGATTGCGGTCATCACGGTTGAACGTGTTTACAGAAATGATCGTAAACACCATCATAAAGATGGCAACGAGCATCACAATCCACACAAAAATGTTTTTGATAATGTTTAGCGTTTTTTTCATCACTTATCTCCTGTTTTATTGGGTTTATCGCCCTTGTTTTTGGTCTGCTTTGAAAAAACTCTCTTAAAGTCAACCTTGACCATACGTCCGAGCCCCTCGCTTAACGCATTCATTTCTTTTTCATCCTGGGGCTTATGCCACGGCTCCGTTTTTTTCTTATCACATTCGGGACACACCATGATCCCCTCGGGAACCGGCTTTCCGCAGCTTACACATACGTCGGGGAAATTTTCTTTAACTGTCATCTTTTGCTCCTGTTACTAATCAAATTGTTTATCCGTGTTGTTCTTTGTCTGCACTGCCTGTGCACATAAGTCAAATTCAAGCGCCTGTGCCTGACCGCGGTTTCCTTCATCCGGCGGATAATAGAACCATATCTCAAGCTCACGTCGCTCATTCACCAAAAGCTTATCGTCAGCGGCGAACGAAAGCTCCCTTGTCAGATCTCTTGCGAGTCCGCTGTAAAGGCTTTTCTTGCCGTCGAGGATCGTTATCTCGATGATATCGGCAAGCTCTCCGCCGATATTATCAAGATAGAGTCTGTAATACACGCTGTCCGTGCTTTGGTTTTCAATGAAGAACTCCTTTACAACCGTCATACCCGGCTCGAATATGTATTCGTCGTCACGTATAACCGGCTCACCGTTGTTCAAATTGATCTTTACAAATCCGGTCTGGAAGTAGTTATCTCTTACCAAAAGCACCGTACGCGTTAGTGCCACCGTTGTTATGCATAAGCAACCGATCAGTACGAAGAGCATCACTATTCCAAAACCAAGCTTCTTTTCAAGTGAATTAATTCTCTTTTTGTTCATCTTTGTTTTCCTTAAGCCTTACAAGCAAGAGAAGTAAGAGCAGCCACAGCGCTGAAAGCGCCGCAAACGCCGCTATTCTTATGCGTACTATATTTTCGTCTCCTGTCTGTGATGCGGGCGGTCCGTCCGGATCGTAGTCGTCGGAGCCATCACCCGTTGTTACCTCTGTGATATCTTCTGTATCAACTGTATCCGTACCGGCGTCATTACTCTGACTTATTTCGGCGTCAGATAAGCTTTCATCTGAGATGTCTTCACCGTCGTCGGTGACATCGCCCGAATCGCCTGCACTTGTGTCATCCTCACCGGTTTCATCCTCGCGGTTATCGGATTCGCTCGTATCAGACTCGGTCGTATCAGACTCGGTCGTATCATCTTTGCGAGTATCGGATTCACTTACCGTATCGCTTTCCTTTTCGCTGTCGGTATCCTTGGAGCTTTCGCTTGTCGTTTCATCCTCATCATCGGTTTCGGCAGGGCCTATGATCGGTCCGGGGAAGTCCGGCTTATCCGGGACGCCTCCGCCTCCGCCGCCACCGCCTTCACCGCCGCCACCGCCGGATTCTGTTACGATCCACCAGTGAAAGTCAGCCAAAAGCTCTTTTTGCATATACTCGTTTCCGATGCTTGTATCAAGCGAAACGGTTATTTCATAAAAGACATCGGTCGTAGTTTTGCCCTTACCCTTGAGCTCTATCGCTTCAATCTCGGGCACATCACCGATCAGGCCTTCGTAAAGCACCTTATTATCGTTGATCTGCAAAACCCTTATTTTAAGAACCTCTGCAAGCTTCTTATAACCCGGCCGCACATTGGCTTCAAAATAAAGGGTTGCTTTATTGATGAACTGCACTCTCGCGCAATAATATTTTGTTTCACTGTCACCGGGAAACATATTCTTCACGTTGAAGCGCTGATTTATATCAGGACTGTGATAAGAAAGCCTTACCACCGTAGCTACGGGCTCACCCGAGTTTCCTGTCTGCGATGAAGCTCCTGCACTGCTTGGTGCACGATTATCGGCAACAAGCTTTTTTCTCGGCTCGGTCACAGATGACGCCTTGATCTCATATGAATGTCCGGCGTTGTCTTCCGGCTCGGAAGCCTCGGATACTACAGCCTCTGTTATTGCTTCGCTATAGTTTAAGACTGCTTCCGCAGCCTCGGTTTCAAGCTCGGACGTTTGTTCAGGCACTATCTGTTCAGTCTGCGTTCCCAATACGTCAACCACAGACTCTCTGTCTTCAAGTCTTGATGCCACCCATTCCGGAAGCGTGGTATCCTCTTCGGTTTCAGGTTCAACTATCGATTCGCTCGGCTCGTTTTGTCCGGAAAGGGCTTTTATATAATTCTGCGGTACAACAACCGTCTCAGGAGCCTTGTTTTCAAGCAGAACGAAGTTATAAAACAGCGTTGAGCCAAGCGCCAGCAGGCTGAGCGCCAGCAATATTGAAACCACGATTATCGCAATATTGACAGCTCTTGTTTTCATACGATCAATCTCCCCTTCCTTTCCGAAAAATCGATGCTGGATCACTGCATACAATTATCCAGCGTATTTTTATATATTATAACACATGTGCCCAATATGTGTCAATAACGGATTGGCGAAATAATTAACAAAAATAAGGCGAAACACCCTAATTTTTTCGTTTTTCTATCTATAATTGAAGTATAGTCAATTATGCCGGTCAAAATTTGAGCATTATTCATCAGTAATGCATGATTTCAGAATCTTAAAGCATAAAGTTCTCATCGGCGTAATAATTTGATTACATTATAGTTAAATGTAATACCAAGTCGGGATATTTTCCGATATACCATAAAGGTATAATAAAACCATGAGTGCAAAATAGCACAAGAAATTTAAGCAAATTTCCGCATCGGAGAGCTTGGAGAAAAAACTAATAGGAGGCAACCAACTAAATGCGTCTTGAATACTTGAGAAAAAAACGGAATATAACTCAACTCAAGCTCGCCTTAGACCTTCATGTAAATCAGAATACGATAAGCAGATATGAAACAGGCGCACGCGAAGCGGATTATGCAACACTTATCCGTATCGCAGACTATTTCAACGTATCCATTGATTATCTTTTGGAGCGCACTGACGATCCTTCATTCAGAAAATAAACAAAATCAGGAGATGCCGGCAAAAGCCGTACATCTCCTGATTTATCTTGTAAGTTATATATCGCGTCTTCCCTCTATCGCCCTGAAAAGCGTCACCTCATCCGAATACTCGAGGTCTCCGCCGACCGGCACACCGTATGCCAAGCGTGTCGTCTTTATTCCAAGCGGCTTCAAAAGCTTGGAAATATACATCGCGGTAGTTTCTCCCTCGATCGTCGGGTTTGTGGCAATTATGACCTCATCTACTCCGTCAAGACGCGCAAGCAGAGTTTTGATGTTAAGCTCATCAGGACCAATGCCGTCCATCGGCGAGATAGTACCGCCCAGAACGTGATAAAGCCCCTTATATTCGCGCACCTTTTCAAGCGCCATAACAGCACGCGAATCCTCCACAACGCATATAACAGATCGGTCGCGTCTGTCATCTCCGCAGATATCGCATCTTGCGCCCTCGCAGATATGTCCGCATATTTCGCAAGGTACTATATTTTCTTTTGCATTGATGATCGCGCTTGCAAAATCCTGTGCTTCTTCGTTTGTAAAATCAAGAAGCGCAAACGCCATTCTCAGCGCGCTTTTCGGCCCTATTCCCGGCAATCGCTTAAAGTGAAGCACAAGCGCTTCAAGCGCGGGAAGATATTCCTCTGCCATAATTAAAAGAGTCCGGGCAGACCAAGTCCGCTCATGCTTCCGGTGATCTCGCCCATCTTTTCGGTTGCTTCACTTTCAACACGCTTTATTGCCTCGTTAAATGCGGCAATAATAACGTCGGAAAGCGTTTCAATATCATCGGGATCTACAATATCGGGAGATATCTCAAGTGCGGTGACCTCTTTTTTACCGTTCATGGTAAGTGTAACGACACCGCCGCCCGCCTTTACCTCATACTCCTTTTCTTCAAGCTCTGCCTGCAGATTTGCCATATCCTCCTGCATCTTCTGAGCCTGCTTTATCATAGCCTGCATATTCTGAGGGCCGCCGCCCATACCCTGGGGTAATCTCGCTTTCATAGTTTAAGTGTCCTTTCGATAACGTTTTATTTATTATTGGTCTTCAATTATTTCTTCGATATATGAGTTCTTTTTCGCGGATGACACAGTTTCAATAAGAAGCGTGCTTTTATCAAGTCTTCCGCCTTCATATGAGTTGAATGCCGAAAGAAGTGCGTTAAAGGTCTCCTCTCCCGCAAGCATCATCGCGGCAATATCCGACTGAACGCGTATGCGTATGGAGCCATCCTGCTGAGCGTATGCACTTGCTTCCTCAAGAAACGCACTTTCAAGCGTATAAAGCGCGCCAAAGCTGCGCACGACCTCGGGAAAATACGGCACAGACTTTAATCTCCGCACCTCTCTTGTGTCAACCGTCACGTTTTTTGCTTCCGAAGCCTTGAGAGCTTCTGCCTTATCACGTGTAGGCTCTATTTTTTTGTTATCCGCCATGCCTATAACCGGAGGCTCGGGCATCGGCTCATAGAAATGGGCAGGCTTTTTCTTTGCTTCGACAGGCTTTGCTTCAACATGCTTAACAGGTTCAGCAACATCGCCCTCCGGTGCGCTCGCCCTTACAGATACACCACCATCAAGCGCACGTTCAAGTGCCGCTACACGCGCATTCAGCGCGTCGACGGTAGGCGAAAGCCGTTCGTCACTCATTCTTACAAGCGCACATTCGGCAACAAGCCTTTTGTTTGCGCCGTTACGCTGCATTGATGCATACGCATCGTCAAGTATTTTTGTATGATACACAAGCGTTTCGCTTGAAAATTCATCCGAAACAGCCTTGAGCGTATTAAATCGCCCATCCGAAAGATCAAGGTACTCCTTGGCAGATGCCGATACCTTTATAACGAGCATGTCTCTGTAAAAAGAAGTAAGCGCCTGCCAGAACACAGACATATCACGCGATGACATATATATCTTCGACGTGATGGCAAAAAGCGTATCAAAATCACGCCTTGCTATTGCCATAGCCGTCTTTTCAACCGCATCACGGTCGCCTGTCCCTATAAGGTTTGCGACTATCTCCTCATCAACACGCGCCCCCTGCGCGCCGTTTGCGCAAAGCTCAAGCAGGCTTATCGCATCTCGCATACCGCCCTGAGCAATAGATGCTATAGAAAATGCCGCTTCCCTTTCAAGCTCAAAGCCCTCGGCTTTCGCTATCGTTTCAAGTCTGTCGGCTATGACCGACGAGCTTATGCGACCGAAATCAAAGCGCTGACAGCGCGAAATTATCGTTGACGGAAGCTTCTGGAGCTCGGTAGTTGCAAGTATAAATATTACGTGAGCCGGCGGCTCTTCAAGCGTTTTTAGAAGCGCGTTGAAGGCGCTGACCGAAAGCATATGCACCTCGTCTACGATATAAACACGGTACTTGAGCTCACTCGGCAGGTAATTGACCTCGTCGCGGATATCTCGGATATTCGAAACGCCGTTGTTGCTTGCCGCGTCCATTTCGATTATATCGGTAGCAGTGCCCGCATCTGCGCTTAAGCACGCCACACATTTTCCGCATACCTTGCCGTTTTTATAATCAAGGCAATTTACCGCCTTGGCAAAAATCTTCGCACAGCTTGTCTTACCCGTACCGCGGCTACCGCAAAACAGATAAGCGTGGTTTATTCTGCCCGTTTCTATCTCATTTTTGAGTATTGAGGTAACGTGGTCCTGACCGCACACATCATCGAAATCGCGCGGACGCCACTTTCTGTATAGTGCCTGATGCATTCACAGTCAGCTCCCTTCGTCTTATTTTTCTTACATTTCAGGCTCATTCGGCATAACAAGCGCCGCTATTATGTACGCAAGAAGACCCACCCCGGTAAAAACCACAAGAAGTGCAGCCACAAGACGAACCAATGTCGGGTCGAACTCACAATACTTTGCAAATCCGCCGCATACACCGAATATCTTCTTATCATTTCTTGATCTGTAAAGTTTCTTTTCCATAAAAAACTCCTTTTTGTTTTATGCTTTGCCACCTAATCAAAAAAGCTGCAAAAGAAGACCATACACCCTAAATTCGAGACGCACCCACACACGCCACCATGAGCTTGGCTCAGGACAGGCACCCTCGCGGCACATAGAAAAACGACCGCTTAATGCTGCTTGGTTCCCCACCTGACATGGTTCACGGCTTCCTATTGCGCAAGACCCATCCGTCAACACCTCACAACACGGCGCAGACTGCACAGATCCGACCCTCTTAAAAGGATACCACCCCTGCTTTAGCGGATTGCAGGTACAAGGCTCCGCTATGTCCCCGGCTGGTATGGCCTTCTTTCACAGCTTTTAAGCAAAAGCTTTGACAGCGTATATTAGTATAACATCTTTTCTATTTAATTGCAAGGGGGTATTACGAAATTTTATTATTTGTTAATATTCCAAAAAACACCGCCGCAAAAATTGCGGCGGTAAATCTGTTATATGCTGTATTTTGCTTCGTAAGCAGAATAAAGGCTGTTGAATTCATTCGACGAATGCTTGACCTCGTTGAGGTATGCGTGAGAATCAAAGTTCTTGTTCTTGATATCAATTACGCTTACCGCGATATTTGACGAATGGTCTGCAATACGTTCAAAGTTGGTAAGAAGGTCTGTAAGCACAAATCCAAGCTCTATCGTACATTCACCCGCCTTAAGTCTGTCGATATGACGCGAACGGATACTATCCTTAAGCTTGTCTACGACCTGCTCGATAGGCTCAACGAGCGATGCCGTTGTAATATCGCCCGTTTCATAAGCCTTGACAGCCATTTCCATAGCTTCACCTACAGCACTCTTAAGCACGCCTATCTCCTTCATAGCCTGTTCGGAGAAAGCAAGCTTCTTTTCATAAAGCTCAAGGCAGGAGTCCGCGATATTCTTGGCGTGGTCACTTATACGCTCAAAGTCGCCGATTACGTGAAGCATAGTTGAGGTTTCTGCCGCATCCTCGGGAGTAAGGTCGAGACCGGAAAGCTTAACCAGATATGAACCGAGCGCGTCCTCGTACTTATCCACGTCATCCTCACCCTGAGTGATAATCTCAACTTCCTTTTCGTCAAAGCTTTCAATGAGCTTAAACGAACGCATAACGAGATCTGCCGAAAGAGCACCCATCGTCTTTACACTGCTGTTACAAGCACCGACCGCAACCGTAGGTGTTGTGAAAAGTCTATCGTCGGGGATATTGAGTCTGTTGTCGTTTTTGCCGTCACGGACAATACGGTGTGAAAGCTTTTCAAGAAGGCTTGTTGCAGGCATAAGAAGTGCTACTGCGAAGATCTTAAATACCGTATGAATTACCGCTATTCCAAGCGGATTAGTTGCCTGTTCCATAAAACCAAAGTCGACAAAATAATCAACAAGATAGAACGCCGGAAGTATTATCGCCACTGCGACAACGTTGAACAAAAGATGAATGCAAGCCGCACGGCGCGCATTCTTTGACGTGCCCGCAGACGAGATCATTGCTGTTACGCAGGTACCGATATTCTGTCCCATAACGATCGGAATAGCCGATCCGTATGTGACAGCGCCCGTGAGCGATAGCGCCTGAAGTATACCTACAGATGCGGACGATGACTGAATTATCGCCGTAAGGACTGTACCTACAAGTATACCGAGTATGGGGTTCGAGAACATAAGGAATACGCTTCTGAAGCCCTCGTTCTCTGCAAGAGGCTTAACCGCGCTTGACATAAAGTCCATACCGTACATAAGAACGGCAAAGCCCAAGAAAATGTGAGATACATCGCGCATTTTCTGACGCTTAGAGAACATAAGAAGAATGATACCGATAAACGCAAGCACCGGAACAAAGGAATCGGGCTTCATAAGTCTTAACACTAAAGACTCTCCCTGAATACCGGTAAGCGAAAGTATCCACGCCGTTACAGCCGTACCGACATTCGCGCCCATTATAACGCCTATAGACTGATGAAGCGTCATAAGTCCGGAGTTTACAAATCCGACTACCATAACCGTAGTTGCCGACGACGACTGAATAACGAGCGTTACTATAAGTCCGAGCATAAAGCCCGAAAACGTATTTTTTGTAAGCGTTGCAAGAATACTCTTAAGACGGTTACCCGCGCTCTTTTCAAGCGCATTACCCATAAGGTTCATACCGTACAAGAACATCGCAAGACCGCCGATAAGCTCAAGTGTGCCAAAAAGCAATCCTTCCATTTAGTGTACCCTTCCTTTCCGATGCCGCAAGGGTTGCGGATGATAAAAATAATTGAATCTGTATATTCGCCGTAAAATCTGATTTATTCCCAATTTTCGGCATTTTATATTATATATGAGCATTATGAATTCGCGTTGTCCAAATCGTGAATATTATGTGAATTAAGCCTTGTTTGCATTGCCATGCTCTTAATTTAGTATTTCCGTTACTCAAAGACTTCAATCATAACCACCAGTAAACTGGTGGTTTGCACTGCCCCTATAAGGGGCTAATACAGGCTTCGTCCCTGGAAGGGACTACTGAAGCTTGACAACGCATTACACTCACAGGCAGCCGCTCACGTGCGGCTGTCTTTTTTTAG
>JAGCNJ010000047.1 GCA_017646005.1 Clostridia bacterium | reverse complement strand
GTATCGTTTGAATCGGTTATCAATTTAACCTTGCTCTCACGCAGAGCATCAAGCTCTTTCCCCTTAAAGCGCGCGTCTGTGTCTACGATCACGGGATCATATCCGGACAAAAGCTCGCTTATTATATTTTGTGCATAATTGGTTATAGGATCGGGCACCATAGCTTCAAAGGTGTTGAAATATCTTTGAAGCGAGCCGCTTCTGAGTCCAGCTGATTCAGCGTTTATGTAAACGCGCGGCTTATCCTTATAAACCTGCGTATACACGCCGTCGGGGATTTTGGATACGCCGCTGACGACGTATATATCGTTTCCAAGCTTTAATTCAAGCCCGACTACGTTTTTCTGTGTGCCGAAGAGCTGCCACGCGGCAAGCTCATCTATGACTACCGCGTCTGTAAGCACGCCGTTTCTTTCGGGATACGCACCCTCTACAAGCTCTATTGGGTGAAAGATGAAATAATCTCCGATATATTCGGTAGCAATAACGCTTGCGCTTCGCCTGTCATCACCACTGTAAAGCGTGAGCGTGTTTTCACGCGATACCGAATAAAGCGCGTTTTCGGTCTCAATCGAATCGACCTTGTATTTATCGGCGATATCAACCTTCAGCTTCTGATATTTATTCACATCAAAGCTTGCGGAATCGGTCATATACGCCGCTATATGTGCGCTGTCGACTGCTCCCCACTTTTGCGTATTTTTGTATTCAATAAGCTCACGCGGGATATCAGAAAGCGATATCTGCAATATCCCCGCGACAAGCGCACACAAAAGCGTGACGGCAAGCGCTGTAATTACTATTCGTTTTCTCATATACTTACCTGTCAGTTTTTATCTGCAAGTCTGACCTGCATACCGTCCGATATAGGTGAGGATGATGTGGTTATGATAAATTCGCCGCCCATAAGCTCGCCGGAAAGTGCGCTTGAGGTTTCGTCCGATGCAACCACCTCAACGGCTACGCGGCGTGCGATATAACGGTTTCCGAGAGGGGTATTCTTTGATTCAACGACGAATACGAATTTGCCGTTGGAATCCTCTCTGAGAGCGCTGTTGGGTACTACCTTATCATAGCTCTTTGCTCTGTCGCCGAGTGTAAAGGTGAGATTCTGTCCTGCGGTAATGTCGTCACCGACAATGCCTAATACGACTATCTTTCCTCTGCCGGGATTAGATGGGTCATTCTTAAATGCGCTGACCGTTACATCGGGCTTTGAACCCCAATAATAATTCTGGACTTCCGCTTTTTCGCCTATTCTTATTCTCTGACACTGCTCGTTAGTTGCGGAAAATTCCATTGAAAAGCCCTTTTCGCTTATAGCTACGCTCGCGATGGTTTCATCCTTCTTGAATTCCTCGCCTGCGCTGAACGCTATATTTGTTACAGTACCCGAAACGGGCGAAACGATCTCGGTATTTACAAGTTCCTTTTCAATACGGCTTATTTCCTTTTGCTTCTGGGCTATCTGCGCCTCAATATTCTGAAGCTCAAGCATTTTTATTTGCTCTGTATGCTCAAGATTTCCGCTTGAGGTTTCCTTCTGACGCTCAAGCTCTGTGATCTCACGCTCAAGCTGCTTTATCTGAGATTCAAGCGTTTTTGTGGTAGTATCCTCGTTTACGTCTATCTCGTCGTCCTTGGCGTAGTCCTTTTTATACCTTTCTATTTCTTTGTTTTTCTTTTCTATAGCCTTATTCTGAACCTTTATATCGGCTTCTATAACTTCTGCCTTGTCGCGAAGGCGTGCATATTCAAGCTTGCTTTCTGCACTTTCAAGCTCGTTTTCAGCCTTGGTCTTATTTGCCTCCGCCTCATTCTTGATCTCAAGAAGCTCGCCAAGCTCCTCCTTTATATCGGCTATCTGCTTATTAAGCTTGGTTATCTGTTTGGTGTTTTCGCTCTTATCCTTTTCCTTGTCGGCAATATCGCGCTTGTAATCGTCAAGCTTGCTCTGATAGCCGGACGTAGATTTCTTCGAGCTTACCGCATCCTCGTAATTTGATTCCGCAATTTTTTCAGCAAGCCTAAGCGAATCTAACAGCGAAAGATATTCTCCCTCACTGCGCGTAATTCCGCCGGTTACATCATCGTACAATGCTTTTGCCTCGTTATAAAGCCTTAAAGCCTCTGCCCTGTCATAATCCGAAGCATCGGGAGTATTATTCATTTTATCAAGATAGCTTTTCGCGCTCTGCATTTCCTTGAAGAAATTATATTCACGCTCCATAGCGGAAAGCTCGCTTACAGCCTTCGCGTGCGCGGCTTCAAGCGATGAAACGCTTGAATTTGCCGAGCCCTGTGCTCCGAGCTTTTCTTCAATATCCGCTTTTTTAATATTAAGCTCAGCTATAAGCTCATCAAGCTCCTCGTTCTTTTCTTCAAGCACATCGATCTGATCCTCAAGCTCGTCCGTCTTACCCTTGATCGCATCATAATCAGCCTCTGCCTTTACAAAGATCGCGTTTTCGCTGTCAAAGGTCTTTTGCGCTTCTTCAAGCTCTGCAGTGATCTCCTCTACAGAATCGTAGGTCGCCTCATAGCGCTGCATCCTGCCCTTTAATTCTTCAAGCTCGTCGCCCGGAGCTTCAAGCGCTTCTGTCATAGTCTCAACCTCGGCTTCAAGCGCTTCAAGTGCGGATTCGTACGTTCCTACCTTGTTATCGATCTTGATTTCAAGCTCTTTTCTGCGTTCGATCTCGTCCTTTGCTTCCTTTATCGCTTCGCGCTTCAGTTCGATCTGATAATCGATGTCATCTTTTGTGCCTTCTGTATCCATCAGCTTCTGCTCCTTTTGGATAAGAAGCTGATTAAGCGCCTGCTTTGCGTCTGTAAGCGCACTGCTTTCGTTTTCCACAAGCTTAAATATTACCTGTCCGCGTTCAATACGGTCGCCCTTGTGTACAAGCACCTCTGCGATCTCACGGGTCTCGTCTGCGGTGATGTTATAATCCTGATTGGCAGTAACCGTCGCGCTTGCGCGGATTCTGTCGTTTATCTGCTTATACTGTGTATACTGGGTAGAAACCTCGGGAAGCGATCTGTTCATTATCGTATTCGAGAAAAAGGTAAGTATAAGCATTGCTATAAGGAATATGATAAGCAGATTTTTGATTATATCCTTTTTGTTGTTCTTTTTGTTTTCCATAATTGTCCCTTTCTTACTTGATACCGCCGGAATAGGATATTCCCTTTACAAGGTAATCCTCGCTGTACAAAAACAAAAGCATAGGCACTACCATATATACCGTAGCCGCCGCAAATGCGATTCCCGTATCCTGTGTGTTTAGGTTTGACAAGAACACCGACAGCGGGTGGGTTTCTGTATCGCTTAGCATTATAAGCGGTTGCTCTACCATATTCCAATAGTCTATAAATATTAAAAGTGCTACCGAGTAGACTATGCTTGATGACATCGGCACGCATATATGACGGAATATCTTCCATTCGCCCGCACCGTCAAGCTTTGCCGCTTCTATTACCGACGGGGGGATTCTTCTCATAAATCGCGTCAGTATAAACACCGCAAATGGTGAAAATACGCCGGGTAATATTATCGCCCATCTCGTATTGAGTATTCCGAGCATCTCTGCGACGATGAAGTTCGGAACAAGCGTTACCTGATAGGGCATCAGCATCAAAATTATGTAGGTAAAGAATATTATCGCGCGGATACCGCCCTCAAACCTTGCAAAGCCGTATGCCGCCGCAAGCGCAACTACAAGCTGAAATATCACGATCGGCACGCAGTACAAAAGCGAGTTCCAGAATTTAAGTATGTAGGTCGGGCTTTTTATAAGTATTGTTGAAAACTGATCGAAAACCACCCTGTCGGGTATCAGCTTCAAATTTACCGTATCCGATATAAAAGTGCTTCCCTCTTTGCTTGTAAGGCTTGAAAAGACCTGTCCGTAGTTGGACGATATTTCGGAGGATGACATAAACGCATTTGTTATCGTCAGGATTATCGGAGTGATTACGACCACAGCAAGCACCGAAAGCACAAGCACCGATGCGCCTGTAAAGGACAGCTTACGCAAATGCGAAAGACGTTTTGTACGTTTCGCCCTTTGAGCGAGAGTATCATTTGTCAGATTATTGTTCATAGGCATATTTCCTTTTAGAATCAGTCGGCTTCGATATCGCGTCCGAAACGCGCGTCTATCCACATCAGAAGCGATATTATCGCAATCATCACGACGCTCATAATTATCGCCGCCGCAGACATTTTCTGATAGTCAAGTCTTGCATAGGTGTTATTCATAAAATGCTGGAGCATATACAAATTTTCGTTCGGATAATTACCCGTAAGCAGGTAGACCTCGCGGAAGACCTTGAACGAGTTTATAAGTGCTAAAAGTCCGACAAAAAGTATGCTTGAGGATAGATACGGAAGCTTGATTTTGAAGAATATCCTCGTTTTTGATGCTCCGTCAATGCTTGCCGCATCTATCATATCGTTCGGGATAGCGGCTATTGCCGCCATAAACAGTATCATATTATATCCGATATTCTTCCAGAGATAAAGCAAAATTACTATGTATCGGCTGAAATCTCCTCTTAACCAGTCGACAGCCTCTAAGCCAAAAGGAACAAGTGCTGAGTTAAGAGCGCCGTTATAATTGAATATAACCTCGAATATCAGTATTACAGATGCGGTAGGCACCATTAGCGGACTTATAAGCACCGTTCTGAAAAAGCTTTTGCCGGGTATCTTATTCATAAGTATACTTGCAAGCAAAAGCGGAATTATTATCGCAAGCGGAAGGGCTAAGGCTGTAAACTTTGCCGTATTTGCCGCGGCAAGCTTAAATGAGTTATTATCCATAAGCTTTACAAAATTATCAAACCACACAAATTCTCCGCTTACGGGATTGTCGATCATCGCGTAATATATGACTCTTATAAAAGGCAGTACGAAAAAGACCGCCGCACCGAGTGCGCTCGGCAGTATGAACAAGGATGTCTTAAAGCGTTCTTTTCGCTCACGCTTATTTATTTTCTTTTCATTTTTGTTCTTTTTCATATTTTTATGCCTTTATATAGCTTTTCCTCGGGGGCATAACGCCCCCAAGGTATAAGATTTTAATTGAAATACTCGCTTACGAATGCAGGAACCTTGCCGTATATAAACTCAGCTCTTGCCGTACCGCCGCCCTCACTTGAATAGGTCACTCGCTCGGGTGTTCCTATGGAGTTTCCGTATTCGTCGTAGGTGTATTCGTTTTTCGTATTGAATTCGTGGTAGGTGTAGTCGTAAAGCACTCTGTATCTGTGATCAACCGTATTGAAAAACGAGCTGTACTGACTGTAGATATCATATGTGTCGATGCTTTCAAATATCTCGCAAAGCTTTGCCTCATCATCCTTTACGGTAAGCACCTTACCGGTCTGATAATCGAATATATAAACCGTCTTTATCGCACCTGCAAGGTCGTGCGCGTAGTCTACACTGTTAATTATACCACACTCTTTGAAATATTCAAGGGTATTATAGAATTTAGTGGTAACAGGAAGGCTTAAATTTGACGAATATCCGGTGTCGCGCACGTAGATCTGACCGATAACCGGTGCGTTGTAGGAATCAAAGCTTATGCTTTCAAGATCCTTTTCATAAGCCGCGAAAAGATCATCGTGGATATCGGGATTGTATCTTAGCTGACTGTAGTCGTTAAAATGAACGAGCTTTTCATCCCCTACCGTGACACCGATCACGCCGTCCTTTATCATATTCGGACGAAGCTCGACCGAGATGCGCGCATATTTGCGGTAGGTATCAAGAAGCTTTTTCATTTCTTCCTTATATTCATCGCTGTCAGCTATTATTTTAAGCTCTTCAAAGTAATCTCCGACTCTGTCGCTTACGCTGAAGCTGCGCGCTATCTCATAACCAAGGGAGGTTTTGGCAACGACTCTTACTCTGATATGATCGGCACTCTGAAGACCGACGTAGTATTTCTTTCCGTCAATCATCACGTTCCTGTCCTCGTCGATATACTTGGAATCGTAAGGCGTTACGGTTACGCTTACGCCACTTGAATATTCGGAAATATATCCGTATTCATCGGCTTTGTCAATCTCCATTCTCACTATATCGAGAAGTGCTTCCTTGTTTTCCTTTTCATCAAAGGTAACGCGCGAGAATTCACCCGAGCCGTCAAGCTCGATTGTCACCGAGCTTATATAGCCGTCTGTGAGTATCGCGTTTTCTATCGGCGTAGTACCGTAAACGAAGAAAAGATTGACCGCACTTACACACACAACAAATATCACCATACCGCGCGCGGCGTTAAACATCGCTCGCGCAGTCTTTGAGATTATCGAGTTCATTATCATCCACGCGACTATCGCTCCGCTTACCGAGCCGAATACAAGCCACAGGAAATTGCGGTCGCCGAGATATCCGAAGATAAGCGCAAAGGACATTGAACCCGGCACCATTACAAGATATTTCACGAAAGACGCAAATTTATTGAACACAAAGGGATTGCCCGATTTTTCACTTAGTCTGTAATGATAAAGTATCACCGACAGGATAACGCAGAACACTGTTATCGCCGCGAACACAAGCTTTGTTGTAAGCGAAAAGGCGGCATTATCAAACAGCACCACTACGGGCGAGGTAGGCAAGAATTTATCGTATTCAAAGAAATAATCGATCCAGAATCTGTTGCTGTTAAAGCCTCTGAGCCCGTTTATGCAAATCTTTATTGCGGGAAGTATTGCTAAAACGAGCGCGGTCATAAGCCACTGCACCGGAGCAAGACCTGTTGTCATTCCCACAAGCACTGTTATAGAATATATCAGCACAAAGTAGATAAGCACGTTGAAGAACACCGAGCTTAACGCGGGTAAGCACTCAAAAAAGCCCATATCGGTTATTGCGGGAATAAGTATACATATAAGGTAGTTTAAGAAAAATCCGATCACGAAGCTGAATATTCCCGAAATATAATGCACGAAGAAAAGTCGCGTGCGCTTAAAGGGCAGGCTGTGATAAAAGTTTACGCTGACGCGCGAGTTCAGGTAGTTGAAGGTAGCAGTTGCAAACAACACGGCAAGCACCGCCGCGAAGAAGCAATAGAAGCTATAGCTTTCGTATATCGTATCCACAAGCCCCTGAATATTCGGAGTGGGTCTGAATACCGTTGCGCTATACGAATCGGCAACTATCATAAGCAGGACAGGTGCTAAGAAAAACATTACCGAAAAGCTGATAACGCCCTGAGTCCACACGCTCTTAAGCGTACCGAAGAAAAATTTTCCGTTATTATTCTTATCTGCCAATGTCGAGGCTTGTAAAATCATAACCCTTACCCTCCATTTCGCAAATAAATATCTCATCAAGGCTCAAAGGCAAAAGCTCAGAGTAAGCAGGTGCTTTTTCGGCAATTACTTTCCTTATAACGTCCTCGCTTCCCTTTACTATGAAGCTTGAAAGTCTGCCTCTTTGCTCTAAATTTGTTATTTCAAGTCCGGGCAGAGTGTCAGGGGTAAATTCTTCGTCAAACACTGCCTGAACTCTGTGTATACCGAGCTTTATATCGTCAAGGTCTGCCTCTACCACAAGATCGCTCTTGTGCAAAAGCGCGATATGGTCGCAAAAGTCCTCAAGCTCGGAAAGATTATGCGACGCGATGACAGGTGTAATGTTTCCTGCCGCCACCTCGTCTGCGATTATTGTTTTGACAAGCTTTCTCATTACAGGGTCAAGTCCGTCAAAGGTTTCATCGCAAAGCAGATACTTCGGGCAGGCTGAGAGGGATAAGAGCACCGCCGCCTGCTTTTGCATACCCTTTGAAAACTTTCCTATTTTAGTATTGACGTCAAGTCCGAAAGCCTTATGAAGCGAGTTATACTTCTCTTCCGAAAAGCTCGGGTATATGGTCTTATAAAGATTTTTTATATCATTTACCGTCGAATGCGGCTTGAAAAAGCTTTCATCCGACAGATATACGATGCCGCGCTTTACCGCCTCGTTTTCATAGACAGGCTCATTATCGTAAAGCACCTCACCTACGTTTGGCGCAAAAACACCGCACATTATGCGCAAAAGCGTTGATTTGCCCGACCCGTTTGAGCCGATAAGTCCGAATATCGATCCGTCCTTGACCTTAAAGCTTACGTTATCAAGCGACGTAAAATCATCGTATTTTTTTGTAACGCTGTTAACCTGTATCATATTATACACGCATCCTTTCTGAAGTTTTACTCTTTTGCAAACTCCTTTATTACCGAAACAAGCTCGCTTTGGGATATTCCGCATCTTGTTGCGTCCTCTATAAGCGATTTCAGATCACTTAAAACCTTAGCGCGGTGCGAATCTACAAGTGTGCTTGTATCATCGGCAACAAAGCTTCCCTTTCCGGGGATTGAATATACGATCTCCTGCGCTTCGAGTATAAGATATGCTTTTTGTATGGTATTGGGATTTATTGCAAGCTCCACGGCAAGCTTTCTTACCGCAGGCAACTGCTCATTCGGGGATAATATTCCCGACAGTATTGCATTTTTCACCGAATCCACGATCTGCTCATATATCGGTATGCGTGATTTCAGATCAACCGTTATCATACTGCACCTCTCCTTTCGCGTATTAGGTGTACTATATGTAATAGTACACTTGTATAATAACACGTTTTCATATATTTGTCAACAGTTTTTACAAAAACACTCAATTTTTTTATAATTTTCCTATACTTGATTTTGTTCACTCAAACAGTACACCGCGCATATTATATTACAGAGGGCCAAACCCTCACACCGACTTTGTCGGAATAAATTTATGGAGGAATCCCCCATGGCAGATAATAGAAACGGCTGCTCTTTCGGCAGAAGCGGCTCTACATCATCATGCGGCGAATCTGTCATTATCGATACAAATCACGTGCTTGACAGCTGCCGTGACCGTGATTGCTTTGAAGACGTCGCCGTATTTCTTTCCCCCGACGGACAGGAGCTTATCGAACGCACGACAAACGTACGTGTTTGCAAGGCACAGATACTCTTTGCAAACATCACAGTCGAGCCTGTCCGCTTCAACCGCGGTTTTTATGAAGTTAAGATCAGATTTTACGTAAGGCTCGAGCTTGAAGCCTGCGTATGTCTCGGACGTCCCGCCGGCTTCTGCGGTATCGCTGTAGTAGAAAAATCGGTAGTGCTTTACGGTGGCGAAGGAAGCGTTAACGTATTCAAGAGCACTCCCGGTATCAGCGGATTTTGCAACGAGCCCAAGCTTTGCGACAGTAAGGGTTCATTACCCACAGCTGTTGTTGAGGTAGTTGATCCCGTTGTGCTCAACGTACACGTTGAGGATACAAGCTGTTGCACATGCACAAGATGCTGCTCCTGCGACGATATCCCCGAGCAGATACTTTGCACCACAAACGGAAGACTTGTATTTAATGAAAACGGACGTCATCTCCTCGTTTCTCTCGGATTTTTCTCGGTTGTCAGAATCGAGCGTCCCGCGCAGTTTATCGTAAACGCACTTGAATACAACGTGCCCGGCAAGGAATGCAACAACGGCACAAGCGATGCTTCCGCAAATCCCTGCGAGCTTTTCAGAAACATGGACTTCCCTATCACCGAATTTCAGCCTGTTAACTTAAACACGCTTGATAACACCTGCAATCAGAACCGTCTGAACCAAACATCAGGCTCCTGCGGATGCGGATGCGATAACAAATAATTTCTCATTTTTTCAATATCAGCTTGCTTTTTATGAGCAATTGATCAAAATCATAACCACCAGTAAACTGGTGGTTTGCACTGCCCCTATAAGGGGCTAATACAGGCTTCGTCCCTGGAAGGGACTACTGAAGCTTGACAACGCATTACACTCACAGGCAGCCGCTCACGTGCGGCTGTCTTTTTTTAG
>JAGCNJ010000003.1 GCA_017646005.1 Clostridia bacterium | reverse complement strand
TTGAGAACTTCGTTGTAGAGGACGATATGGGAGTGCTTGACCCGTTTGAAAGTGCAAAGCAGAGTATTGATAATCTTACAAAGATGCTGTAAGTGGGAGTTATAAGCAACAAAAAGGCAGAGATCTCTGCCTTTTTGTTGCTTGTGCCTGATTTAGTTTGTGGTAGGCGTTTGCTTACCCTTCCGGGGGAGTTACTTTCATCACGTGATGAAAGTAACCAAAGGCGCGTTAAAGGGGAAACCTCCACGGTTTCCCCTTTAATATTCCCTTTCCCTGCGATGAAATTTGAAGATAAGCACCAACCTGCGGTTGGATACGGTTGTCGGCGGAGAAATTTTTTAGCCTTCTCCAGCGGGAGAAGGGGGACCGCGATAGCGGTGGATGAGGTGTAAAACTTCAAATTTTATGACACCTCATCAGTCACTTCGTGACAGCTTCTCCCACTGGAGAAGCCTTATATAATCTGTTCCGCTTGGGGTAGCGGCCCCTGAGATTGAACGCATTTGGTGTCCGGGGGTAGCAGAGCGCGAATTTATATATCCCATTTTTCAAAAGTTTTTGCGG
Source organism: Clostridia bacterium (assembly GCA_017646005.1). Classification (GTDB taxonomy): domain Bacteria; phylum Bacillota; class Clostridia; order Oscillospirales; family CAG-272; genus UBA4717. Next base: position 1,874 of record JAGCNJ010000003.1, on the reverse strand, counting down.
GGGTGTGGGGGAGCTTTTCTCAAAAAGCGCCCCCACAAAAACAAAAACAAAAATAAAAGGGAGAAGCTTTTCTCAAAAAGCCTCCCTCTGGCAAAAAATAAAAATAAAAAACCAATAAATCAAATCAATAAATCACAAGCCTCGATATAACCGGCGAAGTGTTTGCCCTTGATCGTTTTGATGCACACGGGTGAAACGTATGAGATACGTCTGAATTCTTCACGGGTGTCGATGTCCGACAGATGCACTTCGACAGTAGGGATGCCGACTGCTTTTATTGCATCGGGAATAGCGATGCTCGTGTGGGTATACGCAGCGGGATTGATGATGATTCCGTCGAATTTTTTATACGCCGCCTGGATGCAGTCGACGATGTCGCCCTCGTGGTTGGACTGAAAGAATTCAACCTCTGCTCCACGGGATGCACAGTGGGAGCGCACAAGCTCTTCAAGCTGTGCAAGCGTTGCGCTTCCGTAAATTTCGGGCTCACGCACGCCGAGCATATTGAGATTAGGTCCGTTTATAACAAGTATTTTCATATTTATCACCTCGAAAACAGCGTGTTGTAAATATCGTTTGCCGTTTCATTTATTCCGTGCACCTTGAAGCGATGCTCGCTGAAGGAAATATATTTGTCAATGCGATTTTCATACAGCTTTTCAACACCGAGCGTTTCCGAAAGGGGACGTCCGTGACTTTCAAGCTCGCTTGTGTCGCGGTCTGTAAAGACAACGATCGAATTCTGACGCAAAATATCGAAGTTTTCGTCCACCGTGACCGCACCGCCGCCGGTCGCTATGACGCATCCGCTTTTTTTGCAAAGCTCGCGTAAAATTTCAGTTTCGGCGAGCCTGAAGGCTTTTTCGCCGTTGTTTTTGATATAATCGCCTGCGCTTATACCGTGCTTTTCATAAAAGACTTCGTCCGCGTCGAAAAATGCTCTGACTGATTTTTCGGCAAGCGCGCGGCCTATCGAAGATTTTCCGCTTCCGGGCATACCGACAAGCACGATGTTTTTCATTTGCAGGCTGAGAGAATCGCATATCTCAAACGAACGGGCATCGTCAATCTTTTCGCCTGTGAATATCTCGCACGCCATTTTTCCTTGCGCCGCGAGCATCAGAAGCCCTCCGCGAGCGGTTATGCCGCGTCGCCCGGCATCAAGCACAAGCGCAGTGTAAAAGGGGTTGTATATCAAATCTATCACAAGCTTTAACTTATCAAAGCCCTCAAGCGACAGAGGCGCTTTGCCGTTATCAGGATACATTCCCACAGGAGTCGTGTTGACAATAAGCGTTGCATCGTAATGCCTTGAAAGGTTCGTGTAGTTGTCCTTTCCTCTTCTCGACACAGTGATTATCGGGTCAAAGGCACGGTCTTCAAGCACGGCGCGCACAGTTTTTGCCGAGCCTCCGCTGCCGAGTATCAGAGCCTTTCCGGTTTCCTTTACCTCTCCGAGCAGGGTGGAAAAGCCGAAATAATCGGTGTTGTCGCCGAAAAAGCTTCCGTCAGCACGCCTTATCACCGTATTAACGCTGCCGATACGGCGCGCTCTGTCGGATATTTCATCGCAAAAGGGTATAACGTCCTGCTTGTAGGGAATAGTCACGTTAAAACCGTCAAGACCCGAATTTTCGAAGAAATCCTTTATCTTATCGCGCTTGATTTCATAAAGCCTGTATTCGTAGTCGCCAAGAAGCGAATGTATCTGCACAGAAAAGCTGTGGGAAAGCTTTTCTCCTATAAGTCCGAATTTTTTACTCATATTACCTCATTATAGCTTCCGAGATATTCAAGCTTTATGCACATATCATCGATATCGTTAAACAGCTCGGCGAATTCGCTTGAATATACCGAGGTTTCAAGGTCGAAAT
>JAGCNJ010000046.1 GCA_017646005.1 Clostridia bacterium | reverse complement strand
CTGAGATTGAACATATTTGCGAAATTGATCGCACAATTGGGACGATGTGGGCATCGTCCCCTACAGCCCGGAGCCCGGGCGGGCAAAACGCGCGCGTGAAGTTAATGCAGATTTTAAGTTTTTAGCCCATACTTTTAAGTTGATAAATTTTGTTGACACCTCATCCACCGCTAACGCGGTCCCCCTTCTCCCGCTGGAGAAGGCTTAAAAATTTCTCCACCGACAAGCGTATCCAACCGCAGGTTGGTGCTTATCTTCAAATTTCGCCACAGGGAAAGGGGATCTCTAAGGGGAAAACACGAAGGTTTTCCCCTTAGACGGCTCTTTCGTCTATTTCTGTCCGCACAGAAATAGACTCCCCGAAGGGTAACAAACAATTATAAAAAACAAAATCAGGTGCCAACCTCCCTCAAGCAAAATCTGTCGATTTTCTGCAATTAAATGTACCTGTTTTGCAATTTACATCAGAATTAAAATATGATATAATTATAATAATAAAATGCAACAAAAAGCAGTATTTGACTTGACCTACCGGTTCAGGTACGGTATAATTCATCTGCAATTGTCCAATGCCTACAGAACTTACACCGAGTATCTTTTATGATAAAAATGTATAAAATAGTGCATTGACAAAACATTGCTTTTATGTTAGTATGAAGCAAGCGATCGAAAGGAGATTACTTTTATGAAAAAATTTTTAGCACTTATTTTGTGTGTCCTTATGTTAGTGCCCGCTATACCGGTTGCGGCGACTGATGAGATCGACGCATACGTTTACGGTCCTAAAAGACTAACCGTGGACAATTTGATATCCGTAACAGGAATGTCAACAGAGCTTACCGAAGACGGCGGAAAGACTTTCCTGCATTGCATAGCCCCCGCCGGAACTTACGGCAACGGTACGCTTCAATTTATGTTCAAAACGACCGAATTAAATCTGATGGAATACCCTTTCATCAAAATTTCGTACAGAACCGACTCTTCCTCCCATGTTGCAGATACCACTATTCGATTCACCGGTATAAGCAAAGAGAGCTGGCCTGCTTCCCACCCAAGCATTACTGCAGGCGGAAAATGGGGTGAATTTATCGTTAATCTCAACACTATGGAAAAGGGCTCGGGTCTTCCCGGCGAAAACATTACCGATACAAAGCTCGTTGTAAAGCCTTTTGGTCAAGGATCGGTAACTATTACAGACTCTAAATACTTTGATATCGAATACATCGGCTGCTTCAAGACAGAAGCCGATGCAAAAAGCTACAAATTCGAGGGTGAAGAAAACATCGTCATCCCCGAAAAGCCTACCTTTGGCGATGATTTCTTCTTCGAAAAAGCAACAGACGAGCTTATCGACGGCTATATGGCTGAAATAGATAAGCGAATCGAAGAAATCAAGAACACCCCCACCACAGTTGAAGTCACAGGAACAAAGTACTATGTGTCCAACCTCGGAAGCGACAACAACGACGGTAAGAGTCCCGAAACTCCTTGGAAAACGATCAACAAGGTAAATACGGCAGATCTTAAGGCCGGCGATGGCGTATTTTTCAAGCGCGGCGAGGAATGGAGAAGCTCATCCTCGTTAAGAGCACGCGGCGGTATTACATATTCCGCATACGGCACAGGCGCAAAGCCTAAGCTTAACTTCTCCATCAAGGCTGACGGTGTCGAAAACTGGATCGAAACAGAGTATCCGAACGTATATAAATACGCCGGAAAGCTTGCCGGCAGCAGCGACGTTGGAACGATCGTCTTTGATGGCGGACGTGCTTGGGGTATTCAGGTACACTACGATACAAAGGGTACTCGCTTTGTAAACTATGTAGATCAGTTCAACACACTCTTTAACGGCATCAACAGCTTCAAGGTTTCGGCGACGAAACCCGAAGCGCCTCACGCACTTGAAAACAACCTTGAATTCCACCACAACTGGGAAACAGAGGAGCTTTTCCTCTGCTCTACAGCAGGCAATCCCGGCGAGGTATTCTCTTCGATTGAAATCGTTGACAAGGGTCACGGTATCACAACCGGAAGCAACGTAATGATCGATAACCTCCACATTCACGGTGCAGGCTCCCACGGTATCTCCGCAGGCGGCATTACAAATCTTACGGTACAGAACTGCGTACTCACATGGATCGGCGGTTCTGTTCAAGGTGGTAGCATTGGTGATAGGCTTATAAGATTCGGTAATGCAGTTGAGGTTTACGGTCGAGGCGACGGCTTTACCATCTACAACAACTACGCAAGCCAGGTATACGACTGCTGTTGGACTATCCAGAACGGAGTTGCTTCTCCCTTCAAGAATATCCACTTCTATGAAAACGTATCCGAATTCTGCAACTCAGGTCTTGAGGTATGGCAGTCGGGCGGCGAATTTGAAAATATGCAGCTCCACGATAACTACACCCGCTACAACGGATACGGCTGGAGCCATCAGCGTACTAACGATGGCGGTGCTACCTTCTTCGGCGGCGACGGTATAAACAGCGGAACCTTCAAGGACTGCGATATCTACAACAACGTAAGTCTCTTCTCCTCTGACGTTGTCGTTCGTTGCGGATCTGCGGGCTACAACAGATATAACTTCCATGACAATATATACGTTATGGAGCTCAATAAAAAACTCGCATACGCCCCCGAAAACTTCGGTGAGGGCATAGGAAGTCACAAGTGGCACAAGTATGACGAAAAGGACCTCTCGGTTGTAACATCACAGGGCTTTGAAATAGGCGGTAAGTTCTACTACACAGATCCCTCTCCTTACGAAAATATGTTCGATATGTACCGCGTTGAAAACGGTGTAAACGTATTCGAGGATATCAAGGACGATTTCTGGGGCAGAGATGCTATCGACTACGTATCGCTCAAGGGCCTTTTCAACGGTGTGACGGCAACAACATTTGCTCCAGACAACACAATGACTCGCGGTATGCTTGTAACAGTTCTCTACCGCATGTCAGGTGCAAGCGGATACAAGGCTTCAAGCTTCACAGACGTAAATGAAAACGCATGGTTTGCTCCCGGCGTTGCATGGGCAGAGGCTAACGGCATCGTAAAGGCAGGCGGCAAATTCCGTCCCGATGACAACGCAACGCGTGAGGAAATGGCTGATATGCTCTACAGATACGCAATCAGTCAGTTCAAGTACACAAGTGCCTCCGCAAAGACCTTCACAGATTCTGCAAGCATAAACAAGGATTACATTGACGGCGTAAGCTTCTGTACTGCAACAGGCATCATCGGCGGCTATACAGACGGTTCCATCAAGCCTCAGAACAGCGCAACACGTGCCGAGGTTGCAACAATGATAAAGAGATTCAACAAGTTCCTTGGCGAAACTCCCATTGATAACGAAAAGGCTTATGAGGCTGCTATCAAGACAAGCCACCTTGTTGGCGGTGAAGAATTAAAGTCCATGCTTGACCGTAACGCGCTCACCTCTGTTGTAAACGCAGACGGCTCTGTAGAATTCAAGACCTTTAGCGCCGCAAACGGAACACCTTATTTCGGCGTTCTCAATATGAAGAACACAAACACCCTGTTCAGCGATTACTCGGCACTCGTTATCGAATACGATGCAAGCATTGATACGTCAAAGCTTGACGCAAACTTCGGTTTCGTTGCTCTCGGCGGATGGGACACCTACAATGTAACTCCCATTACTCCCGACATAGATAATGAAAAGAAGTATATTTACATTGATTATACCGATGAAACCATAGCTTTGGGTCTTAACAGCGGAATTTCTTCAATGGCATTCTACGTTTACCCCTGGGGAAATGAAAAGATCGATTTTGAAGCAGGCGAAAGCTTCACGGTAAAATCCATCAGACTTTTCAAGGACAAGCTTACAGCTCAGGCTTATATGAAGTAATATTGATCACAAGCCGCCGATAATTCGGCGGCTTGTTTTTGCTTTTTTAATATAAATAGCAAAAAACTATTGACAAAGGGCAAAAAATGTGGTAAAATAATTTGCCGCATGAAAAAGGTTATAAATCCCTTACGGGTACCTTAACAGCGAGACATAATGAAAGTGAGGTGCTTTTCGTGTACGCAATTATCGTAACAGGCGGAAAGCAGTACAAGGTAGCCGAGGGCGACGAGCTTTTCATCGAGAAGCTTGAAGCTAATGAAGGCGAAACCGTTACCTTCGACAAGGTGCTTGCAATCTCCGCAAACGACACCCTTACAGTTGGCGCTCCCTACGTTGAAGCTGCTTCTGTAAAGGCAACCGTTGTTAAGAACGGTAAGGCTAAGAAGATCCATATTCTTAAGTACAAGTCCAAGAAGGACTCGAAGAAGAAGATCGGTCACAGACAGCCTTATACTAAGGTTCGCATTGAAACAATCGCGGGCTAAGTAAGAAAGAAACGGTCAATTAAATGACAGAGATTACTTTCTACACATCAGACGGAGTATTTTACGGGTTTACAGAAAAGGGGCACACCCTTTACGGCGAGGAAGGAAACGATATCCTTTGCGCCGCGCTTTCCTCAATGACGATGTTGATAATCAATACGATTGAGGTCGGCTTCGGTTCAAGCGTTGATTATATAATCGACGATGATACCACAACGGTAAAGCTTATTGCACGCTCTGCTCTTCCTGTATTCGAGGAGGACGAGTGCATCAGATTCGCCGTAAGCGGACTTATCGCATCCTATTATCACCAGCTTGAGGAGCTTGTTGAGGAGTATTACGACTATCTCGACGTCAAGGTCACAGAGCTTGATCCGTAAGGACTCTACAAAATGCAAACACAAATAATCGAAAGGTATTGGAGGTGCAGCAAGGCATGATCAGATTAAGCTTGCAGTTTTTTGCTCACAAAAAAGGTGTCGGTTCCACAAAGAACGGCCGTGACAGCGAAGCTAAGCGTCTTGGCGTAAAGCGCGCTGACGGTCAGCACGTGCTTGCCGGCAACATTATCGTAAGACAGAGAGGCACAAGCGTTCATCCCGGTAACAACGTTGGTATCGGTAAGGATGACACTCTCTTCGCTCTTATCGAAGGCACTGTAAAGTTTGAACATATCGCAGGCGGCAAAAAAGCCGTTAGCGTTTATGCAGACTAATCAGTAAAGGCTAAATAAAAAAAGCAGGTTTTACCTGCTTTTTTTATTTTTCTTATACACATTCATAATCAGCCAACACACGGCAAATGCAGTTGCCGCACCCGTTATATCAAGCAGAATATCGCTTATGCGAAACGCACGTCCGGGAGAAGTCAATTGTATACACTCGTCAACCACAGCGACAAATCCGCTTGCAAACACAAGCAAGCAAATCTTACTTTTGCGGACTTTAAGTGAAAAAGCCCAAGCTGTCATAAAAATAAGAAGTCCAAGCACGGCAAACTCGGCAAAATGCGCGATTTTACGCACAACTGCCTCGCTTATGCCTCCCGCAAACAAAAGGCTTAAAAGTTTATTTATAAACCCCGTCACCTCGCCGCTTTGCACGCTTGATGCCTCGGCGCTTAACATAGAAAAGCTCCATATTACAAAAGACCAGGAAAAAGTCAAAAGCGAAAAGATAACAGACCATACTTTTTTCAGTTTCATAATTGAATTTCCTCTTAACACTATTCATACACAAAGTATACTACCAACTTATTTCAATTGTATGAACGAAATCCGATCATAATAAATGTTTACGGGTATTTTTTCATTTTTGTACGAATATTTACAAGTAATTTGAAATAACTATTGCAATTTCAAGCGTTATGTAGTATAATGGATAGTAATAGTATATATCGAAAGGAAGTGCAAGATAACGATGGGCGATACCCCTGCCCCGTGTACGAGCGCGTTTGTATATGTGCAAAAGGCATTGCCGCGCAGAAGTATACAGGTGATTCTGCATACCAAACGCGAAAAGCAGAGCGTATGTCAGACAAACACAGCCGTGCCCGATCCGTGCGAGCCGCCGTAGCTTTATGCTATACTGTTTTTAATTTTATCATAAAGCAATTTTAATTTACGGAGGACCACTAAAAATGGACGGCGACAGTATATTGTCGATAATTATTTTAGCAATACTTATTATTTTTTCAGCTTTCTTTTCCGCAACCGAAACGGCGTTTTTATCGTTTAACAAGATCAAAATGAAGACCGCCGCTCAGGACGGAGACAAAAAAGCACAAAAGGTACTTGACCTGTTTGAAAGATACGACAAGCTCATTTCAACCGTGCTTATCGGTAACAATATCGTAAACATCGCAGCTTCTTCTATCGCAACTGTATTATTCATAAGCATTTTGGGTAATGCCAAAGGACCTACTGTAGCTACTATAGCAGTTACGGTTATAGTTCTTATCTTCGGTGAGATAACGCCTAAGCGTGTTGCCAAGGAAATGCCGGAAAAGGTGGCTATGATTACCTATCCGCTTATAAAGCTGCTTACTATCCTGCTCACCCCGCTCACCTTTATCTTCAGCCTCTGGCAAACACTTGTTACAAAGGTTTTCAAGTTCAAGGAAGAAAGCGGTATGACGGAAGACGAGCTTATCACCATTGTTGACGAAGCTCAGCAGGAGGGCGGTATCGACGAGGACGAGGGCGAGCTTATCCGCTCGGCTATCGAATTCAACGACGTTGAAGTACGCGATATAATAACTCCCCGAGTCGACGTTTCTGCAGTTCCGGCAGACGCTACGGTCGAGGAAATAGCATCCGTATTCTATGAAACCGGATATTCAAGACTTCCCGTGTATAATAACACTATAGACGACATCGTAGGCATACTCCACGAAAAGGATTTCTACTATATGCGTCATAAGGGCGTTCGCGACTTTTCCTCGGCAGTTGGTAAGGCTGTATACGTTTCCGAGCATATTCAGATATCCGATCTTCTCAAAATGTTCCAGAAGGAAAAGGCCCATATGGCAGTAGTCCTTGACGAATTCGGCGGAACGCTCGGTATTTGTACACTCGAGGACATAATCGAGGAGCTTGTGGGCGATATCTGGGACGAACACGACGAGATCGTCGAGCAGTTTGTCAAATGCGAGGACGAAAGCGTGCTCGTGGATGCTTCGGCACGTGCGCTTGATATGTTCGAATATTTCGATATAAAGCCACTTGACGAGGACGATCTTCCTCAGACAGTCAACGGATGGGCGCTTAAAGAGTTAGGGCACCTTCCGGAGGTCGGCGAAAGCTTCGATTACAAGAATATGCATATCGAAGTTTCAGAGGTCGATAAGAAGATCATCGAAAAGGTCAGAATCGTTATTGTCAACGAGGATGAACAGGGCGATGAAGCTAATCAGGACAAAAAGGAAGAAAACAACTGATAAATACACAATTGGCAGAGAGCTTACTGTTCTCTGCCGATTTTTTGTTTTTTCGCACTCAAATGTAAAATATATTCACTTTTTATGACGTATTTTTCAAAAAATACTTGATAAAAGGTATTATATGTGATAAAATATAAGCATAAATATAACTTTGACAGGTAGGGATTACTATGAGTAAATCAAGCAAGCTTTTTCGTCAGTCGCTCAGCGGATACAACAAGAACGACGTAAACGAATACATCGAGGAAATAGACCTTCGCGCAAAAAAACGCGAGGAAGAGCTTGAAACCAAAATATCAAAGATTGAATCTGAGCTTCAGAAAATGACCGAGCGCGTTATGACAGCCGAAGCACGTGATTTTTCGGAAGAAGCGGCAGTATACGAAGAAAAAATAAAGGCACTTGAGGAAAAACTCAGCGAAAGCGATAAGATAAATGAAGCAAAGAGCGAATATACCGAACAGCTTGAAGCTTCCCTTGTTGAAAAAAATTCACAGATCAACGATCTTTCTGAAAAAGTATATAAGCTTGAAAAAAAAGTTGCAGATGCCAACAGCACGCTTGAAAAGGCTGCACAGTACGACAGCTTAAGCCACAGACTCGGAGAAATTATGCTCGGTGCAGGAAATACCGCCGAAAAGATTATTGCAGATGCCAACGAAAAGGCATCATCGCTTATAGCTCAGGCGGCTGAAAAAAGAGACCACTGTCTTTCGGTGCTCAAGAAGTACACCGAAAAGTATTGTGATAAATTAAGCGAGGTTACGGTCGCAAGCGCACAGGAAAGACTTGACCGTATTCACAGCGAAATGGCTGAGTTTGAAGCATCAATAACCCGTTCGGTGATGGATGCCCAGAGGCAGACAGGCTCGGTAAAGGAATACATAAACGAATTAAGACAGTCGCTTGACACAAGCCTTGATTCAATTCTCAATTCCACCGGCGCGGCAGGCGAGGATGCTATCGGAGTTATCGATCCGTCAGAGGATGCTATGGAAAAGCTTTTGGAGGAGTCGGTGAGCGATATTCTTTCGCAAATCAATTCCGAGCTTTAAATTAAAATGTCCAAAATAAAAGTAAATACAATCGACATCCGAAGCGCTGCAAAAGTGCTCAACGCAGGCGACGAGGTGCTGCTGACCGGCTTTATTTATACCGCGCGTGACGCCGCGCACAAAAGGCTCACGGATATGCTTGAAAAGGGCGAAGCCCTTCCGTTCGAGCTTCGCGACGCGGTTATTTATTACGCAGGTCCAACCCCCGAAAAGCCCGGACAGGTAATAGGCTCGTGCGGTCCGACGACCTCATCGAGAATGGATATATTCACACCTATGCTTCTTGAAAACGGCCTTGCCTGTATGATAGGCAAGGGCGAAAGAAGCCCTGCGGTATGCGAAAGCATAAAGAATAACAGCGCGCTTTATCTCTGCGCTATAGGCGGTGCGGGCGCGATAATTTCCAAATGCGTAAAAAGCCTTGAGGTAATTTCCTTCGATGAGCTTGGATGCGAATCGGTAAAAAGGCTTTACGTAGAGGATATGCCGCTTATCTGTGCGATAGATTCAAAGGGCGGCAATTTGTACAAAAGGAAAGAACAATATTAAGATGACAGGCAATACCGAAAGCTTATCAGATAATACCGTAAATGATATCGGAAAGAGGATCAAGCTTATCCGCAAGCGCAAGGGGATCACTCAGCATATGCTTGCCGGAGACAGGATAACACGAAATATGCTCAGCCGTATCGAAAACGGCTTTGCTCTTCCCTCCATTCCGACACTTGTTTATATAGCTATGCGATTAGACGTCCCATGTGCGTGTCTGCTTGACGATAATGCGTTAAGCGATTATTCAAAGGCACAAACAGTACACGCGGCACGCGAATATATGAAAAACGGAGAGCACGAAAAGGCACTCAAGCTTATAAATTCCTCCGGCATTGAGATCGACGACGAGCTTGCCATTATAATAATCGAATGTGAGCTGTCGCTTTCGGGAAGGCTTTGCTTTGAGAGAAAATATCTTGAAGCGCAAAAGCTCTTGACCGATGCCATCAAAAAAACGGGTGAGACCGTATACAGCACCGCAGGCAGCGGATATATCGCCAGCCTTTACAGAGCGCTTGCCGTGCGTATGCTCCCGAATGAGCTTAAAGAAGAAAGCGACCCTACCCCACCCGATTTTGACAGATATATCGACCTTTACATCTATATCCGTCTGCTTGATTTCTTTGATAACGGGCAGATAGTAAAGGCGGTAAACCTTGCATCAATGTGCGAAATCCACGACCGTATTCTGTCAGCCCATATCGCGGCTGTGCTCGATATGGCAAACGGCCGCTACAGCGAGGCCGAATCAAAGCTCCTTCTCATAATAGAATCAGAGAAAAATTCGCCGTCTGTACACGGAAGCATTATGCTTTACAGAATCTACGACGATCTTGAAAAGTGCGCAAAGGGTAAAAACGATTACGTTTTGGCATACACCTACAAGGAAGAAAAAATCAAGCTTTACTCGCAAATGTCGGGAGTAAAGCTTTAATGGTGAAAGGTAAAAATATGGATATCAGAATCGGACACGGGTACGATCTTCATAAGCTTGTCCCAAACCGCCCGCTGATCTTAGGCGGAGTCAATATTCCCTACGAGCTTGGCCTGCTCGGTCATTCGGATGCCGACGTGCTCTATCACGCGGTAATGGACGCCGTGCTCGGCGCGCTTGCTTTGGGTGATATCGGGCGTCATTTCCCCGACAACGACCCGGCACTCAAGGATATAGACAGTGCAAAGCTTTGCACACAGGTTTGCGGGATTATGAAATCACGCGGGATGAAGATAGGTAACATAGACGCAACGATTATCGCGCAAAGGCCGAAGCTTATGCCTTATATCGACACAATGCGCGACAATCTCGCAAGGCTCTTTGAGTGTCCGCCCGAACGCGTAAACGTCAAGGCTACAACAGAGGAAGGACTTGGCGTTACCGGAGAGGGACTTGCTGTTTCGGCACACAGTGTGGTATTGCTCACCGGCGCCGAACATATATAAAGCGTATTATGCAGGAAATATACGGCAATTTCCTTGATCTTAAACTTCGGTTTCCTGCGCTTACGCGGGTTTTCACTTTACATTCTATGTCCGTTACGCCGTTTTTGGCACTCGACACAGTTTTTATAAAATAAACAATTTACGACTTCAGGTCTGTTTTTGGACTTGATTTTGACAAAAACGTTGATTTATCAAAACATAATATATTTACTGCCTTACGGCAGACAGGAGTAAAAATGATAAAGATATCACCATCAATACTTGCAAGCGATTTTTCAAAACTCGGAGAAGAAATAAAATCAGTTGCATATGCAGGAGCTGAGATGATCCATATCGACGTTATGGACGGTATGTTCGTTCCAAACATCACGCTCGGTCCGTGTGTCATCAAATCAGCACGAAAGGTTTGCGATAAGATATTCGATACCCACCTTATGATAAACGACCCGATACGCTACATAGGGGATTTTGCAGAGGCGGGCTCTGATATAATCACTTTCCACTTTGAAAGCTGCACTAATCACGTAGAGGTCATCAACCGTATTCACTCATTCGGGAAAAAGGCCGGAATATCCATAAAGCCGGCAACACCTGCATTTGTGCTTGAGCCGCTTTTACCGCTCGTAGATATGGTGCTTGTTATGACGGTTGAGCCCGGCTTCGGCGGACAGTCGTTTATTCCGGAAACACTTGAAAGCGTCAAGATTGTTAAGGATATGCTCACAAAGCTTTCGCTTGAGGTTAAAGTCGATATAGAAGTAGACGGCGGGATAACGCCCGAGACCGCTCCTTTGGTAAAAGAGGCCGGCGCCAACGTGCTTGTGGCCGGCTCCGCAGTATTTAAAGCGGAAGACAGAGGTGCTGCTATAGCTGCGATAAGAGGCTGACTTCTTCTATAAACTCAATTTTTATAAAAAATTTTCAAAAAAAATTAAATTAGTTGAACACAGGTAACAACAATTAACAATTTCGTAACAAATACCGCTCTGAATTTTGATATAATTTATTTGTATATACTCGCATAAACAATATGAAAGAGGTTCAGATTATGAAGAAGCTTATTTCTATCATTTTAATACTGGTTATGCTTTCGGCTCTTGCTGTTTGCACAAGTGCAGACGAGGTTTCAAAGGCAAGGCTCTTGAATGCCGCAAAAAACGCCTGCCCGACACAGTATCACGACAGATATCTCGGTATTGCTCAGAATATCATTGACCAGATAGACGTATCTGCTGACAATGCAGATGCTGTAATAGGTCTCTTAGGCGAAGGAAGCACTTTTATTTCAACAAACAAGGGTCCCTCGCTTGATAAGTATTCTGCAGAAGAAATTGCAAAGGCAGTCGACCTTTTCAATGCAGCCTGCGAAGAACTTTCCATCACAACAGAGTGGTCAGTTCTCAATAACGGCGCACACAAGGGCGATATGATTGCCCGCCTTTATTATGACGGTACTCTCATCGCGACTCTCGACGGCGACGACTTCAAGACATCCGATGATG
>JAGCNJ010000045.1 GCA_017646005.1 Clostridia bacterium | reverse complement strand
GAATATGACAAGCTTGTAAGGGTTAAAATCGGTGTCGTGATCGATGAAGTTGTAAAGATACTTACCCTCAAGAAGCATACGTTTGCAACCGATTTCCTCGGCGTTCCAGTCTTTGCTGTCATAGCAAAAGGTTGAATATACTGCTATATCTGTGATATGCTTTGTGTTGTCGCACCATGCTTCGCGCTTTTCGACCTCGGCAAACGCCTCTCCTATAAGCCTGTAGGTTGCAAGCTCAAATTTGCCGAGCGGATGTAGCTGATCGCCTACGTTGAATTTTGCTCCCATGGAAAGAGCGAGTGCGGCTTCATATTTGAGTGCATTCGGATGCTTGTAGCCGACGAATTCGCCCCATGATTTATGAAATTTACCTGTCATGCCGACAAACTCGCGGTCAAGCACGCGCGCATATGAAGCAGAGATGGGGAAGTGGTCGTAGCCCCAGCCGCCTGTCGGCAGGCTTTCAAGCTCAAAATGCTTGGTATTCACAAACGGATAGCGGCGGTCGTCGCGTCTTAAGTTGCCGCAGTTGTGGAATACGGGCATTTCGGGGTCGTATTTTGCAACTGTTCCGTTTATCACCTTTACGTATTTGAAAAATGCGTTATCCCTGTTCTTCTTTACGTCTTCAATGTTTTCGGGATCAAGTCCGTTTGCAAGCATCGTGTCAATACAGTGCGGACAAATGCAGTTTGTGGGATAGCATATATCCATAAATAATCCCTCAAAACGACCGGCGAAGGTTTCCATGACCTCGGCAACCTCGGCTGAAAGTATTTCAAGATAATCGTCGTTGTTGAGGCAAAGTCCGTGCCAGCGTGCACTTAAAAGCGTGTTTTCGCTGCCGTGATAAATGTTTCTGAAATGCGGATATTCCTCCGCTTTTCTTTCGTCAAGACCTGCGGAAACGTATATCTGTGTACGTATGCCGAGCTTTTCACAGACCTTTAACTGCCTGTCAAGCAGATTTGTTTCAAGTGTCGGATGCATCTTGTTTATTTTACTTGGAAAGTAAGCATAACCGTGGTGACACTTTGCAAAAAGCGTTATCGAATTTACGTGACCGACTCTGAGTGCTTCTTCAAAATTTTCTTCTGAAAATTCACTTCCAACGCCGGGCATTAAGGGAGAGGTGTGAAAGTCGAGATGTATTTGTCTGAAGGGTAGAGCTTTCATATCGTTTATCCTTTCGTAAGGCCTGTTTTTTTTGATTATATCACATATTAGACTTGTATTTCTTGGACTATATTCACAATGACTGTAATTATATTCACCTTTTTGGAAACTTAACAAAAAACGAAGTCAAAACTGTCTGACTTCGTTTTTTGTAATTATTCTTTTGCTTTTTCTGTCTTTTTATAGGTGTAGGTCGGCACAAGCTCCTTGACTAGCTGTCTTACGTCAGCCGTGTCGTCATACATCATTTCTTCAAGCTTCTTTATAACGGCTATAAGCTTGTCCTCGTCGATGTCAAGCGGATGACCGATATGTATGCGCTCGTTTTCGGTGCTTGCAAGGCCTTCCTCGCTCATTAAAAGCTCCTCGTAAAGCTTTTCGCCCGGACGCAGACCCGTAAATTCGATCTTGATATCCTTGTCCGGCGTGTATCCCATAAGCGTGATAAGATTGCGCGCAAGGTCAAGAATTTTTACGGGTGAGCCCATATCAAGCACAAATATCTCACCGCCCTTAGCCTTTGCGCCTGCTTCAAGCACGAGCGAAACAGCTTCCGGTATGGTCATGAAATATCTGATAATATCGGGATGCGTTACCGTAACCGGACCGCCTGCCTCAATCTGCTTTTTGAAAAGAGGAATAACGCTTCCGTTGCTTCCGAGAACGTTTCCGAATCTTACCGCAACGTATTCGCATTCGGAATGCGAGTTGAAGCTCTGTATTATCATTTCGCATACACGCTTGGTGGCGCCCATGATATTGGTCGGGTTTACAGCCTTGTCGGTCGATATCATAACAAAGCGCTTTACCTTATGCTTGTCCGCGGCGCGTACAAGCTTATAGGTGCCGAGAATATTGTTCTTTATTGCTTCGTTGGGGCTGTCCTCCATAAGCGGTACGTGCTTGTGTGCCGCCGCGTGGTAGATTATATCCGGCTTGTATTTTTCAAGCAACAGATCGACTCTCGAGCTGTCGCGCACACTTCCGATAAGTGTAACAAGATCAAGTCCGGGACAGGTGCGTAAGAGCTCCGCCTGAAGATCGTAAACGCTGTTTTCGTAAATATCGAACACGATAAGTTTTTTTGGCGAATATTCGGCAATTTGTCTGCAAAGCTCGCTTCCGATAGATCCACCGCCACCTGTTACGAGCACAGTCTTGTTTCTGACATAATCCATTACCGAAACAAGGTCGTTCTTTACAGGTGCACGACCCAACAGGTCGTTGATGTTGATATCTCTTGTATGCGAAGGAGATACGTCCTCGTTCATAATTTCCAAAAGAGAGGGCGCGGTCTTTACAGTGCAGCCGGTTTCGACACACTTTTTAAGTATCTCAGCCTTTATTGCGGCGTCAAGATATGATATCGCAAAGATTATTACCGATATGTTGTATTTTTTTACGTTTTCCGCGATCGTATCGCATCCGCCGACAACGGGAATATCGTTGAACACGTTACCGATCTTGAACGGGTCGTCGTCGATAAGGCAGACAATATTGTAGGGTGAATGCGGATCGCGCAGGGAATCGTTAATGATAAAATTGCCGGTATATCCGCAACCAATGATCATTACGTTTTCCTTCTTGCCTTTGCCGTTAGCATCGGATCTTGATCTTTTGATATCCGAGGTGCGTATAGCGCTTCTGTAGAACACAAGTATGAGAAGCGAAAGCACAAGCTCGGTGAAATACGTGCCTCCGGGGAGAAGATCAAAGTGGACGATCACTGTCGGATTGATGCTTAAGTAGCTTACAATGACCGCGTGAACGCTCATGGACAAAAGTGTTGAAAAGGCAAACACGAGTCCGAACTTCATAAAGTTATTTGCGGAAGAAAATTTCCACATTACTATGTGAAGCTTTGCGATATAGTACATGGTGCCGTATATCACGGTCGTTATTGCGAACCATAAAAGCAAGCTCCATATGTGGGATAAAAAGTCGTTTGAAAAGCTTATCATGCTTGAAACGAGCATCGAAATAAAAATGAATAAAAGATCAAGAGTCAGGACAAGCAGCCCGTTTGTGACATATAGCTTTTTCAGGATATGCGCAAAATTCGATTTTGCCATAGCTAAACCTTTCTGTGTACGGTGTTTTTTACTCAGTTTGTTAAGTTGATTATGAAAATGCACAAAAAACCAAATTATATTATAACACAACAGGAATACATTTTCAAGGACTTTCAGTGTTTTTGTTGGCAAAACCGTTGAAATAACGCAATTTCGGCACATTCTATAAAAACATGACCTGAAATTTATCAAATTTGCCGCAGACACTTGATATATTTTGGGAAATGTGATACTATTGGGGTAGTGTGATAACAGAGAGGATGGCTTATGAGCAAAATGAAAGTGATTATAACCGGCGGCTCACGAGGTATCGGCGCGGCGTGTGTATCCGCTTTTGCAAATCTTGGCGCAAACGTAGCGTTCATATACAGGTCAAGCGATGATGCGGCAAATTCACTTGCTGAAAAAACAGGAGCATATGCGATAAAAGCAGATCTTTCGGACGCGCTTTCGGCAACCGAGGCGGTAATCAAGGCAATAAGATATCTTGGCGGAGTTGACGTGCTTGTAAACAACGCCGGTGTTTCAAGCTTCGGACTTCTCTCGGATCTCACAACAGAGGAGTATTACAGGGTTATGGACACAAATCTCACCTCGGCGGTGTTTGCCTCAAAGGCGGTGCTCGGCGAAATGATACGGAACAAAAGCGGAAGCATCATAAATATCTCTTCAATGTGGGGTGAAGCAGGCTCATCGTGCGAGGTAGTCTATTCTGCATCAAAGGCGGGAATGATCGGATTTACAAAGGCGCTTGCCAAAGAGCTCGGACCATCGGGGATACGTGTAAACTGTATCACTCCCGGAGTTATCGATACTGAAATGAATTCGTGTCTGACAAAAGACGTGCTTGATGCGCTTGCAGAGGAAACGCCTCTCGGGCGTATCGGAAAGGCAGAAGAGATCGCAGACTCGGTGCTCTGGCTTGCATCGGATAAAGCGTCGTTTATAACGGGGCAGGTTATCGGAGTGAACGGCGGAATGGTGATATAAAAAAAGAGAGCGACTGCTCTCTTTTTTTATCCCTCAATACGCGCACCGAGAATGTGGATGGCGCGGAGATCCGCGTAATTGTAGCGCGAAAGACTGCGCTGATACGCGTCAATCGAATGAGCGCTGACGTAGTAGCGTCTGCCTAAAGGTCCGCCTCTTACAGCGGTCAGTACAAGAGTGTGATAATATTCGCCGCGCTCGTTTGCAAGCTGGATTATGTCTCCCGGCAGACAGTCCTCAAGCGTTCGCACCTCGCCAAACGGACCGAGGCCTTCATTACCCACCATAAAGCTGTAAAAAAAGCTTGCGCCCGTCCATGACGGACTTCTGTCGTTTACGTCAATATAATACCATCCAAGCTCGGGGGTATAGTTCATAACACCGCATCCCGCGTATACGCACTGTGAGGCAAAATTCGTGCAATCTCCGCCGATGCCGGAAAAGTCGTAATAAGCGGGATTTCGCTCTCTTGCCCATCTTTGAGCATATTCAAGCACGCTTGCCCGGTCGTAATCTATCGTTATCATAATAGTGTATCTCCGTGATTGTTTTGTTTTATAGCAATATATGCCGTATGTTATCGAAGGTTGCACAATTTGAGATGTTTGCACTATGAATATATATTTAAGGATAAGTATTGACAAGTTACTGCCATATATGGTATACTTTATACACTATAAATGGTGCCGTTTACAGCACCGAAAATGGAGGGAAAACCAATGAAAAAGATTATTTCAATGCTTATTGCGCTGATAATGGTGTTTGCTTGTATTCCGGCAACGCTTATCAGTGTATCGGCAGCTGCGCCGACACCGCTTTATAGCTTCAATTTTGAAGATGAACAGACGGCGATGAAATTTCTTGTAAACACGCACCTCAACGCTGCTTACAGCAAGACTGAGGCTGCAGTAAGATTTACAAATAACGGTGCACAACAGAAGGACCAGGGCTTTACGCCCACTGCGGCTGCCGATGCCGCAGGCTCAAGCACGAATACGGATCTGCGTAAGAGCGTTGCCAATACCATGAAGACTGTCCAGTACGTTGTTATCACTTACAAAAACGTTAGTGATATCACTCTCGGTACAGTTCGTTCGGATAAAAAGTCATATATGTACAATATGAAGACCGGGATGGAAAGCTACGCAGACGTTATCGTTCCGACGACAAGCGGAGCTTGCTTCCGTGACGGCGGCGGACAGTATCAGGCACCTTTCTGCTTGTATCCGTTTGCTTCCGCTACAGGTAATGCTGACCTCCCCGTTGGAATTAAACAGAATCTTTTTATAAAGAATATTGCGATGTTCAAGGGTTATGCAGATGCCGAGGCTTACGCAAAGGCTAACATAGAATCAGGCATAACAACCGAGTACGTTTACGCAGACCAGACAAAGGTTGAAGTAGATATTGATCTCGGACATGAGAATATTTCCGATCTCCTTACCGAAGAAATAGAATCAAACGAAGAGATGACGGAATCCGGATCTATTGCAGATCCGTTGGAAACTAACATCGTATATGATGGCAGCATGGATTATATTGAGTGGAATTTTGTAAGTGCTGATCTTATAAAAAGACACACCACGAATACTAACAGCTATAGCGCCAAGTACGATAAAGAAATCAATGCTATGCTCTTTGTTCCCAAGAAGGCGGGAGCCGGCGGTGACCAGGGTATAGTTGCTGCTTCAAGTAATTCTCCCGAGGACGAGATCGCACGTTTCAACTTTGTAACCAAAGTTCCCGAGCATTACAAGTACATGGTACTTACATACCTCAACAATAGCGAAATCGATACCATGGTGCACCGTTTTGCTGTTGGTGAGAAGAGTGATAAAAGAAATGATATAAAGATCAAGAAGGCAAGCGAAAGCAACGGCAATTGGCAGAGAGTGGTTATCGATGCGACAGAAGGTCTCATTTTAAGACCCGGCACCGGTACGAATACAAGTAACCTCTGCTTCTTCCCCTTCAAGGGAAATGTTACCGAAAACGACTCTATCGCATGGAGATCGCTTGCATTCTTCAAGACAAAGGAAGCGGCTGAAGCATACGCCGCCGAGGAGATAGGAACTGCAACAGGTCTTCCTTCCTCAGAGCGTACAGATACACCCTTTATCGCAGGCTATGACGGACGTGTATTCAAGCCTGAGGGCAAGATGACACGCGCCGAGGCGGTAACCGTTATCACACGTCTGCTCGTTGATGAAACTACAATCAAGGGTAAGAATACAACAGCGTTTACTGATGTAAAGTCGGGCGCATGGTACTACGATTACGTAGCATACCTTGAAAGCCTCGGCTATCTCAAGAGCTACAGCGGTAATTTCAAGCCCGATCAGCCTATAACGAGAGCTGAATTTGTTGAACTCGTATACAATATGGGAAAGGTTAAAGCAACCGATAAGGCTGTAAGCTTTACCGACGTTCCTGCAACTCACGCAAGATATACCGTTATCAAGGCGGCAGCTTCCGCAGGTCTTGTAGGCGGATACCCGGACGGCACCTTCAAGCCCGACGGAACAATAACCCGTGCTGAAGTAGTAAAGGTTATCTGTACAGCCCTCGGCAGAACTCCTACACTTGAGGGTATGTCAAAGGTAGCTTACGTTGGCTTTGCCGATATTACAAGCGCACACTGGGCATTCCCCTACGTTATCGAAGCATCGGTCAAGCATGACGTGGCTTTGGGCGAGGACGGAAATGAGATCTGGACAAAAACATACGACGATACCTTCTATCTTGAGCTTGCAACAGATAAGTTCGTTGCAGATCTTGATGCGAAGTTTGAAGCTCGCAAGAAGGAAATCCTCGAAACCAAGAGCGAGTGGACACTCGGTGCGGGCGGTACGGTTTATTACGTATCAAATTCCGGCAACGACGAAAACGACGGTAAGAGCCCCGAAAAGGCAATAAGAACTATTAATAAGGTCATGCAGATGCAGAACGTCAAAACTATTAAGGAAGGCGACGTAGTCCTCTTTAAGCGCGGTGACGAATGGCACGAAAAGCTTCAAACTACTGCAGGCGTGACATATTCCGCATACGGAGAGGGAGCAAAGCCCCGTATCCTCGGCTCTGTAGAGGCAGACGATGCTTCTCAGTGGACAGCTACAAGCGTTCCTAACATTTATACCTTCAACACCAAGATAGACAAGGAACAGGACGTTGGTAATATCGTATTTAACGACGGCGAAGCATACGGTATGCGCGTTCTTAAGGAAAAGAACAAGGACCAGACAGTAAAGATCGGCGACGAATCTGTAGTATCAAACGGACTTGAAACCTGGAAATTCCCTGTACAGACGTTCAAGAGCGGACTTGACCTTAACCATCACCTTGCTTACTACCACGATTGGGATGAGCAGACCGTATACCTCTACTGCGAGGGCGGAAACCCCGGTGACGTATTTGATTCTATCGAAATCTCAACACGCGGCAATGTAATAAGCGGCAGAACCGGCGTAACACTTGATAACCTCTGCATACGCTACGGTGCTTCCCACGGTATGGGAGCGGGAACCTCAAAGGATCTTGTTGTCCGCAACTGTGAGGTAGGATGGATCGGTGGAGCTATTCAGGATCTTAATGATCCCGGTCAGGGAAGACTCGGAAACGCAATCGAAATCTACGGCGGATCCGAAAACTACAGTATTTACAATAACTACGTACATCAGTGCTTCGACTGCGGACCTACTGTACAGTGGCAGGGAAGTCTTAGTGTAGGACAGTCGATTGTTTCGGTTAATACCAAGATATACGACAACGTTATTGAAAAGTGTAACTCGCCTCTTGAAGTATGGTTTACATCCACAACACCTAACTCGGCAAATGCGTTTGCGATCCTTAAGGACTGCAATCTCTATAACAATCTCTGCCGTTATTCAGGCTACGGATTTGGCGGATATATCCACCAGAAGGTAGATTACAATATGTTCTACGGAGCAGGTCATACCTACGCGATTTACGAGAACTGCTATATTCAGGACAACACTATGTGGCATATTCGTAAGTACCTCCAGAAGGCAGTGCCCACACACGTTGAAAACGGTAAGGGCTTTAACTGGAGAAACAATACGATCATCATGGCGTATGAAGGACCGCTTGCACTTTTAGGTGCTGACACTAAGACCGCATCCGGTGGACTTACGAAGTATACGTATGATAACGAAACCATAAAGCAGCTTTATGCAGACGGCTGCTATGGCTTCAACCGCTTTATGTATACTCTTGCAGACGGTCAGGCTGACCCTGCAAAGTAATTTCAGACAAGAAATTCAATATCGGAAGTCATTCCCGGAAGTAATTCCGGGGATGGCTTTTTTATGCCGGTAAAGTGTAGTTATATAATATGCATATATTTCAGTTATGCACTTGAAAAGACTTTGCTTTATTGACACCAAAACGTGATTATGGTAAAATTTATGTGACAAGCAAGGGCTTGTCGTGACTATTTTTTTGAGAGGGAAAACAATGAAAAGGTTTATTTCACTTTTTATGGCGCTGATTATGATAATTGCTGCAGTTCCGGCAATTATCACAAGCGTATCAGCTGCGGCGCCGACACCGCTTTATAACTTTAATTTTGAAGCGGATAATGCAAAGCAATATCTTATAAATACTCACCTGAATGCGGCTTACGACAAGACCGAAAGCGCGCTCAGATTTGTAAATAATAAGGACGTTCAGCAGGACCAGGGTATTACTCCCAATTCAGCGGCGGATAAAGAGGGAGAGACTGCAAACACCGATATCCGTAAGAACGCGGCTGAACAGCTCAAAAAAACAAGATACGTTGTTATTACGTACAGAAACAGAAGTGATATTTCACTCGGATCGATCCGCACAAACATAAACGGAAGAGATTATAACCGTTTATACAATATGAAGACCAATATGGAAAGCTACGAGGACGTTATCGTTCCTACTCCTGACGGCGCGGTATACAGAGATGGTGGTGCACCTAATCAGGCTCCGTTCTGTATGTATCTCTTTGCTTCGGTTGGCGCAAACAAGCTCAAGGTTGGTCTTGCTCAGATGCTTTATGTGAAGAATATAGCTTTCTTCGAAAAGTATGAGGATGCAGAGGCTTATGCCAAGGCAAACGTTGAATCGGCAAAGACTACAGGCTATACGTATGCCGATCCCGATAAGGTAGATACCGGTATAGATGCCGCTGCGGAAAATATTTCCGGTCTTCTTGCTGATGCGGTGGCAGGTAATAACGTAGGCGGTGAGCAGAGCGGTAATGCAAATCCGTCTCTTGAGGAAAAGCTTTTTGACAGCGGCGCAGATATTATTGAATGGCATTTCAATAATACCGACCAGGTAACAAAGCATACCACAAATACAAACCATTATAACGCCGTATATGACAAAGAGCTCAACGCTATGGTATTCACCCCCAGAAAGACGGGCAATGCCGGCGACCAGGGAATAGTTGCTGCAAAAGGCGCAAGCGAAGCGGACGTAAAACTTCGTGAGGATTTTGTTAAAAATGCCTCTGCAAACTATAAGTACATGGTACTTACATATCTCAATAACAGTGACGTAAATAATATGACGTTCCGTTATTTGGACCCTAAAGGATTTGATGCAAGAACTCAAATCAAGATCAAGACTGCGGGTGAATGCGCAGGTAATTGGCAGAGAGTAGTGATCGATGCTGCAAACGGGCTGGTATTAAGAGATTCAACTGCAGTAAGCACAAGCAATATGTGCTTCTTCCCGCTTACCGGACAGGTTACGGAAAAAGATTCTATTGCATGGAAAACGCTTGCATTCTTCAAGACCAAGGAAGCGGCAGAAGCTTATGCCGCAGAATTGACCGGTCCTGAAGAAAAGGAAAACGAATCGGTTGAAGAAGTACTTTTTGGCAGCGGTGAAGATATCATCGAATGGCATTTCAATAATTCTGCCCAGGTAAGCAAGCATACAACGAACACTAACAACTACACTGCAGTATATGACAGGGCTCTCAATGCTATGGTGTTTGCTCCCAAGAAGGCCGGAAATGCAGGTGACCAGGGAATAGTCGCCGCACATTCATCAAGCGATGATGATGTAAAGCTTCGTGAGGACTTTGTTAAAAATGCTCCCGGCAACTATAAGTATATGGTGCTTACTTACCTTAACCGCAGTAATGTAGACAGTATGGTATTCCGCTATATGAAGCCTGATGAAAATGACGCGAGATTCACAATAAAGATCAAGACCGAAGAAGAATGCGCAGACAAGTGGCAGAGAGTAGTGATCGATGCTACAAACGGCTTGGTATTCAGAAGCTCAACCGAAGTCTACAAGAGTAATATGTGCTTCTTCCCGCTTTCCGGACAGGTTCTTGAAGGTGATTCGATAGCGTGGAAGACACTTGCATTCTTCAAGACCAAGGAAGCGGCTGAGGCTTATGCGGCAGAAGAGGTAGCAGAAGAACAGCCCGAAGAGACTTCGGACGGCGAGCGTATCGATAATCCCTTTATCGCAGGCTATGAGGGACGTACCTTCAAGCCGGACGGAAAGATGACCCGCGCTGAGGCTGTAACAGTAGTTACAAGACTCCTTGTTGATGAAACCACCATCAAGGGTAAGAATACAAGCGCATTTGCAGACGTAAAGTCT
>JAGCNJ010000044.1 GCA_017646005.1 Clostridia bacterium | reverse complement strand
GATCGCGGTGGAAATAAATAACGATGAAAAAGTGCTGAGCGTTACAGAGCTTAACGAATACGTAAAAATGCTTCTTGACCGCGCGCCCTTGTTGAATTCTATCTATATAAAGGGCGAAATATCAAACTTCGTCAACCACAGAACCGGGCATTTCTACTTTACGCTCAAGGACGAGGGCGGAACGCTCAGAGCCGTAATGTTCAAGGGCAGTAATTCAAAATTGAAGTTTTTGCCCGAAAACGGAATGAAGGTAATAGTACACGGCAGAATTTCGGGCTTTGTCCGCTCGGGCGATTATCAGCTTTACGCGGACGATATGGAGCCTGACGGAGTGGGAAGCCTTTATATCAGATACGAGCAGCTAAAGCGCAAGCTTGAATCAGAGGGACTTTTTGACAGGGCAAGAAAACGTCCTCTTCCAAAAATTCCGTCAAGAGTGGGAATAATAACCTCGCCGACAGGTGCGGCGGTAAGGGATATGATAAACGTCACGGGAAGAAGATTTCCCTTTGCACAGATAATTTTGTATCCTTCGCTTGTGCAGGGCGACGGCGCACCCGAGCAGCTTATACGCGCGCTTAAGTATTTTAACGAAAATAACGTCGCGGACGTAATAATAATCGGTCGCGGAGGCGGCTCTATTGAGGACTTGTGGGCGTTTAACGATGAAGCCCTTGCCCGAGAGGTCGCCGCAAGCAGAATCCCCGTAATCTCGGCAGTCGGACACGAAACCGATTTTACCATATGTGATTTTGCGGCAGATATGAGAGCGCCGACACCTTCGGCGGCGGCAGAGCTTGCCGTACCCGATACGGGAGAGCTTAAGCGTAAATTTTCAAACGTGGTAGCACGAATGCAGCTTTCACTTACAAAGAAGACCGAGCTTGCAAGACACAGGCTCGAAGCGGCGAAAAACAGTCGTGCGCTGACTTCGCCAAGATATATGCTCGAGGATAAGCGGATGCTCGTGATAAACGCATCCGACAGGCTTGACGGAGCCTTCGGTATGCTGTTTGAAAAGAAAAAGCAGGCGTTTGCCTTGCAAACGGCAAGGTTACAGGCGCTGAACCCGATGTCGGTAATATCGCGCGGATATTCGGCGGTATTCCTTGATGACGGTACGCTTGTAAAAAGCGTAAAGCAGGTAAATATAGGCGATGATTTCGCCTTCAGCACGAGTGATGGTGAGGTTAAAGGTAAAGTAACTTCGATAAAGGAGAAAAAACAATGAGCGAGAAAAATTTAAGCTTTGAACAGGCACTTGCACGCCTTGAGGAAATAGTGGGGCTTCTTGATAACGGAAGTGCGCCGCTTGATAAATCGCTTGAGCTTTTCGAGGAAGGCGCAGGGCTTGTAAAGCTTTGCTCGTCGATGCTTGATAACGTGGAGCAAAGAGTGAAGATACTCGTAGCAGGTGAAAACGGAAGCATAGAGCAGAAGGATTTTAAGCCGGTGAACGAATGAACGGAACAAATATAGAAAACGCACTTTGTACGGCGGCAGAGGAATTTGAAAAAGCGTTTGCGAAATATTTTGAGCATAAGGACGCCGATCTTAAAATAGTGAGCGATGCTATGCGCTACAGCGCACTCGCCGGCGGAAAAAGAATAAGACCGTTTATCGTAAACGAATTCTGCAAGCTTTTCGGCGGTGACGTGAGCGCATCAATGTCATTATCCTGCGCGCTTGAATGCGTGCATACCTATTCTCTTATCCACGACGATCTGCCGTGTATGGATAACGACGATCTCAGACGCGGAAAGCCGACCTGCCATAAGGTCTATGGCGAGGAGTTTGCGCTTCTTGCCGGAGATGCGCTTTTAACATACGCATTTGAAATAATCGCGAACGCAAAGGCACTTTCTGACAGCGCGAAGATACACGCGGTAAAATTGCTTTCAAGCCTTTCGGGTATAGAGGGGATGGTCGGCGGTCAGACTATCGACCTTGAAAGCGAGGGAAAGAGTATCGGTATTGATAAGCTTATAAAGCTTCACTTGCTCAAGACAGGCGCGCTTATAAGATGCGCGGCAAAGCTTGGCGTAATCGCGGCAGGTGCGGATGAAAATGCACTTGAATCGGCGGATAAGTACGGAGAAGCACTCGGACTTGCTTTTCAGATAACAGACGATATTCTTGATGCTACGGCAGACGAAAGTGAGCTTGGAAAGCCTGTCGGAAGCGATAAGGAAAACGGCAAGGTGACATTTCTCACCTTTATGAGCGTGGAAGAAGCATATACCGAGGCTAAACGGTACGCTGATATGGCAAGGGAAGCTATCGGCTTATATGAAAAATCACAAATGCTCACCGAGCTTTCCGAGTATGTTGTTAAAAGAAACAAATAGGAGCGTAAAGCAAAAAAACGGCGGTAAAATTAATCTATGAATTATTTTTTGGATTTTCTTAATAATAAAGCCTTGCTTGCCGCGCTGACTGCGTGGTTTACGGCACAGGTTATAAAAATTTTAATAACTCTGATACAGGAAAAAAGAATAGATTTTGCGCTTCTTATGTCCTCCGGCGGTATGCCAAGCTCACATTCGGCAACCGTATGCTCGCTTGCGGTAATGATAATGAAAATATGCTCGGCGGCAAGCATTGAATTTGCGCTTGCATCGGTTTTTGCATTTATCGTTATGTATGATGCCGCAGGCGTAAGACGGGCGGCAGGTGAGCAAGCAAAGGTAATAAACAGGATAGTTGAGGATCTTGCCAAGGGCAAGACCGAATACATGGAAAAAAATCTCAAGGAGCTTATCGGACATACGCCGTTTCAGGTAACCGTAGGCGCGATTCTCGGCATAATAATCGGTGCTGTGTTTCCCGTATAAGTAAAGAAAGGAGCCTGTGATGAGAATAGATACCTATCTTGCCGAAAACGGTATGGCACCAAGTCGCACGCGGGCTTCGGAAATGATAAAAAAGGGACTTGTAACGGCAGACGGCAAGATCGTTACCAAGCCGTCGTTTGAGGT
>JAGCNJ010000043.1 GCA_017646005.1 Clostridia bacterium | reverse complement strand
GCATAAACTCCACGCGCGCCGCGCTTGCGCTGACGTCCGGACTGCCCGCTGGGAACTCCCCCGACGGGAGGAGCAATCCCCTCCCCTACCAAATTTCATGCAATGTCGGGGTATGGGTTTGGGACTTAAAGTTCGCATAAACTCCACGCGCGCCGCGCTTGCGCTGACGTCCGGACTGCCCGCTGGGAACTCCCCCGACGGGAGGAGCAATCCCCTCCCCTACCAAATTTCATACAATGTTGGGGTATGGGTTTGGGACTTAAAGTTCGCACAAACTCCACGCGCTGTATGCCCGCGGGGAACTCCCCCGACGGGAGGAGCAAGCCCCTCCCCTACCAAATTTCATGCAATGTCGGGGTATGGGTTTGGGACTTAAAGTTTGCATAAACTCCACGCGCTGTATGCCCGCGGGGGCTCCCCGCCTACCAGAGTAAGAGGGCGCTTACAATGTAGGGCGTTGTTTCGTCCTTTATGCGTACACTGAGCGTCAGAGTATGCTCTTCAAGCTCGGTGTCTACCGAATAGGTGAGCATCAGCGGATGATTTCCCTTTTGATTCTGTATACGCTCGTGGTCGCCGTCAAAGGAATATATGAGCCGGTTGTCCTTGCCGTATTCGGCAAGCAATGCCGCATTGTCGGCATCAATCTTTATCACGAGCTTGTTGTCGGCAGATGTAGGATACAGATATCCCTCATATTTGTTTGCCGTGCTCCAATAGGTGCTGTCTGAAACTGCCCAGTTCTTGTTTTCAATTATTTCTATCTGACTCGGGAGAAGGAATTTCGGCTCAAAAGACCTGCCCTCAAGTCTTTCGGGTAGAATATATTCTTCTGTTACAATGTCCTTGTTGTATATAAGCTCGTCTTCAAGATATTCGCGCAGAGCTTCAAAGTATACCTCATAGCCCTTGTCTGTCGGATGAACGATGTCGATAAAATATTTTGACCACTCGGTATCGTTCATATAATCGAAGCTACTGCATAACGCGCCACCGAGATAGACCGATGGGATGTCGTAATATTGTGCCACCTCATCTTGAGCAAGTGCCTCTGCGAAATAAGAGTTGTTGCCGTTGCGCGCACGGCTTTGATCTGTCGTGTAAAGTGTGACGATATCACAGTCGGGAAGAGAGGTCTTTACCTGTCTTATTATGCTTTCATAATAAAGCCTGATGTCGTCGGTGCTTGTCGCACAATATATGTCGTTGACAGCAAACTCTATAAATAACAGATCGGCATCAAGTGCGATCACGTCGTGCGCGCATCTGAATGCGCCGAGCATAGAGCCGGAGCCGCCGATAGTGGAATTGAGGTGCACGATATCAGCATCGGGGAAGGTCTGATCAAACCAATTTTCTGTACGAGCGCGCCAGGAATAGGCGTTGCTGTCACTTGCTCCGTGACCCGATGTGACCGAGCCGCCGAAATAAACCACGTTTATTCTTTCGCCCCCTGCAAGCTTGTTATATGTGTTTGAAAGGCTTGCGCGTGCATTTATATAGCTTGAAAACCTCATTTCGGATCGCGAGGCGTTTCCTGTAAAGATATCTCCGTCATTAAGGGTGGTCTTTTCGGTGATGACTGTGTCAAACAGATATGAAACAGCGGCTTTTATACCGTATGCGTTTGCGCCTGATATCGTTATATCACCCGTTGACACCTTTATCGAAAAGCTGTCGGATGAGAGTGTTGGATCGCATTTTATCATTACGTTGAGCGCGTCTGCGCTTTCGTGTCGGATAAAGCCTGTGTTTTCGGTAAACAGCCTTTCGAGCTCATCCTTAAAGCTGTTATACGAGCTGTCGGCAGCCTTTGAAATGAGATTATAGCTTTTAACCTTTTTGCCCGATACGGTAAGGTCTTTGACCTTGTATTCGTGCCTGTAGGTATAATCCTTTACCTTTGCTTTGTTTTTACCTTCGACCATGCAGTTGTCTGTAAACCACTTAACTCCATTTGCGATCGCTCTGTCGCTTCCGCCGCAGATTATTATTTTTTCGCCATCACGCTTTACGGAATAATCAAGATACAATAATTCGCTTGAAAAAGCAAGCGATTGCGTGCGGTTGGTGTTGCCGATAAGTATTTCCTTATCCTGCGGCTCGGATTTGGTATCGCGTACAAGCTCTGTACCTGTAAGCTCTGCAAGCTCAAGCGCAGACTTGGTTGAAATATCGCCGTCGGATGCCGAAAAGATCACGTTGTAATTATCAAGTGTGATCTCGCTGTCACATGAGCATAGCGTGAGTGTCAAAAGCGAAAGCAATATAAATAATATGATGCTTCTTTTTATATTTAACATAAAAAACTCCGCAAACAAAAATTACCACGCATATTTTAGCATATATGGCAAAAAAAGTCAAGTTTTGGGACTTACAGACAAAAAAGGACGGTCTTCAAGACCGTCCTTTAGTTTTTTACGCGCCGTAGAATTCGATCATCTTTTCAAGGGTCTTCTTGAATACGATGTCGTTTGCAGCATACCAGGATGCGAACGTATTAGTCTGGGAATTTGCTACTGCATTTACGATGCTTCCGATTCCAAAGCCTTCATAAATGTATGAAGAGGAAGCGAGGATCATATCAACCATATCAAGAGTCTCATCATCGGGAGCTTCCTTAAGGCTGAGCGTTACATCGTAGTATACGGGACGAACGTTGTTGTAGGATTCGATAGACATACCCTCGAGGATGATGCCTGTTTCGTTAAGCTCTGTGTTTGTGGTAGGAATGTAGCAAAGGTGAGCGATATTGGCAGCACGGCTGTGGTATTCGCCCTGTTCTTCATCAAGCATCGGATAAGGAACTACGCCAAAGCGGAAATCGCTGTCGCGGTTAATTCCGAGCATATTGATGAATCCGTCATCCATAAGGATTCTGCCCTCATTACGCATATTCTTATCAAGGCTGTAGTTGCTGGTGGTGTTTATAAATGCGTTCTTCTTATCGAAAACCTCAATGATTTTATCGAAAATCTTTACAGTTTTTTCGTTGTTGATGCTGAGCGCGGGCATATTGTTTTCATCGTTGACAACCGTTTTACCGCCCATACCTATGTATATAGCAGTGCTCATTTCAGCACCCCATCCCGAGAAGCCGAAGCGGTCAGCGTCGTGGTTAACCTCTGTGTTACCGTCAAGGTCAGCATAGCCCTGCTTTACGATTTCGATGAACTTGTCGATAGTCCATGTGTAATCATAAACGTCCTGGTAGGGATAGTCTATACCAAGGTCGTCAAAAAGATTCTGATTGAAGAAAATGCAGTTTGTGGAGTTGTAGGTTGTGAGATTGAGGTCGCCGGACATTGTATATACCTTACCGCCGAAGTTGATGTCCTTAGCAACTCTGGAATTCCAGTAGGGCTGAGTGTAATCAAGATGCTCAAGCTCGTTCCAGTCTACAAAGTAGCCGTCAAGAACCATGCCGGGCATAGCGTTGTGCTGAACGTTAACGAATACGTGGAAGGTCTTGTCGTCTGCCATGATGAAGTTTCTGATTTCAGCGCAGGGCTGGTTTACTTCTGCCTCTACCAGATTGAAGTCAAGGTTGAACTTTTCCTCGATAGCGAGGTTTCTCTGGAATACGGCGTCGTTAACAAGGTCGCCTGTTTCTTCCTCAGCAATGAGGTAGTGAGCGCCACCCTTGTCGATAAACATACCGAATTCTTTCTTGCCGTAGTCAAGCTCCGGGAGCTTATTAAGGCTGAAGCCTGTGTCAACAGCTTCCTCTGCAACCGAGGGGGCTTCCTTCTTTGTGTCGTCTTCAGAACCGCCGCATGCAACGAGCACGGGTGTGAGCATGAGAACAAGCGCAAGTAAAAGTGCGATTTTTTTCATTTTAATATTCTCCTTTCGTGCGATGAAACAGTTTCAACGCGCATAGTATTACATATTATATCAAAAAAACAGTAAAATTTCAATAGTTAAGAAAAAAAAGCACTAAAACTTAAATAAACAGTATCAAAATGATACAAAAAAGAAATAAAGCGGAGTGGTAAAACACAAAACATATCAAATAAAAAATAAAAGTCAACGAAAAAATACATAAAAAAGAAACGCGTATGCTCATTAAATGAAGCATACGCGTTTCCGTAATAATGGAGGGTATTAAGCGCCGTAGAAGTCAACCATTTTCTTGATCGTTTTTTTGAATACCGGCTCGTTTCCGGCATACCATGATGAGAAGGTATTTGTCTGATTGTTTACAACCTGTTTAACGATAGAGCTGTCTACAAAGCCCTCGTACATATAGGTTGAGGAGGCGAGTATCATATCGACCATATCGATGGTTTCGGTGTCGGGAGCTTCCTTTAAGCTAAGCGTTACGTCATAGTATACGGGACGTACGTTGTTGTAGGATTCAATAGACATTGCTTCAAGAATAATGCCTGTTTCTTCAAGCTCCTTGTTTGTTGTGGGAATATAGCAAAGGTGAGCTATATTGGCAGCGCGGCTATTGTATTCGCCTTGTTCTTCGTCAAGCATAGGATACGGAACAACGCCGAAGCGGAAGTCACTGCTGCGGTTAACTGTGAGGAAGCTTATGAAAGAATCGTCCATAAGTATTCTTCCTTCGTTGCGCATAGTTTTGTCTATATTATATTCCTTGGCATTTATAAATGCATTCTGATTATCGAAGATCTCGATGATTTTATCAAATATTCTCACCGTTCTTTCATTGTTGAGGTTGAGAACGGGCAGATTGTTTTCATCGTTGATGACAGGCTTGCCGCCCATTCCGATGTAAACCGCGGGGCATAACTCAGCAGACCATCCCGAAAATCCGAAGCGGTCGCCCTCATAGCTTATCTCCGTATTACCGTCAAGATCAGAGTAGCCCTGCTTTATGATCTCTATGAATTTATCGACTGTCCAGGTGTAGTTATAAACTGCGTCATAAGGGAAGTCTATGCCGAGGTCCTCAAACAGATTCTGATTGAACATGATGCAGTTTGTGGAGTTGTATGTGGTGAGATTGAGATCGCCTCCCATCACATATACCTTGCCGCCGTAGTTTATATCCGTAGCAATACGTGAATTCCAATAGGGCTTTGTGTAATCAAGATACTCAAGCTCGTTCCAGTCTACGAAATATCCCTCAAGCACCATATTCAGCATGGGGCTTGTGACTACGTTAACGAACGTATGGAAGGTCTTATCATCTGCGAGTATGTAGTTTTTGATCTGCGCATTGGGGTGGTTTACTTCAGCCTCTGCCATATTGAAGGTAAGGTTGAATTTTTCCTCGATAGCGAGGTTTCTCTGGAATACGGCGTCGGTAACAAGATCGCCTGTTTCCTCTTCGGCTATAAGATATCCGGCACCGCCCTTGTCGATGAATATTCCGAATTCCTTTTTGTCAAAGTCAAGCTCGGGGAGCGTGTCAAGGCTGAAGCCTGTGTCTGTCGCTTCTGTTGAAACCGACGGAGCTTCCCGTGTGGTGTCATCCTCAGAGCCGGTGCACGATGCGAGCACCGGTGTGAGTGCAAGTAAAAGTGCAAGTAAAAGTGCAATTCTTTTCATAACCGTATTTCCTTTCTGGTTGCGCGAGTGCGAGTAACTATTACAATTATATCAATTACAGAAATCATAGTCAATGAAGAATACGCTCTAATTTTTGCCAAAATGACACAATTTGTCCCGAAGAAAACACGGATGCTGAGTTATCAGCATCCGTGTATAGGTTCAATTATCAAGCGCTGTAGAAATCTGCGATCTGTTGTATCTTTTTCTGGAAGATCTTTTCGCTTCCCGCATACCAGGATGCGAACGAGTTTGTCTGATTGCCGATTACACGTCCGAGTATTCCGGCGGCATCAACAAAGCCCTCATACATATACGTTGATGAATCAAGCACGATATCGACCATATCAACAGATTCTTCATCGGGTGCTGACTTGACGTCAAGCGTAACGTCGTAATATGTGGGGCGCACGGTGTTGTAGGATTCTATCGACATAGCCTCAAGGATAAGTCCGGTATCCTGAAGCTCAAGGTTTGTTGTGGGAATATAGCAGAGATGAGCTATGTTAGCTGCGCGGCTGTTATATTCTCCCTGTTCTTCGTCGAGCATCGGATAGGGGATAAGACCGAATTCGTAATCGCTTCCGCGGTTTATGGAAAGCGAGCCGACGAATCTGTCTGCGATAAGAAGTCTGCCCTCCGAAAGCATTTGACCGATAAGACCGTAATTGCTCATTTCGCTGTAAGCGTTTTTCTTGTCAAAGAGCTCGATTATTTTATCGAAGATCTTTACGTTTCTGTCATTGTTGAGGTTAAGCACGGGCATATTGTCCTCATCGTTGATGATAGGATTTCCGCCCATGCCGATGTATACCGCCTGATTCATTTCCCAGCCCCAGCCTGTAAATCCGATGCGGTCGTTTTCCTTGTTCCAGAGCGTATCACCATCGAGATCAGCATAGCCCTGCTTTACGATTTCAATCATTTTGTCGATAGTCCATGTGTAATCGTAAACGTCTTTATAGGGGTAATCGATTCCGAGATCGTCAAACAGGTTCTTGTTGAAGATAAGGCAGTTTGTGGAGTTATATGTAGTGAGATTGAGGTCTCCTCCCATCATATATACCTTGCCGCCGTAGTTTATGTCGGTGGCAACGCGGGTATTCCAATAGGGCATTGTGTAATCAAGATCTTCAAGCTCGCTCCAGTCGACGAAGTATCCTTCAAGTATCATTTCAAGCATAGGTGAGGTTACTACGTTGACATACATATGGAAGGTCTTATCATCTGCGAGTATGTAGTTTTTGATAACGGCGTTGGGCTGATTCGACTCAGCCTCTACCATATTGAAATTAAGGTTGAATTTTTCCTCAATAGCGAGGTTGCGCTGGAAGATCGCGTCACCTACAAGATCTCCGTCCTCCTCTTCGGTGATAAGATAGCTTGATCCGCCCTTGTCTATGAAGATTCCGAAGTCTTTTTCACCGTAATCAAGCGCGCGTAGCTCATCGAGGCTGTATTCATATTGGCTGTCCTCGATTACCGCGTCAGGAGCTGCTGTTGTCTCTTTCGGATCCGTGTCGCATGCAACAAGTACCGGAGTGAGTGCCAGAATGAAAGCGAGCAATAATGCAATTCTTTTC
>JAGCNJ010000042.1 GCA_017646005.1 Clostridia bacterium | reverse complement strand
GATTTTATCTTTCCAAGGTCAATATCAACGCTTAAAAGATAATCGTTGTCAAGTAATTTTTCATTTTCCGCCAAAAGCTCACCGTTAAGCGAAAAAACGCTGTGACCCGAAAAAACAAGGTCGGTAGTCGATTCATCAGTACCAGACGAGGTATAAACGTATGCCGCGAAGCATTTTGATGACTGATCACACACAAGCTTGCGTCTGTACTCACGCTTATACGCGGTTTCGTTGCTCGCCGAAAGGTTGAGTATTATCTGCGCACCGCCAAGCGCAAGAAATGAGCTTGGGGGTACAGGTGTCCACAGATCCTCGCATATTTCAACGCCGAAGCTTACAGAATTTTTATATTCATAAACAAGATCACGTCCTACAGGGATCGCATAGTCTCCGTAAAGCCCAAGTTCACGGGAACCGATCGTGTCAAAGGTAAGGTCCTTTGATGATGAAAACCATCTTTTTTCGGAAAACTCATTGTAATTTGGCATAAAGGTCTTGACTGAAACACCGCAGATCTTTCCCTTGCATACCGTAATTGCACAGTTATAAAGTCCGCCGCGAAGCATGAGCGGTGCGCCGAAAACAAGCGTTATATCATAATCAGAAAGACTTTTGGCGATATAAGAGATCGCGTCCTTGACCGCATACAGCAAACTGTCCTGAAAAAACAGATCCCCGCAGGTGTAGCCTGTCAGAGCAAGCTCCGGAAAAAGCACGATCGAGCTTTTTTCCTCATACGCCTTCTTCGTCTGCAATATGATCTGTTCACAGTTGTATTTTACGTCCGCGAGCTTAAGCTTTGGCACGGCGCTTGATATTCTTACAACATCCTTCATTGAAATTCTCCTTTAAGAGCTGAAAATCGGATTTGGTACTTGCTTTTATATAAAAATATTGGTATAATACTTTCGTAAACTTATATTTAACTGCCGCTAAAGCGGCGGATCGGAGCTATAAATGTCTAAAATCAAATGGAAGGGCGGCGCGCTTATTGCACCGCTTCCTGCCGTACTTGTTACCTGCGGCACACTTGACAAGCCAAACGTATTCACAGTGGCGTGGACGGGTATAATAAACACCCAACCGCCGAAAACCTATATTTCGGTGCGCCCGTCAAGGCTTTCCTACGAATATATCAAGAAAGAGAGAAAATTCGTTATCAACCTCGTCAGTGCCGCCGACGTACGCGCACTTGATTATTGCGGTGTGCGCTCGGGTCGTGAGAGAGATAAATTTGCCGATACGGGACTTGAGGTCGTTCCCGCGCTTGAGCTTGAGGACACCCCCGTAATAAAATCAAGTCCGCTTTCACTTGAATGCGTCGTCACCGATATTATAAGCCTAGGCACGCACGATATGTTTTTAGCCGATATCGTCGCAACCGACGTAAATGACGAGCTTGTAAACTCTGAAGGCAGGCTGAGGCTTGACAAAGCCGATCTCGTTGCGTATTCGCACGGCGAATACTTCTCACTCGGAA
Source organism: Clostridia bacterium (assembly GCA_017646005.1). GTDB lineage: Bacteria > Bacillota > Clostridia > Oscillospirales > CAG-272 > UBA4717. The sequence goes on along the minus strand of JAGCNJ010000042.1, from coordinate 47,154 downwards.
AAAAGCTCGGCTCGTTCGGCTACTCGGTCAGAAAAAAACGCCGCGGCAAGCATCCGCCAAAGAAAAAATAATCTATACACTCCCCGAAATCGGGGAGTGTGTTTTTTTAGTTTGTGCTTCTTTCGGCTAAAATTTCTCTGTATCCACGGTAAAAGCTTTCAAAGCGATCTTCGTCGAGAGCTAAACGGATCTGCTCCATAAGCTCGTTGTAGAAGTAAAGGTTATGAAGCACCGCAAGGCGCATTCCGAGCGTTTCCTTTGCTTTGAAAAGGTGACGGATATAAGAGCGCGAATAATGTCTGCACGCCGGGCATCCGCAGTTTTCGTCGATAGGTCTCGGGTCTGCGATATATTTTTCGTTCAAAAGATTCATCTTACCGTGCCAGGTAAATATATTACCGTGGCGCGCGTTACGGCTCGGCATTACGCAATCGAAGAAATCAACGCCTCTGTGTACCGCCTCAAGAATATTCACGGGAGTTCCGACACCCATAAGATATCTCGGCTTATCCTTTGGCATATGCGGCTCGACCACGTCTATCGTTTCATACATTTCCTCTGCCGCCTCACCTACCGCAAGACCGCCTATCGCATATCCCGGAAGCTCAAGCTCGCTTATCGCCTTCATATGGTCAACACGCAGATCAGCATAGGTGCTTCCCTGATTTATACCGAACAAAAGCTGATCTTTGTTGATAGTAGTTTCAAGCTTGTTCAGTCTGTCAAGCTCGGCACGGCATCTGTAAAGCCAACGTGTCGTTCTCTCACACGAACGCTTGGTGTAGTTATATTCCGCCGGGTTTTCGATACATTCGTCAAAAGCCATAGCGATGGTTGAGGCAAGGTTTGACTGTATACGCATACTTTCCTCGGGACCCATAAAAATACGCTTACCGTCTATGTGGGAAGCGAACTTTACGCCCTCCTCGGTTATTTTGCGGAGCTGAGCCAAGGAAAATACCTGGAATCCGCCGCTGTCTGTCAAAACAGGCTTATCCCAATTGAAAAATTTGTGAATACCGCCCATCTTGTGAATAAGCTCATCACCGGGACGCAAATGCAGATGATACGTGTTTGAAAGCTCTACCTGACATCTTACGTCCTTAAGATCCATTGTGGAAATACCACCCTTGATCGCGGCACAGGTGCCGACGTTCATAAACACGGGCGTCTGGATATCTCCGTGAACCGTACTGAACACGCCGCGGCGTGCTCTTCCCTCTTGCTTTAATATCTTAAACACTGTTTTATCTCCTGTTTTTCTCTCTTAAACTCGCTTGAACTGTCTTTCAAAGTCGTGACGCGTAAGCTCAAAGGCTACCGGACGACCGTGAGGACAGAATTTTATTATATCAAGCGTAAGCACCTTTTCAACTATCCATTTAAGGTGGGCTTCATCGTGAATATGACCTATCTTTACCGCCGCCTTACACGATGCCTGAAACAACGCCTTTTCGTATATGATGTCACGCGAAACGGTGATATTCCCCGTACCGTTTGAAATTCTGTCGGCTATCGTTTGCATAAGCGGCACGACTGCATCCGCATCAAGCTCTATCGGTATCTCGGTAATACTTACCGTGTTTCCGTACACCTCAAGCTCGAAGCCTGTTTTCTTCAACTCATCTGCGTATTCACCGACAGCACACGCCTCTGCGTTTGTCATAACGATATCTATCGGCACGAGCATCATTTGTGAAACTACGTTTTTCTTTTTGAGGTTATTCTTAAGCTCCTCGAATATTATTCTTTCGTGTGCGGCGTGCTTGTCGATGATAAGCACGCTATCGCCCGTTTCAACGAAAACGTATGAATAGAATGCCTCTCCGATTATTCTGTATTCGGGGACCTTTATTTCATCCTCGGGCTCGGTCTGTGCATCTGTCGCCCTTTCGCGCACAGGTGCGGCGAGCTCACTTACAGGTGTGACCGGCTTATAGGGACTGTCAAACGGCGCGGGTGTGTCATCTTTTTCTATGTTTGCAACAGGAGCACGTTCAGCCTTAAAAGGCTCTGCTGCAGACATATTCTGATCACTTACACCGTACTCAATTTTTACAAATTCGGGCTCTTTTTCTTCTGCTTTTACAACCGGAATGTCCGCCTGTACAGGCTCAAAAGGCTTGCTTTCGCCGACCTGTACGGAATCCTGTACAATCAAAGCGGGAGCTTCTGCTCTTTTGGTAAATTCAAGCTGCTGCGCGCTCTCCCTTTTGCCGTCGTTTACGGGGATAAAGGAGTTGAGCCGTTTCATATAATCGGCGGCAGTAATTCTGTCGCCATATGGATTTATCTTGAACTCGGGGCGCTCTATCTTATTTTCAAGCGCCTGCCTGACCGTTGAATAGACCGCCTCAAACACAAGCTTTTCGTTTGAAAATTTCACCTCTAATTTTGCAGGGTGAACGTTTACGTCTACGTGTGCGGGGCTTATATCAACGTTAAGCACGGCACATGGAAATTTTTCGCCCGGAATAAATGCCGAATACGCCTGCTCAAGTGCAGCGGATACGGTTTTACTCTTTATAAATCTTCCGTTTATAAAGAAATTCTGAAAATTTCTGTTTGCTCTGATATTATCGGGCGCGCCGATATATCCGTGTACTCTGACCCCGTCGGAATTATTATCCACTTCAATAAGTCTTTTGGCAAAATCCTTGCCGAAAAGCACGTATATCACGTTATAAAGCTTGTTGTCACCGCTTGTCATAAACTTCATATTGCCGTCTATGATAAGCTTTATCGATATATCCGGGCGCGAAAGAGCGATCTTTTCAACGTATGCGCTGACCGCCATCGCCTCGGTCACGTCTTTTTTGAGAAATTTAAGTCTTGCGGGCACGTTTGCAAACAAATCCTCAACGATAACCGTTGTACCGTTGGCACATCCCGCCTCAATTATTCCCTTGACCTCGCCGCAGGAGGACTCAAGTATATGACCGGTATCACATTCCGCGGTCTTTGACATTATCCTGAGCCTTGATACAGATGCTATTGCCGCAAGCGCTTCTCCGCGGAAGCCGAGGGTGAGTATCGAATCAAGATCGTCCGCGTTATGTATCTTACTCGTTGCGTGACGCTTTACGGCAACAGGCAAGTCATCCTTTGCTATTCCCTTACCGTTATCGGTAACGCGCATAAACGTGATACCTCCGCGTTTTATTTCTACGGTGATATCATCAGCACCCGCGTCTATTGAGTTTTCAAGTAACTCCTTTATTACCGAGGCAGGTCTGTCTACGACCTCGCCCGCGGCAATAAGGTTTGCCACGCTGAAATCAAGTACGTTGATTATTCCCATATCTTATTCCTTAATCATATTTTTAAGTCTGAAAAGCTCGTTCATCGCTTCAATGGGGGATATCGTGTTCAGATCAAGCTTCTTTATCTCATCCGCTATTTCAAGGGCGAATACGTTGTCAAAGCTCAAATTCTGATCCTCAGACGCAGCTTCACTCTTCTTGGAATTTACCGTGATAACACCGCTTTCTATTTCGCGAAGCACCGCCTTTGCACGCTTTATTACCGTTTCGGGCACGCCTGCAAGCTTGGCGACCTCTATACCGTAGCTGTCATCTGCCGCTCCGCGCACTATCTTACGAAGGAAAGTGATATCGTCGCCGCGCTTTTTTGTTGCGATATTGTAGTTGACAATACCGTCGTTTTCGTTTTCAAGCTCGCAAAGCTCATGATAGTGTGTAGCGAAAAGCGTTTTCGCGCCTATCTTGTCCGAGGTATGCTCTGCAATAGCCTTTGCTATACTCATACCGTCAAATGTGCTTGTACCTCTGCCTATTTCGTCGTATACGATAAGGCTCTTACGCGTTGCGTTTGAAAGAATGTACGCAACCTCGTTCATTTCAAGCATAAAGGTCGACTGACCCGATGCAAGATCATCAGACGCTCCCACACGGGTAAAGACCTTGTCAACTATTCCCATACGCGCGCTCTTTGCAGGCACAAACGAGCCTATCTGAGCCATTATCGCTATAAGCGCGACCTGTCTCATATAGGTCGACTTACCCGCCATATTCGGACCTGTGATAAGCGCAAGCCTGTTCTTGCCAGTGTCAAGCTCGGTATCGTTCGGAACGAAATAGCTGTCCTTAACGAAACGCTCTACGACAGGGTGTCTGCCGTCCCTTATCTTTATCTTGTCGCTCATATCGATTTCAGGACAGATATAGCCGTTACGTGCGGCAACGTCCGCGAGAGATATGTATACGTCAAGCCTTGCAAGCAACGCACCTGCCGCCTGAAGACGCGAAAGATTATGTGAAAGCTTATCGCAAAGCGACATGAATATTTCGTATTCAAGGGCATTAAGCTTGTCCGATGCTCCGAGCACCGTCGCTTCCATTTCCTTAAGCTCATCGGTAATATACCGCTCGCAGTTTGAAAGCGTCTGCTTGCGGATATATGTATCGGGGACAAGCTCCTTTTGCGAATTTGTGATCTCGATATAGTAACCGAACACCTTGTTGTATCCGATCTTTAAGTTCTTTATTCCCGTAGCCTGCTTTTCACGGGCTTCTATCTCGTCCTTAAGGCTCTTACCGCCGTCCTTGATGCTTCTGAGTCTGTCGACCTCAACATCAAATCCTTCGCGGATAATGCCGCCGTCCCTTACCGAAAAGGGTGCGTCCGGCGAGATCGTATTGCTTATTGCATTATAGAGATCCTCACAGCAGTCAAGCTTTTCAAATATGCCCAAAAGCTCGGGAGAATCACAATCGGCAAGCATAGACTTCACCTGCGGAAGCACGGCTATAGTCTTTGCGATACCGTTTAAGTCCTTACCGTTTGCCGTTCTGTATGCGATTTTCGTGGTAAGTCTTTCAAGGTCAAGCACGTCCTTTAAGTAATCGGACAATTCCTCGCGCAATATAAAGCTGTCATAAAGCTCTCTTACCGCAGACTGACGTGAAAGTATTGCCTTTTCCTCAACAAGCGGAAGCTCTATCCAGCTGCGCAACAGTCTTGCGCCCATTGCGGTGCGCGTGCGGTCAAGCACCCATAAAAGCGAGCCTCGCTTTTCCTTTGTGCGCATAGTTTCCACGAGTTCAAGATTACGTCGCGTGTTGATATCGATCTCCATATACTGACCGTCGCTGTATAATTCAAGCGCGGAGATGTAGGAAACGTCTATCTTCTGTGTTTCGTCAATGTAATCGAGAAGCGCGCCTATCGCGCAGATAAGAGATTTATCCCTTACGCTGTTAGCAAAGGCGGTGTCCGAAAACTGCTTTGAAACACGGTTCATCGCGCTTTCGAAATCGAAGCGTGCCTCCTCGCCGCTGTTTACCGCAGAGCCGAAGCGCTCTCTTACAAAGCCCGCAAGCGGTCCAAGCTCGCGAAGCTCATAATTGAATATTATCTCGCTCGGTACGTATGTTCCGAGCTCGTTTATAAGCCTGTTGTTACGCTTGTCATTTTCAAATGCTGTCGCAAATACGGCACCCGTTGAAATATCGGCAAATGCAACGCCGATACTGTCGTGTTCACGTGAAAAATATACGGAAGCCAGATAGTTGTTCTTCTGCTCGCTCAAAAGTCCCGATTCCACAAGTGTTCCCGGAGTTATAATGCGCACGATATCGCGTCTCACAAGTCCCTTTGCAGTCGCCGGATCCTCCATCTGCTCGCAGATAGCTACCTTGTATCCGCGTGAAACACGCTGACCGATATAGCTCTCCGCGCTATGATACGGCACACCGCACATAGGCGCACGCTCAGGCTCACCGCAATCTCGTCCGGTTAAAACAAGCTCAAGCTCACGCGAAGCAACCTTTGCATCGTCAAAAAACAGTTCGTAAAAATCTCCGAGTCGGTAGAAAATAAGATAATCCTTATACTTGTTCTTGATCTCGAAGTATTGAAGCATCATCGGAGTCATAAGAATGACCGTCCCTTTTTACAAAATTAGTCGTTGTTCTTGGAAGAGCAGTTGGATTTACAGCTTGAGCAATCGTGTGTGCAGGCACGTTCGCCGGTTAAAAAGAACTGTATCTCGGAATTGACCTCGTTCATAAGAGCGTTCACCTCGTCATTTGCTTCCATATACGCTCTCATTACTGCGTTTTCGCTGATAAGTGTATAAAGCTCGGATATGCGCTTGTTTATGATAGCGATGAATTCCTCATCACGTACTTCCTTCTTGTATTCCTCGGCAAGCGCTATCTGCTGAACGTTGTATTCAGCCATAAGATTTTTTATTTCAGCGTCTGTTTCGTAAGCTGCCTTAGCCTCGTCAAGCTTTGCTATTCTGTCGTCCTCGCTTATAGCCTTTGCAAGCTCGGCACATGCCTTGAGTATTTCCTTGTTCATTTTTATATTCTCCTTTGTTTATCTTTTCAAATTTTAATAGATGTCGGGGTATGGGTTTGTTACCTCAAGTCTTATCAGACTTCACGCGCTGTTTGCCCGTCCGTGCTACGTAAATTTTTTCTTGCGAATTTCAACAGATGTTGAGGTACGGGCTTAGGACATCAAGTCTCATCAGATTCCACGCGCGCTATGTCGGCGGGTACTACCCGCCCGAAGACGTTGAAGGTTTCGGCGCGCTCGATCAGCATATCTACTATTTTTCCTGTGTAATCGATATCGCTCTTGAAATGCACGAGCCTGCCGGATTCGCACCTGCCTGTGTACATATCAGGGTCGTTTTTGCTTATTCCCTCTACAAGCACTCTCCTTGTTGTGCCGACAAGAGTCTGATTTATCTCGTTTGATATTTTGTGCTGAAGCTGAAGCAAGCGAGAAAATCTTTCCGACTGTATTTCAGACGGTATCTGACAATCCATTTCGGACGCCGGTGTTCCCTTGCGAGGCGAGTATATAAACGAGTAAATGTTGTCGTATCTCACCCTTGACAGAATATCAAGTGTATCGGCAAAATCCTCCTCGGTCTCACCTGGGAAGCCGACTATTATGTCGGTTGTCAGAGCAATATCCGGAATCTTCGCTTTCATATAATCGATAAGCTCAAGGTAGCTTTCGCGAGTGTAACGCCTGTTCATAGCCTTAAGCACGGCGTTTGAGCCCGATTGGAGCGGCAGATGAAACTGACGCGCTATTTTCGGATTTGCCGCTATCGTGTCTACAAGCTTTTTTGACGCATCCTTCGGGTGGCTCGTCATAAATCTGACTATAAACTCTCCCTCTATCGCACATATATCGGAAAGAAGATCCGAAAAGTCGTAATCGTAGCCAAGATCCTTTCCGTAGGAGTTTACATTCTGACCGAGAAGCGTTATCTCATTGTATCCCTTTGAAACAAGCTCTCTTGCCTCCGCAAGCACGTCCTCGCGCTTACGGCTACGTTCTCTGCCTCGCACGTACGGTACTACACAATAGGTGCAGAAATTGTTGCAACCGTACATTATGCTAAGCCACGCCTTGAAGTCGCTTGACCTCTTGACGGGAAGCCCCTCTGCAAGCGTTCCGAGCGTTTCCTCAACGATAAAAAATCTGCCTTTTTCCTCTCTTGCCCTGCACAAAAGCTCGGGGAAACGGTATATCTCACCCGTACCGAAAAGAAAATCGACGTAGGGGTATTTGTTTTTGATATCGTTGAGCCTGTGTTCCTGTGAAACCATACATCCGCATATGCCGATTATAAGCGAGGGCTTTTTAGCCTTTAAGTGCTTGAACTGCCCGGTAATAGACAACGCCTTCAGCTCCGCGTGCTCTCTTATGGCGCAGGTGTTGACAAGTATAAGATCTGCAAGCTCCTCGGAGTCTGTGATTTCATAACCCATCGCCTCTGCCATACCGGAAAGTCTTTCGCTGTCAGCTTCATTCTGCTGACAGCCGAAGGTACGCACGAGCGCATATCTCTTTTCACCCTCGCCTGTGACCGCCTCACGCACACGGGATATGTAGCTATGCTGACGCGCAATCTCTTCGCTTGTGATAATTTTTGTTTCTCTGTTCATATTTTTATCCGTTCAGTTGATAAGTTCGTCTATTGCATTTGCGTAATATTCGGGCGCGCTTGCACGCTCTGTTAATCGAAAATTTCCGCATTATTATAATATTATATCATAAGCATAAGAACATTACAAGATTTTACGCAAAAAAAGACAGAGAAAAATACATTTTCTCTGTCGCTCATACCATTATATACCGCATTTCACGGCGCAGATGCTTATTTCCCATGCGGGAAGGCATTTTTTTCGTCTGAAATATATTTTATGTCCGGGTAAAAGCTCTTTCAGCTTTAACGGAAGCACAAATATATCCTCGCTTCTGTGATATCCCGAAACAAGCATATCGGGAGCGAACTCCGCAAGAGCTTTCTCGCATCCCTTTATCGCTTCAAGCTCGCTTCCCTCTACGTCGAATTTTATAAATTCAACACTTCTTCCGTCAAGGATATTATCAAGCGTATCGGCTTGTACCTCTATTCTTTTAGTATCACCCACCGATGCGGTATGACCGATACCCGACACGGTGGAATTACGGTTTCCTCCGCGTTCAAAATACAAGGTGTTTTTCTCGCTCCACGCACACACGTTATGTGCTTCAACCGCCGCGGGAAGCTCTTTGACATTATTTTCAAGCTTTATAAAATTTTTGCGGTCAGGTTCAAGCGCAATTATCTTTTTCAGATATGGTGCAAGCTCACATAAAAAGATCGCGCTGTCTCCGTTATACGCTCCCAGATCTGCTGTGCAAGACCAATTTGACATATCAAAAAGACCTGTGTATACTTCCTTATCGCTCTGTGTATTTTTAAGCAGATATTCGATTTTTCCCGTGAGCTTGTAAGCTATAACGTCGCAAAACACATTTCTTGAAAGCCCGTCCTCAAAAAGCTCGTATGATTTTTCAAAGTCATTTATATGCTTATCAAAAAATTCCCGGTCAAAAATATCATCCCCCGCCACAGGCACGTCGGGCAGATAAAGCTCGTAATTACGGGAAATTTCGCTTATCAGCCCGATCACCTCGTCACGCTCGCTTCCAAACGAAACGAGTATGATCGGGTCTGCATATTTTTCTTTAATTTCGGCAAAGGAAAGCACTCGCTTGTTATGAAAATACTGTCCTCTGACAAACCCGTCGGATGCAAAAAAGTCCGCAATTTCCACACCAAGCGTATCAAGCCGTGAAATTATCTTGTCGGCACCGTTTCCCATGCCGTACATAACTATACTTCGGCTCGTATTCTTAAGATACTGCCATATATCCTCTTCAGGTAAAGTTTTCACGAATTCCGAAAATATCATTTTTTTGCTATCCTGTTAAAAAATTCTATCGCGTTGTTATAAAGTATATCCTCTCTTACGTCTTCGGGAAGCTCAAGCTTTAAGAAGCGCTCAAGATCGCGCCTTGCATCTGTGCAGGGGTAATCTGTGCCGAACATTATCTGCTTGTGTCCAAGCCTTTCCACAAGCCCTTCAAAGACCGCAGGCTCTCTGTATACAAGTGCGCTTGAGGTATCGTAATACACGTTTTTGTTGCCTGCAAAGGCTGTAGAAAACTCCCACGCGCTGTAGCCTCCGAAATGCGCCGCTACGATTATAAGCTCAGGGCAGGCATCGATTATTTTTTCAAGCCTTTGAATTTCGGAATATCTGTATTCTTCTCTGTTATCGCCGATATGCAGATACACGGGCATACCGCGTGCCTCGCACGCTTTATACAGCGGTATAAGCCTGTCGTCGTCTATATTCACGCGCTGAATATCCGGATGCATCTTTATGCCCGAAAGCCCAAGTGCCTGCACGCGCTCAAGCTCATACTCAAAATCGGTCATATCCTGATGTATCGCGGCAAAGCCGTGTGCGATAAAGCCGTGTGCTCTGCCTGTATTCATACACTCTGCAACGAAGTCGTTGACCTTTTCCACCTGATGCGGATTTGTCGCAGTACCTAAAAGCAAAAAGCCCTTGACTCCCGCTTCCTCTGATGTGCGCTCAAGCTCACCGTAGGTGCCGTTACAATCGCAGACAAAGTCGTAAAACTTGTTAAGCGCAACAACTGCCCTTTCGGCGATTGCGTCGGGATAAACGTGAGTGTGAAAATCGAACAATTGATATTTTCCCATAATTTTCTCCAAGATGCCGTTTTATACCGCGGCAGTGCTTTTATACAAAAATGCGGAGAATCCCAAAATATCGGGATTCTCCTATAGCTTACTTCTTAGGGCAGAATTCGTTATAGATCGCCTTGAGCGCAACCTCGAAATCGTCCTCTGTGATACCGATGATGATGCTAAGCTCGCTTGAGCCCTGGTCGATCATCTTTATGTTAACGTCCGCGTCCGAAATAGACTTGAATATTCTCGAAGCAGTACCCTTTGCCTCAACCATTCCGCGTCCGACTATCGCGATAAGCGCGATACCATCCTCAACCGTCATACTATCGGGCGTTACTGCCTTGAATATTCCGTTTAATACCTTATCCTTATTCTTGTGAAGCTCGCTTGTCGATACTACTACCGAAAGCGTATCGATTCCCGACGGGAGATGCTCAAAGCAGACTTCGTTCTGCTCAAATACCTCAAGCACGCGTCTGCCGAAGCCTATCTCGGCATTCATCATATCCTTTTCGATAGTGAGCGTTGAAAAGCCCTTCTTACCGGCGATTCCGGTGATAACTCCGTGACCGTCATTCTTGCTCGATGTAGCTACGATAAGAGTACCTTTCGCCTCCGGATTATTCGTGTTACGGATATTTATCGGAATACCTGCAAATCTTACCGGGAAGATAGCATCCTCATGAAGAACGGTCGCACCCATATAGGAAAGCTCACGAAGCTCTCTGTAGGTGATTGTTCTGATGATATCCGGATTATCGATAATTCTCGGATCAGCCATCAAAAATCCGTCTACATCGGTCCAGTTTTCATAAACGTCCGCACCTGCGGCACGGGCAACGATAGAGCCTGTTATATCAGAGCCTCCGCGAGAGAAGGTCTTGATCGTATCGTTGGGCATTGAGCCGTAAAAGCCGGGTATTACCGCATAATCGTGACGCTTGAGCTCATCTGCAAGCAAAAGATTCGTGCGCTCGGAATCAAGCGTGCCGTTGTCCTTAAAATATATGAATTCGGCAGGATCGATAAAATCAAAGTCAAGATATTTTGCAAGTATCTTGCCGTTGAGGTATTCACCGCGGCTTGCCGCATAGTCCTTACCTGCCTTATGAGTAAATGCGTTCTTTATCACCTCGAACTCTTTTTCGAGTGAAAGTTCAATTCCAAGTTCACGAATTATCTCGTTATATCTTTTTTCAATAAAGCCGAAATATTCGTCAATAATATCACCGCTTGCCGCCATATCGTAACAGATATAGAGCATGTCCGTGACCTTTGTGTCATCCTTAGAGCGCTTTCCCGGCGCCGACGGAACGACGAACCTTCTTGATTTATCCGACTTTATTATGTCGTATACCTTTTTAAACTGTGCGGCATCAGCAAGTGAGCTTCCGCCGAATTTTACAACCTTTAACTGCACTGGTCATTCTCCTTTTAACACAACGGTACTATTATTATATGTAATTTGATTTTATTTGTCAAGAATTTCCGAAGTGCACAAAAAATATTTGTCGAAATAAAACAACATTTGCAAATTTTTGCGCTCTGTTTTGGCGGATTTTTTCTTAAATCCACTCAAAACAAATAAAAAATCGCCTACGCAGGCGATTTTTTATTTGTTAAAGTCCGAGATATTCGGCGTATTCGTCAAGTGTCAGACCAAGCGCATCCATTCGCACCGCGTGGTATCTTCCCACGTATCTGAATTGTTCGGGAGTATATACGTGACCCGTCACGTCGGTCTTGTTCGGCGGATATCTCAACACAAAGCCGAACTTATATGAGTTATCGCAAAGCCATGCGAAGGCTGTGCTTGAAGAAAATTCAGCACCGACCTGAAGTCCGAGATCGACCGAAAGACCGGTCTGATGCTCGTCTGTACCGGGAGGCGGCAACGTCGCCGAGGCGTATCTGTTAGCCTGATCGTTTCCGAGAAGATTCACGTACTTGTCGACCACCGCGTTGTATGCGCTCAGAGCCTCCTCATAGCTTACGTAAGCCTTTTTCACCGTAACACCTGTTATTCCGCAGGCTGCGGCTTCCTTCATCATCGCTTCAAAAGATTTTGCGGCGTATTCCTTGAGATACATTCCGTCGCCATAGGAAAGAAGTGAAAGTCCTGTAGGAATATAGTCCTCGGAAAGCTTGTTTGCCGCGCTTACAAGAGTAAGGAATTCGGTCGTGCTTCCGGGATTCATATATTCCTCATAAGCACTTAAATTTGATAAAAATTCAAAGGTCGGCATTACAACCGCCGAATCATTTTCCGATATAGACGCCGTTATCGCAGGAGCTTTAAGCGAAAAGGCTATAGCCTCGTATTCGGGATCGCTTTCATCTGCAATATTTCCCTGAGCGTCAAGCGTGTTTGTCAGTATCCTCGACAGGCTCACTGTGCGCTGCTTTGCATCCAGAGCAAGCTCAAAGCCCTCTATATAGTCCTCAACAAAATTCTGATCCACAAAAAGATCGCCGTTTTCATAAAAAGCGTGTCCGCGGCTTCTGAGAGCAACGTCATTTACAAAAACCTTGTCGGAATCGGGCTTGAACGAAACGGTTTCGTTTTCGCTTTCCTTGATAACATACTTCATGTTATCTATGCTTCCGACCATCGCAAAGCCGTAAAATTCCGCTATCTGCGAAAAGTTGACGTATCTTACGCCGTCCTCGCCCACAACGCTTCCGTTTTCGATAACAAGCTCATTTTCATAATCCGAAAGAACAAGCGAATAGCTTCTTATATCGGGATCCTTATGAGCAAAAAGATTTATAAAGAACACAGATGAAATAAGAAGCGCGCCGATCAAAAGAAAGATCACGAACATCAAAGCGATTGATCCGATATACTCCAAGAATGCCTTGCGCTGCTTTTTTATTCTGTTCTGCTCTTCCCTTAAAAGCCTTGCTCTTTCGGCTTCACTGAGTCTTATCTCACTTTTTTGAGCAGAGGGAGATTTTCCGTTATTTACAGGCTTGTCCGAGCGGTATACACTTCCGCTTTGATTAGTTTGTGCTGTCTTCCGAGCCGGTGCCTGAGCGGGATTTGTACCGTTTACAGGACGCACGCTTTGACGCTGTGCACCGTTTGCCCCCGTATTGGCAGGTGTGCGCGGTACGCTTCCCGGCGCACGGTTCACGCCGTTCACCTGCGGCCTTGACGCACCCGGTCTGTTATTATTGACACCGCCCTGCGGGCGTTTATTATTCTGTTCCAATTTCTCACCGCCGTTTTTTACTATTATTCCACCGGATATTTTAACATATACGGACGAAAAAGTAAATAGCTATTTCAATATTTTACGTTTTGGTGATAGTTACCGTCTTGCACACCGGGCAGGTGACTCTTATTTCTCCCTTTCCCTTAGGAACTCTGAGCGTATTATGACAGGTCGTGCATTCAAAATATCTGTGGGTTTTACGGTCGCGAAGCTTGTTCTTCAAAAGAGAAAGCTTTTTTTTAATGCCTGCGCTTATGCTCAGGAATTTCTGATTTTCACGCGAGCGCTTATATACGTCCCTTGACAGAAACCTGTACGCCTCCCATATAAGCAAAGCCATAGAAACAATATTTCCGTCACCTCCGGTCAACGAGGTGAGCAGAGTAATTATCATAGAGCCTATGATCAAAGCGTAACCAAGCTTGTCTATTCCGTAACGGCCGTACATAAACCGTGCAAATTTTTCCCTCATAGCATGATTCCTTTTCATTTTTTATTATTTTCAGTATACAGGAGATTTTAGACAAAACTCATAAAAATTTGTAAACATTTTGTATGAATTGTCCTCTTTTGATTCTCCGTGCCCTCAAAATCGCAAAATAATGTTTTTTTCCTATTGCATTTTGTAGAAAAAGTGATATAATATAGTATGTAGCAGCACTATACTCGAAAGGAAGCGAAAAAATGTCAGAAAATTGCACACACGATTGCTCTACCTGCTCGGCTAACTGTTCCTCACGTGAACAGGAAAAGCAGAACTTACTCGAAAAGCCCCATGAGCTTTCAAATATAAAAAAGGTTATAGGTATCGTAAGCGGTAAGGGCGGCGTCGGTAAATCGGCGGTAACCTCTATGCTTGCGGTCACAACACAAAGACTCGGTTTCAAAACCGCTATTCTTGATGCCGACGTTACAGGTCCCTCCATACCCAAGATTTTCGCCGTTGAGGGCGAGGTAACAGGCGACGGCAACGGCGGTATGTTCCCTCTTGAAACAAAAACCGGTATTGAAATCATGAGCGTTAACTGCCTGCTCGAAAACAAGGAAACTCCGGTTGTGTGGAGAGGTCCTGTTATCGCAGGCGTTATCAAGCAGTTCTGGTCCGACGTTATCTGGAACGACGTGGACTATATGTACATCGATATGCCCCCCGGAACAGGCGACGTTCCGCTTACCGTATTCCAGTCTATCCCGCTTGACGGCATAGTTATCGTCACAAGCCCTCAGGAGCTTTCCAACATGATCGTTTCCAAGGCGGTCAATATGGCTAAGATGATGAATATTCCGATACTTGGCATAGTTGAAAATATGAGCTGTTACAAGTGCCCGGACTGCGGCAAGGAATACAAGCTGTTCGGAGACAGTCACGTTGAAGAAACCGCTGAAAAGTTCGGACTCAAGGTACTTGCCAAGATCCCGATAGACCCCAAGCTTGCGGCTCTTTCGGACAAGGGTATGCTTGAGCTTATGGAAAACGATTATCTCGACGCGGCATTTACCGAAATCGAAAAGGCATAATTAAGCGGGCTGTCGGATAAAAACGACAGCCCCGATTTTTATATAAGCATATACCCGCGCATCACGTTTTTCAGTGCATCGGTCTCTTTATCCGACAGGGCGCACAAGGGAAGACGCATTTCGTCAGAGCAAAGCCCCATAAGCGATGCCATAGTCTTGACAGGAATCGGATTTATCTCCGAAAAGCAGGCACCGATAAGCCTTAAAAGCTCAAGCTGTATCCTTGCGCTCTCTTTTATTCTCCCCTCTTCAAAGCACGCGCACATATCGTGTACTCTGCGCGGCATTATGTTCGACACAACAGAAACGACCCCGCTTCCGCCAAGCGCGAGCACGGGGAGCGTCATATCGTCGTTTCCGCTGTATACATCAAGCTTACCGTCACAGCCTTCAAGTATTTTGGCGACCGTTACGATATTCCCGCTCGCTTCCTTCACGGCACATATGTTTTCGTGACAGGCAAGCTCCTTATATAACCATATCGGTATGTCTATTCCGGTCCGTGACGGCACATTGTACAGGATAACCGGTATTTTTACCGCATCGGCTATTGACGTAAAGCTTTTATATAATCCGGCGGCACTCGCCTTGTTGTAATACGGCGTGACCGTCATAACCGCGTCTGCTCCGCACTCATATGCGTAACGCGACAGACTTACGGCACTTGATATGTTATTGCACCCCGTACCCGCTATAACCGGTACACGACCGTTTACCTTTTTCACGGCGTATGAAATAAGCTCTCGCCGTTCACCTTCACTCAGGGTCGCAGACTCGCCTGTTGTACCGCATACAACCAGCGCATCCGCCTTTTCTACAATCTGAAATTCTATAAGCCTTCCAAGGCTTTCATAATCTGTTTTACCGTTTGAAAAGGGCGTTATCAGTGCCGTTGCACAGCCCTTGAAAACTTTATTTTTGCAGTTTGACATTTACTTTCCCTCATTACAAGTCATTCCGTATCCGCACAGATCTTGTCGCTTACCGCGGCAGAATGGAGTTTAACAATGATCAACAACACCCGCCTCCCCTCAGAGCTTACCACGCACGATTTTTACTACGATCTCCCCGAGGAGCTTATTGCGCAAACACCTATGGAAAAACGCGACAGCTCACGGCTTATGGTGATAAACCGCGAAGATAATACTATCACTCACAGAATATTTCACGACATAATCGACTATATAAATGAAAACGACGTGCTTGTGATAAACAATTCCAAGGTGATCCCCGCGCGTATGTACGGGATCAAGGAGGGCACCGGCGCAAGCATTGAGGTCGTAATGTTGAAATCTCACGGGTTAGATCTCTGGGAAACGCTCGTTCGTCCGGGCAAGAAATGCAAGCCCGGCACTATAATTATATTCGGCGACGGCATATTGCGTGCGACCGTAAAGGAAACTCTTGAGGGCGGAAACAGGTTACTTGAGTTCGATTACGACAAGGAAAAATACGAAAACATATACAACGTGCTTGATATTGTCGGCAATATGCCGCTTCCGCCGTATATTACGCAAAAGCTTGAGGACAAAACGCGCTATCAGACCGTTTATGCAAAGCACGAGGGCTCGGCGGCGGCTCCTACGGCAGGGCTTCACTTTACAGAAGAATTACTCGGTGCAATAAAGAAAAAAGGCGCGGCTGTCGTACCGGTCATGCTTCACGTCGGTCTCGGCACGTTCAGACCTGTGAAGGTGGACAAGCTTGATGAGCATATCATGCATTCGGAATACATCACGGTAACAAAAGAATCTGCGGACATTATTAACGAGCGCAGAAAAAACGGAGGCAGGATAATTGCCGTAGGCACGACCTCATGCCGCACGCTTGAAAGCGCATCGGACGAAAGCGGCATTGTGCATCCGACAGTGGGTGATACCGGAATCTTTATCTACCCCGGATACAAATTCAAAGCAACGGATGCGCTTATAACAAATTTCCACCTGCCCGAAAGCACGCTCCTTATGCTTGTGAGCGCACTTGCAGGCAAGGATACGATAATGGACGCTTATACCGAAGCAATAAAGGAAAAATACCGTTTTTTCTCTTTCGGCGATGCGATGTTTATTGAATAAAATTGCATATACCAAACACATACACGGAGCAAACAATGAAAAAGCTTATTGCGATAGTAGGCCCGACGGCATCGGGTAAAAGTGCTCTTGCCGTGGCTCTTGCAAAAAGAATAAACGGCGAGGTGATATCCTGTGACTCAATGCAGATATACAAGCATCTTGATATCGGCACGGCAAAGCCTGCAGAAAATGAAAAAGAGGGCGTTATCCATCATATGCTCGATATCGTTGACCCTGCCGTTACAGATTCGTACTCATGCGCTGAATTTGTAAGCGATGCGCGAAGGATCATAGACGACGTCCTATCGCGCGGCAGTATACCGATACTTTGCGGCGGCACGGGGCTTTATATAGATAATATTACATCCTCAACCGAATTTTCGGACGCAGATACGGACCTTGAATACAGGGAAAGCCTTTTTGAGCTTGCACGCGAAAAGGGGAATGAATATATCTATTCGATCCTTGAGGAAATCGACCCGGAAAGTGCCGCGGCTACACATCCTAACAACTTAAAGCGCGTTATCCGTGCGCTTGAAATATTCCACGCCACTGGCGTAAAAAAATCCGAGTGGGACAAACGCTCTCACGAAAAGGAAAGCGAATACGATACCGTTTATTTCGGTCTGAATTTCAACTCGCGTGAAAAGCTTTACGAGCGCATCGACAGACGCGTCGACATTATGATGGAAGACGGTCTTCTTAATGAGGTAAGAAATCTTCTTGACAAGAATATCCTTCGCAAAGGTACTACCGCCGCGCAGGCTATCGGGTATAAGGAGATCATTGAATATATTGACGGCAAGGCTACTCTCGAAGAAGCGGTCGATAAGGTAAAGCGCGAAAGCAGAAGATATGCAAAAAGGCAGCTTACATGGTTCAAACGCAATGAAAAAATACTGTGGCTGTACCCTGACGAATGTGCGGAATTTAAAATTATTGTAAACAATGCGCTTAAGCACTTAACCGGACTCGGATTTTGTGATATAATGTAATAGTTATAGTTAAATTAAATTTTCAGGTGATAAAATTGAAGAAAAAACAACCGGGAGCAAAGAAAGAAACAAGCCTTGCAGGGGCAGTATTCGGATCGAAAATATTCAAATATGCCGCAAGCTCGATAGTTCTGCTCGCGGCTTCTGCATACCTTATATACCACCTGTTTTTCTCTGCCGCAGACAGCATTACAACAGAGACAGCTACTCCTGTAACAGATGAAATAACAGTTTCAAGCGACGCTTACATAATGCGTAACGAGCATATCGTATCATCAAGCGGACACGCAAGCTCCGCCGCGTATTATTATGATGACGGTACAAAGATCAGCAAAAACGCTTGCATAGCCTCGCTTTACGATGACGGAGGTCTTGCTCAGGGCAACACACTCATAGATATCAACAACAGCATCGCGTTTCTTGAAAAAAGCAATATTGACAAGGCGTATATGTCATCAGATACCTCAAGCATAGATTCAAAGCTTACCGAGCTTTACTACAGCATAAGACTCGGTCTTGAAAGAGAAAATATATCCGGCGTGCTTTCAAACTCTGACGATATGCTCATGCTTCTCAACAGAAGAATGGTGATCACCGGCGAAACCAACGGGTACGACGACAAGATCAAAATGCTTGAAAACGAGCGCGACAAATACGAAAGCTCGCTTGGCGCAATAACGACAAGCGTTTATTCAGACAGATCCGGCTACTTCTATTCGGTATGCGACGGATATGAAAGCATTTTCACCGCAGACACAGCTCTTGATATGTCCTACGACGATTTCATAAACTTCACCCTGCGCTCACCCGATGAGATCTCCGATTCGGTCATCGGTAAGATCGCATACGATTACAGATGGTATCTTGCCTGCCCCGTTTCAAAATCCGATCTCAAGGATTTATCGCTCGGCAGAAGCTACGATATAATTTTCGAGCTTAACGGCAACAAGAAGCTTTCGCTTAAGCTGGTAAAGATCGTGTCGGATACAGACGGCGACGGAAGCATTCTTCTGTTTGAATCCTTCGACGCACCGAAGGAATTCTCCTTTGCCCGTATGCAGCCGGTCAAAATCATCAAAAGCTCGGTTTCGGGCATTAAGGTGCCGACAGGTGCACTCAGAGTCGTTGACGGAAAAGAGGGCGTCTATATCCTTTACGGCTCCAAGGTTTATTTCTGTACGACAGAAATAATCGGTCAGAACGAAAACTACTATATTGCCGCAGAGCCGAATCCCGCGGAAACGCCGTACGGTGTTTTGTACGTATACGACAACATAATCGTAAGCGGTAAGAATCTGTATGCCGGCAAGGTGATAAACTGATGTTAGATTTTGAAGTTATAAAGGAAAATTACGGGCAGATAGTACAAACGCTTTCTACCCTTACCGACCGCCCTGTTGATATTATGGCGGTCACAAAAAATCAGCCGGTAGAGGCTATCAATTATGCTATAAACGAGCTTGGTATATCTTACATCGGCGAAAACCGCGTCCAAGAGCTGTTATCCAAGTACGACCGGATAGAGTTCCCGAAGGACCGTAAGGTCAACGTGCATCTCATCGGATCACTTCAGACAAATAAGGTCAAATATATAATCGACAAGGTCGATATGATCGAATCGGTTGACTCTGTAAGGCTTGCACGCGAAATAGATATGCGAGCAGAAAAAGCACACAGGATAATGGACGTGCTTGTAGAGGTCAATATCGGAGAAGAGGAGCAAAAGGGCGGTGTTATTCCCGGAGAGCTTTACGATTTTCTCTATGAAATTTCGACTTTTGAGCACATAAAGGTGCGCGGACTTATGACAATCGCACCAAAAACCGACGATAATACAAAAAAATTTGAATATTTTTGTAAAACTTATCAATATTTTATTGACATTTCAGAAAAAAACATACATAATATATGTATGGATGTTTTGTCTATGGGAATGAGTGGTTCGTTCACACAGGCAGTCAAGGCGGGCTCGACCCGTATAAGAATGGGCACTGCTCTCTTCGGAGAAAGAAAATAAATTAAGAATCATAAATTTTTGGAGGATAAAATGAACTTTTTCGACAGAATCAAAAACGGAATGGCAAACAACGAAACCACAGATGCAGAGGCTGCATACAACCCTTACGATGCTGACGACGCTCAGTATGAGTATGAAGGCGAGGGCGAAGCTGATACAGTAGGTATGACAGGCTCTTCTCTCCAGCTTAAGGTAGTTAAGCCCTCTTCCTACAGCGAGGCTAAGCAGATCGCAAGCCACCTTATCGAGGGCAAGACCGTAGTTCTTAACCTTGAAGGCACTCAGAAGGAGGATGCTATCCACCTTATCGACTTCCTTCACGGCGTTGTTTACTCTATCCAGGGTAACTTCAAGAACGTTGCGGCTAACACCTTCATCATCACTCCCCACAACGTTGACGTTACAGGCGATTCCGCAGCTGCTGCACTTGAAAACAGCGTTGAGGAGTAATTCTTAATACCCTTGTTTTCAGAGGTTGTACGTGAACAATTTCGCATACGTTTTACTATATCTCTTTACCGGCATAATTGACGTGCTTTTGTCGGTCGTTCTCATGCTTATGTTTTTGCGCGCCATACTTTCGTGGCTCCCTCTATCGGATGATAATCCGATAGAGGAATTTGCATACAGAGTGACCGAGCCGTTCATCCTGCCGGTAAGGCTGTTTGTAGAGAGAAGTGACACACTTAGCTCTCTGCCGATAGACATTTCCTTTTTCATTTCGTTTATCCTTTTAAGCATTGCGGCAGATCTTCTGTCGAGTATAGGAGTGTAAGCGAATGAACAAAAGCTTGTCTTTCTTATCCTTTGCTGACGATGATGAAAAACGCGTGGTCTCATACGCTCTTGAGCTTGCCGAAAGAAGCCGTGATTCTCAGACCCGCGTTTCGTCGTTTCTTAATATCCGCGAGCAAAAGCTTGTAAAAACCGCCCTTATGTCGGACGGTTCTTTCTGCTTTGCCTTTTACGGAGGCTTCAAGGATGCCGAGCGCCGCGTGCTCGTTTGCTTCCCCGAATACGTTATGTATTCACTTCTTTTAGAGCCGGGATGCATAGACACGTCGGACAAGGCAGTATTTGATCTGTGCAAGGAAAGCTGCAAGGACAGCATTAAGCTGTTAAACGTATCCTGCTCGGATTTCGTTAAGCTTTCTCACCGCGATTATATGGGTGCGATACTGTCGCTGGGCATAGAGCGACGCGCTGTCGGTGACATTATAGTACACAGCGAGCACGACGCTTACATTTTCGTAAGCGATAAGCTTGCAGGATTTATTACAGACAATCTTACAAGTGTCGGTCGCACACCTGTAAAGGTAAAGCTTTGCGGCAACGACACCGCGGTAAATCTTAAGCATAACACAATTGCAGCCCAGGCTATCGCAAGCTCACTCAGATTTGATTGCGTCGTGTCGGCGATAACCGGCATTTCGCGCGAAAAATCGAAAACGCTTATCAGTCAGGGGCTTGCTGAATTAAATTACTATTCAAAGGCGTCGCCCGACGACACGGTATCAGACGGAGATATTATCTCTGTGCGCGGTCACGGAAAATATAAGATCGCGGATACAAACGCTACTACGTCCAAGGGGAAAAGCCGCATCACCGTGCTTAAATATATTTAAGGGAGTATAACCATGTTAAAGCCAAGCGAACTCAAAAAGAAAAGCTTTTCAAAAACCGTAAGGGGCTACAGTATCCCCGAGGTCGATGAATATATGGACTTTTTGCTTGAAAAATACACAGAGCTGTTCAGAAAGAACTTTGAGCTTGAACAGCAGCTTCGCGCCGCTGTTGAGCAGAAGGGCGAGTTAGAGGGCGAAAAGGAATCGGTAAGAAGTGCTCTTATCAATGCGCAAAAGGTTGCTTCAAAAATCGTAGAAAGCGCAAACGAACAGGCTGATGCCATCGTAAAATCCGCGAAGGATGCGTGCAACACCATCCTTACCGAGCTTAACGAGCGCATCAATATCGAAAGAGAGACCATCGTAACGCTCAAGGGTCAGGTAGACTCGCTCAAGAACGAGTTGTTCAAGACCTACAGAGAGCATATCGAGCGTGTTGACGCGCTTACCTCTGTAACAGATAAGGTAACGCTCAAATCAAATGAGGAATACCTCAAGGAAGCGGTAGAAAAGGCTCAGGGAGCACTTTCCAAGCTTGCGCCCGAATCGAAGGTTGAGGTAAGCGTTGTGATCGACCCATCCGATACTGCTGAAACCGATATAGTCAAGGATGAGGCAAGCGTTGATCCCGACAAGCTTTTTGAAAATGCTGATACAGTCGTATTTGACCGCGTAAATGCTGAACAGACAAACTCGTATACCGATAACAGCGCAACGATCGTTATTGACAAGGTACGTGTTGATGAGTAAAAGACTACTTGCGCTCATAGTGATCGTGATGTCGGTCATCTGCGATTATTATACCAAGCTTTCAGCCGTGACAAAGCTGAAGGATACGGGGCTCGGAAGCTTTGATATATTCCCCGATATATTAAGCTTCACCTATCACGAAAACCGCGGAGCAGCTTTCGGTATGCTCTCGGAATCACGTTGGGTGTTTATGCTTGTGTCAAGCATTGCGATCATAGCGCTTGGCGTATATCTGTTTGTATTCAACAGCAAAAGCACTCTCGGCGCGATATCGCTCGGACTCATAATGGGCGGCGGTATCGGAAATATGATAGACCGCATAAAGCTCGGATACGTAGTCGATTTTATCTACTTTGAGCCGATCGATTTCCCGATATTCAATTTCGCAGATATCTGCGTGACAATCGGTGCGGCGTTACTTATATTGCAGGTCATATTTTTTGACAAAAAAGAAGGAGATTTGCAGGGAACGACATAAGGTCTTCCCTGCATTTTACTGACTATGGACGATATTCTTATACTAACGGCAAATGAGAATAATACCGGCGAACGTATCGATCTTTTCATATCACAGAATGCCGATATGTCACGCTCTGCCACGCAAAAGCTTCTTGACGAGGGCGCCGTTTGTGTTAACGATATCCCGGTGCGCAAAAACTATAAGCTACGGGCAAACGATACGGTCAGCATTACTCTGCCCGAGCCCGAAATACTCGATATAAAGGCAGAGGATATCCCGCTTGATATCGTATATGAGGATAAATACCTGTTAGTCGTAAACAAGCCCAAGGGAATGGTTGTGCATCCTGCACCCGGAAATCCCGACGGTACGCTTGTAAACGCTCTTATGTATCACTGCAAGGACTCGCTTTCCTCGATTAACGGAGTCGTTCGTCCGGGCATTGTACACAGGATAGACAAGGACACAAGCGGACTTCTTATCGTTGCAAAATGCAACGAGGCTCATCTTGCTTTAGCCGAGCAGATAAAAGAGCATTCATTCACACGCATATACAATGCCGTTGTTGCAGGCAACATAAAGGAGGATACAGGTACAATAGATGCACCTATAGGACGTCATCCGGTTGACCGCAAGAAAATGGCAGTCATACGTACAGGAAACCAGAGCGCGAGAGATGCACGCACACATTACACCGTGAAGGAGCGCTTCGGCGCGTATACCTTACTTGAATTAAAGCTTGAAACAGGAAGAACTCATCAGATACGTGTCCATATGGCAAGCATCGGCCATCCGGTCATCGGAGACCCTGTATACAAGCCAAATAACGACAGATTTGAAAAGCAGAACGCTTCCCTTTTGTGCGGTCAGTGTCTGCACGCAAGGGTCATCGGATTTACTCATCCTGTTACGGGAGAAAATCTTTATTTCGACAGCGGACTGCCCGATTACTTTGAAGCTGTGCTTACAAAGCTCAGACATGCATATAATCAAGCATAATCAAACAATACAATTTTGAGAGGCTTTATGAAATTTGATAACAAGCTCATCGTAAGCGATATCGACGGAACGTTCATAGACGAAAACAAGTTAGTATCAGAGCGCAATATTGACGCAGTCAATTATTTTAAGGAAAACGGCGGTCTTTTCACCTTTGCCACGGGAAGATGCGACAAGGTGATAACTCCCGATCTTGTCAAGCTTACCAATGCCCCTATCATATGCTGTAACGGCGCTTATATATACGATTTTGAAACTCAAAGGCGAATCAATGAAATATGCATCGCTCCCGGTCCTGCAATCACCATGATAAACACGCTTCTTGAAAGCTTTCCGGGAATTTGTGTAACTATAACCGCCGACAGAAAATATTATTTGCTCGGAAATATCAACGACAAATACAAGAAAGAAATGCTTATAGAAAACGAAGAGATCATGAGCATTCCGATAGAAGAGATCCCCACTAATCAATGGTACTCCATCATATTGAGCGGAGATCCCTCAACGCTCGACCTTGCAACAAAATACCTGAGTGTCGCAGGAGAAAACACGTATTTTGTCACACGCTCGTGGGAAACAATGCTTGAAATATACAATATTCGCGCAAGCAAGGGCGTTGCCGCACTTGAGCTTAAGCATATGTGCGAAACCCGAGCGCAGAATACTCATTTTACGCTTTACTCAATAGGCGACTATGAAAATGATGTCGATTTATTGAAAAGCTCCGATCTTTCCGCTTGCCCGTCAAACGCACACGCTTCGATACGCGATGTCGCCAATATCACAGTTTGCTCAAACAATGACGGTGCGATAGCCGGTCTTATCGAATACATAGATGCCAACGTATAAAAAATCCCGAGCTTTAGAGCGTCACTCTAAAGGACAGTTTTCAAAAATACGGTATATCTCGAAAGAGGTATGCCGTATTTTGCGTTTGTGTCTACAAATGCAGTGCTTGTCAGGAAAATTGACAAGTCATAGATGAACAAAAAAGGCTCCCTTGTGTAAAGGGAGCTGGCACCGAAGGTGACTGAGGGATTGTTTTACGATGACTTTTTATTTTTTCAATCCCTCCGTCTTGCTTCGCAAGCCACCTTCCTTTACACAAGGGAGGCTCTTTTCACCTCCCGTAAGGTAATTTCATAAATTTTATGTATCATATTTACAAACCGCGAAAATTGTGATATAATAAAAATGCTACACAAAACCGAATAAACTTTTAGGGCTAATGGTCTTTCTATTTTCATAGGGGATATTATACCCTTTTTTAGGCATACTACTTTTGAATTTGGTAAAAGCGCAAATTCCAACAGGTAGTATGTCGGATACCATTATCCCGTTTATCTGGTTTTGTGTAGCAGCAATCGGAGTTTGTGTTTTTCGGTGCGCTGACTTCGGTTGGCGCACTTTTTGATTACAAGGAGAAACAAACTATGGAAAATCTAATTTTTGATTTTAAAAGCTCGGTTGGAGACGGATTAAAAGTTTATGAAGACAGAATTGTGATTACACATTCGGGTGTTCTTAACTTTTTCGCTATGGGTATAAAGGGTGATAAAACCATATATTACAATGACTTGACTGCTGTGCAGTTTAAAAAAGCTGGTTGGACAGCAGGTCATATACAGTTTTCATTGCTTGGAGGAAGGGAAAGCGTTGGTGGCGTTTTGTCGGCATCTTCTGATGAAAATACCATTACCATAAATTCTAAAGAGAATGAAATTGCAGAAAAAATGGTTGCTTATATTCAGGATAAAATTAAAGAAGCGAAATCCCCCAAAGTAGTTTCAACTTCTGGTTCCACCGCAGATGAGATAATGAAATTGAAAAATTTATTAGATATGGGGATCATTACTCAAGAAGAATTTGACTCAAAGAAAAAAGAGTTACTTGGTCTTTGATTACATCGCTATACCGTAGACCGAAATATCGGTGTGGTATAAAATTAACGAGCTGATTTTTGTTCAGCTCGTTTTTTGATATTAGTTTTTATAAAAACTGTCCTTAAGAGTACGACGTATTTGCTCGGGATTTTTTATTTTGCCTCGCGCCTATCGCGCATAATACAGTATACAAGCACGTTTGCAATTACGATTATTCCGCCTATAAATGACCATATACCCGGCACTTCTCCGTAAATTAGTGCCACCCACACAGGATTGAGCAGAGGCTCAAACACGGTTACGATCGTACTTACAAGCGGTGGGCAATACGGTCCTGCAATGGCGACAAGAAGATACGGGATACCAAGCTGTATAACACCAAGTATTAAAAACAGCCCCGCCGTTTGCAGATCAAAGGTATTTTCGGTAAACAACGCAAACGGTATGCCGATAAGCGCAGTCAAGATCTGCCCCTGAAGCACTCCGTTGATGCCGGTCGTCTGATCTGCTTCTCCTATAACAATAAATATTCCCGCAAAGCCGATAGCCGACAGTATCGCTACTATATCGCCCAAAAGTCTTCCGTTGCCCAGGCTGTCCCATACAAACACCGATACACCGATTATCGTGACAAGCACGCAAACGACATCACTTATCCTCGGCTTCTGGTGCTTAAAGAACAACTGATACAAAAGCACGAACACCGGTGCGGAATACTGCAATACTATCGCATTTGCCGAGCTTGTAAGCTTGTTTGCACCCACAAAGCAGAAAAAGGTAAGCGCGCACACAACTGCGTTAAGCATAGTCTGCTTTGTAAAAACGAATTTTGTTTTTGATGCAAGCATATACACAAGCACGGTCACAGCCGCTATAGAGCTTCTGATTCCGGCAATAACGATCGGATTGCAATCTATGTACTTAAAAAGCACGCCTGCAATACTCCACATAACCGATACGAGCATCATAACAAGCGTTGCGCTTCTCGCAGTCATACCTTTTTTCATCTGTTGCAAAATAACACCTCATACATTTTATATTCACCCGATTATTATAGCAAAAACGGCTTATATTGTCAACAATAAACAACCCCATTTTTTGAGCTTAAAATGTAAACAAATTAGCAAAGTTGATAAAAAGACTTGAATATATTCTGTTTTTGTGATAAACTGTAATGAGTGGGAATATACCTGCTTTATATTATATTCAGAAAGGACAATTGTGTTGAAGGACAAAAGCTGTATAATAAACCAACGCAAAAAGACATCTATCGGCGGTCAGGCTCTTATTGAGGGCATTATGATGCGCGGCCCGAAAAAGACCGCTATGGCTGTCAGACATACAAGCGGCGAAATAGTAATAAAGGAATGGGACAACTCAAACAAAAAGGTCAACAAATTTTTCAAGCTTCCCATCGTTCGCGGCGTATATAATTTCATAGCATCTCTGTCGATCGGCTATAAATGCCTTATGGAATCGGCAGAATTAAGCGGACTTGAGGATGAAGAGCCGCCGAAGAAAAAGTCGGCTGAGGATATCCCCGAGCAATCCTGTGAGACTGATGAAGAGCAAGCACACACCGAGCAGAGCGACAACGGCAAAAAGAAAAGCGATGCTTTAATGAACGTGCTTATGCTTATAGCCTCTGTGCTTGGCGTGGCGATCGCACTCGTCTTGTTTATGTATCTGCCCGCACAGATCTTCTCTTGGCTTGCAAAGGTTTTCCCTGTTTTAGAGGGGAATTTTGTTCGCAGTCTGTTTGAAGGTGTTCTTCGCATCGTAATATTCGTGCTATATATGTATCTCGTTTCGCTTATGAAGGACATAAGACGCACGTTTATGTATCACGGTGCCGAGCATAAAACTATCTTCTGCTACGAGGCAGGTCTTGAGCTTACCGTTGAAAACGTGCGCAAGATGAACCGCTTCCATCCGAGATGCGGCACTTCGTTTATGATACTTATGCTCATAGTTGGAATCATCATTTCAATGTTCATCTCGGCGACCAATCCTATACTCAGAACGGTCATCAAGCTTGCGCTTCTCCCCATTACGGTCGGAATCGGCTACGAGCTTATCAAGATCGCAGGAAGACACGACAATGCTCTTACACGACTGATATCGCTTCCCGGCGTATGGCTTCAGCATATTTCGGTGATTGAGCCTGACGACAGTATGATCGAATGTGCAATAAAGGCGGTTGAGCTTGTTATCCCCGGAGATGACAGCGACGAATGGTAAAAACAAAAAGTGCTTGTAAAAACAAGCACTTTTTTATTTATCTCATATCACGGTGCATTACGGTAAATACTGCCGCCGCTTCGGCTCTCGTTGCGTTGCGTTTAGGCTCAAAGTAACCTTCCGTGTTACTCCACATAACCTTGTTCTTCGTAGCCCAAAGCACCGCATCCTCTGCGTACTTTGCTATCTTAAGATAGTCTACATGAACCTCAAGCTTACCGCGAAGCTTTGTATCCATACGCGCAAATTTCGCGTATCTGTACATTATTACCGCCATCTGCTCGCGCGTGATGGGTGTGTCGGGAGCAAATTCTGTTTCGCTGATACCGTTAACTATCTCGTTCTTATACGCCCATATTACCGCATCTCTGTAATAGCTTCCTGCCTTAACGTCTGTAAACGGGCAATCGGAATTGACAGAGGGAGACTTCTGCATACGGTAGAGCACGGTCACGAACATCGCTCTTGTAAAATCGCCGTCGGGATTGAATTCGGTCTTGGATATACCGTTCATAAGTCCCTTATCAAATACGTAGGCAACGTCGTCGTAATACCATTTTCCCTTGACCACGTCTTTGAAATCAAGCTTTATTTGGGCAAGCTTTTCCTCGTAATTGCGGTCAACCTCCCATTTTGCGAAAATACTCATGCTGCTTTCAACGGGAGTGTTGAAATCGTATACGGTAGTATAGTGGCTTCCGGTATACCAGCCCGCGAAGATAAAGCCTTCCTTGACAGGATCCTCTTCGGGTCTCGGCACCTTTCCGCCCTTGCGGATATGTACGCTTTCAATATAGCTTCCGCCGTATGTGTTAAAGCCTACGGTATAGTAGGTTTCAACCGTGTCGCTTGCCTGAGCCGCTACCATAAAAATGCCGGCAAACAAAAGGCACGCCGCGATGACAAAGGAGATTATACACAATCCGTATTTCTTCATACTTAATGTAATTCCTTTCAATATATATTATGTATGATTAACTAACCTTGCATATTTTATCAAAAAAGCGTGATTTTGTCAATCCTTTTTTACAAACATTGTCGTTTTAGAGCATATCACCAACAACAAGCCCAGGTTTTATTGCATATTTTACAAATATCAGCTCTTTCTGCGATCATTTATCTCATCTGCGATCTCGTCCGAAAGCAGAGCAAAATCATTTATCGAAAGCGTTTCGCCGCGTATTGTCGCCGAAAATCCCGCCGCTTCAACAACGCTTGTAAGGCTTTGCCTGTCAAGCTCTCCGAATTCACCCGACAGCGAATTCGGAAGCGTTTTACGCCTTTGAGCAAATGCTCCGCGTATTACCCTGAAAAAAATGCCCTTATCCTTGAATTTGACCGGTGCGGACTTATACAGCTTTATCCTCATAACCGAAGAATCCACCTTAGGTGCAGGCATAAAGCATCCCGCGGATACGTTAAAAAGTTTTTTTACCTCTCCGTAGTAGGATACCGATGCTGTTATCGCTCCGTAATCGGCACTTCCGGGCTCGCTTGTAAGTCTTGCAACAACTTCTTTTTGTATCATAACGGTAATATAATCAAAGCCGGCTTCACTTTCAAGCAGATGCATAATCACAGGTGTTGTGATATAGTACGGAAGATTTGCGCAAACAGAAAACTTCATTCCGGCATCCGAAAACTCGCGCTTGCAAAGCTCGTTTACATCAAGCTTCATAATATCTCCGGATATCACGGTTACGTTATCAAATTCGGCAAGCGTATGCTCAAGCGCCGGCAAAAGAGTGGTATCAATTTCAACCGCCACAACCTTCTTGTAACGCTTTGCAAGCTCATAGGTAAGCGTGCCGATTCCGGGACCTATTTCAAGAATACCGTAATCAAAATCCCCGTCTGTGCACTCGTCCGCAATGCGGGCAGGCACTCCTGCGTTTATAAGGAAATTCTGTCCGAACTTCTTCTTGAAATTGAGTCCGTACTCATTCATTATCTCTTTAACAGTATTTATATCGGTCAGTCGCATATGCATCTCCGTTTGTTATATTTCTTTTAAGATTGTACCACAAAGCAGACAATAAATCAACCGATTTCGACCATTTTTTATTCCTTTCCGGGTTATGCGTATAAAAAAGCTTCAAAAAATGGTATGTCGGGTCAAAAATATACTTTTTTCTCTTGCTTTTTTCCCAAATTATGATATAATAGTATGGATTGCTGCTTTTTGCGGCACAATATAAGCAAACGAAAGGTCAGGCTAAAATGAACGAACAAAAAGAATTCAAGCCCTATATACCTGCCGAAAAGGTGACACCCGAAATAACGGTAAGCTCTATCGTTATGGGTATCTTACTCGCGGTGGTATTCGGTGCCGCTAACGCTTATCTCGGTCTGAGAGTTGGAATGACTGTTTCCGCCTCCATTCCCGCAGCGGTTATCGCTATGGGCGTTATCCGCGTGATAATGCGCAAAAACTCAATTCTCGAAAGCAACATTGTACAAACCGTCGGTTCTGCGGGCGAATCGCTTGCCGCAGGTGCTATTTTTACACTTCCCGCGCTCTTTTTATGGGCGGCTGAGGGTAAAATGGACAAGCCCGGCATTATTGAGATCACACTCATCGCACTTCTTGGCGGTCTGCTCGGCGTATTCTTTATGATACCGCTTCGCAACGCGCTCATCGTAAAGGAGCACAGCGTACTTCCCTATCCCGAGGGTAAGGCGTGCGCAGAGGTGCTTTTAGCAGGTGAACAAGGCGGTGCTAACGCTTCTACCGTATTTGCCGGTATGGGCTTTGCCGCAATATTCAAGTTTATAATAGACGGACTCAAGCTCGTTTCGGGCGAGATCTCCTTAAGATTCAAGGGCTACAACGGCGAGATCGGTACGCAGATCTATCCCGCGGTTTTAAGTGTCGGATACATCTGCGGTCCCCGTATCGCATCCTATATGTTTGCAGGCGGTGTGCTCAGCTGGATGGTTATCATTCCGATAATCGTGCTTTTCGGTGCTGACATTATCCTTTATCCGGGCAACACTCCCATCGGTCAGATGTTTGCCGAGGGCGGCGCAAGCGCTATATGGAGCTCTTACATCAGATATATCGGTGCCGGCGCACTTGCGGCAGGCGGTATCATCAGCCTTATAAAATCACTTCCTCTTATCGTTACTACATTTGCAGGCGCTGTCAAGAGCATGAAGGGCGCAAGTGCAGGTTCTGAGCGTACCGCAAATGACCTCAGCATGAAGATAGTTATCCCTGCAATAATTATTCTAACTCTCCTTGTATGGCTCGTTCCCGCTATTCCCGTAAGTCTTCTGGGCGCGGTGATCGTAGTCGTATTCGGCTTCTTCTTCGCAACAGTATCCTCCCGTATGGTCGGTCTTGTCGGAAGCAGTAACAACCCTGTATCCGGTATGGCTATCGCAACGCTTCTTATTGCTACTCTTATACTTAAGTTTACGGGAAGCACCGGTGTTGCGGCTATGAGCAGTGCTATAGCCATCGGCTCTATCATCTGCATCGTTTCTGCTATCGCAGGCGATACCTCGCAGGATTTGAAGACAGGCTTTTTACTTGGTGCAACACCTAAAAAACAGCAGATAGGCGAGATCATCGGCGTAGTTGCCGCAGCTCTTGCTATCGGCGCGACACTTTATCTTCTCGACAGTGCATGGGGCTTTGGTACAGAACAGCTTGCCGCTCCTCAGGCAACTCTTATGAAGATGATAATTGAAGGCGTTATAGACGGAAATCTTCCCTGGGGGCTCGTATTTATAGGCGTTTGTATCGCCATAATAATCGAAATTCTCGGCATACCGGTTCTTCCCTTTGCAATCGGCGTATATCTTCCCGTTCAGCTTAATGCCTGCGTAATGGTGGGCGGTCTTGTAAGACTCGGTCTTGACAAGCTTAAGCGCGACGATGGAGACAAGAAGGCAATTGTCAACGACGGTATTCTCTTCTGCTCGGGTATGATCGCGGGAGAGGGTCTCGTTGGAATACTTCTCGCTCTTCTTGCAGTATTCGGCATAGATTCTGTTCTTGATCTTTCTGCAAGACTCGGCATCCCCGCTGTAATTTCCGATATCGGCGGACTTGTACTTCTTGTTGTGACTCTTCTTACCGTGCTAAAGTTCTCGCTTTGGAAAAAGCGCAAATAAGTATATGAAAAGTAAAGGCACAAACGAAAACTACCTTGAAAGGATACCGCAAAGATCGGAGTGGCTTGACTTTTCTTCGGACGAAAACGGTATAGTTACGCTTTCAAAAGAAAATACAGGCTTATTTAACCGCATAGCTCAAAAGCTTTTTAAGCGACCAAGAGTCAGCTATATTCATCTTGACGAAATGGGCAGCTTCATATGGCCGCTTCTTGACGGCAACAAAAGTATTTACGAGCTTGGAGTGCTTGTAAATGAGCATTTCGGTGATAATGCCGAGCCGCTTTATGAAAGGCTTTCAAGATATCTGGAAATTATGAACAGCTACGGTTTTATATGCTTTAAGGACTAAAATCAACAGGTGACTGAAATGTCACCTGTTTTTTTACATTCAGAGTGTTGAAAAAATTTGTTTTTCGTGGTATAATTTACTGTAAGCTTGATGAAAGGAATTTAGCTATGGAAAAGAAACGCTTTGCAGGACTTGACCTTGTGCGCTCTTGTGCCATATTTTTTGTCGTGATCCTGCACTCGGTATCGCTGAACGGTGCGCTCGGAGAGGATATAAATTCGGTTTGGTGGGCGGTAAATCTTTACGTGCGCCATCTCGCATTCTGCTGTGTGCCGCTTTTCATTATGCTCAGCGGATACCTTCAGAAAAATAAGCGGGTTTCATTTTCATACTACAAGGGTATAATACCGCTCGGGGTATCATACGTGCTTATAAGCCTGCTGTCACTTGTCGGCAAGGCTGTAAGTGATAAATCATTAGTGCTTACTCCGGGGTATATTGTCGCACGGATACTCGATTTCACAGCAAACGATTACGCATGGTATTTTGAAATGTATATCGGGTTATTCCTGCTCATTCCCTTCTTAAACGCCACGTATGAGGCAATCAAAACGAAAAAATCAAGACTTGCACTCATATTCACTCTTGTTTTCCTCACGCTTATGCCCGAAACGCTCAAAAGCTTTTCTCCCGCATATTCGCAGGGCGGCGGTATAGTTATTGATATAATCCCCGAATTCTTCGCATCTCTTTATCCTCTTACCTACTACTTCATCGGCGCATATATTGCAACATACAAGCCCTTTTATAAGGTACGCAGAGTGATAAAGCTGACTTCTGTAATAATCGCCCCCGCCATTCCTTTTTTGCTCTGCTTTGTATATTCGCATGCAAGAGGTGCATATGCGTGGTATATGATGAACGGCTTTAACACGCTGACCATAGCACTTACGGCCATATGCGTTTTCATTTTGCTTTACGATATCGATCTTAAATCAAGAATTTTAAGCGTGTGCGCGCGCACGGTATCCGAATCAACCTTTGAAATTTATCTTTATTCCTTCATTTTCGATTCCTTCTACTACGCATATTTCAGACAGCATCACGTTATAATGATAGCCTTGGTTTTCACCTCCTCGTTTATTGCGGCATTTGTGACAAGGCTTATCATTATAAAGCCTGCTTCAAGCCTTATATCAGTCTTGTATATGCGGCTTGCTTCAAGGATAGATACCGATAATACCCAAAATATACAAATCGACGCTGAGAAAAATGACTAAAAATGTCTATTTCACAAATGGATTTCTCTCTGATAAAGTAGTATAATTTTACAGTATTATTATATTTGTCAGAGGTATGTTATGAAACTGTTTTCTTCATACGCCAAAATGTTCAAAAATGAATTCAAGGGCTATAATTTTCAAAGCCTTTTGCGCGATCTTCTTGCAGGACTTACAGTAACCGCAGTCGCGCTTCCGCTTGCTCTTGCATTCGGCGTAAGCTGTGGTGCATCCGCCGCGGCAGGACTTGTTACCGCTATAATCGCAGGTATAATCATAAGCCTTTTTTCAGGCGCATCCTTCCAGATAAGCGGTCCTACAGGCGCTATGTCTGCCGTTCTTGTAACGATAATCCTCAAGTTCAAGCTTGAGGGAGTATTCGTCGTTACCTTTATGGCTGGTGTGCTTTTACTCCTGGCGGCTGTATTTAAGCTCGGCCGTCTTGTTTCGATGATACCGCGTCCTGTAATCACAGGCTTTACTTCGGGTATCGCAATAATAATCGCGCTCGGTCAGATAGATAATTTCTTCGGTACGACCTCGGTTGGCGAAAGCGCGATACAGAAGCTTATAAGCTACGGCACACTCGGCTTCAAGCCTAATCTCTTTTCGGTGCTTTTGGGACTTGTCGTCGTATTCGTAATGCTTATATGGCCTAAAAAATGGAATGCGAAGATTCCCTCCTCGCTTATAGGTATAATCGTTGCGACTGTAATATGCGTGATATTCGATCTTGACGTTGCAACGGTCGGTGAGATACCAAAGACGCTTTTCTTAAGCGAAAGACTTACTCTCGCATCGGTCGAGTGGGCAAGAATTGCCGAGTATATCTCTCCTGCAATATCCATAGCCGCGCTTGCTATGATCGAAAGCCTTCTTTGCGGTGCGAGTGCTTCGCGTATGAAGGACGAAGAATTTGACGCTAACAAGGAGCTTATCGCTCAAGGTATAGGAAATATGCTCATACCGCTTTTCGGCGGTGTTCCCGCTACAGCCGCGATCGCACGTACAAGCGTAGCCATAAAGTCCGGCTGTCAGACAAGACTTTGCGGTATCTTCCACGCGCTCGGTCTTTTAGCGGCTATGTTCGCTCTCGGTCCGATAATGGCAAAGCTTCCTCTTTCAGCTCTTGCGGGAGTGCTTATGGTAACTGCATGGCGTATGAATGAGTGGGATGAGATAAAATACATATTCTCTCACAAGCTTTACGGTGCTATAGGCAAATTTGCTGTCACGATGCTTTCTACCGTTGTATTCGATCTTACAGTCGCTATACTTATCGGAATAGGATATTCGATGATAGTGTTCATATACAGATGCTACAAGCTTGATTTTGTGCTTGAAGAGAGCGACACACAGATAAAATTAAGACCCGTAGGCTCAATATTCTTCCTTAACTGCACAAAGCTTACAAGTGAGCTTGAAAAGCATATTCTGTCAGAAAAGCTTATAACGCTTGATCTGGGGCTTGTTAACGTAATTGACACCTCAAGCTGTGAATATCTGCTTGAGCTTACCAAGGAAAACGCAGACGTAAGCATAACCGGCGCCGAGGGATTGGTGCAAATGTTACTTGACCGTACAGGCGTTCCCTGCATCAACTTGATAGAAGAAACCCAAAGCATAAATATATAAATCCAAAGGAGAAAAACAATGAACGTACTTGAAAGCAAAGCAGTAAAAGGCTTTATCACCATGGCAGACGACGGCTGGAATCAGGGTTGGCACGAGCGCAACGGCGGTAACCTCTCATACAGAATGAGTGACGCCGATGTAAACGAGGTCATCTCCGAGCTTGATCACAGCACTCCTTTTTACCCCATCGGCGCAAGCGTGCCCGGTGTTGCAGGTGAGTATTTTATATTCACAGGCACAGGCAGATATTTCCAGAACGTAATCAAGAATCCCACCGAATCGATCGGTATTATCAAGCTCGACGATAAGGGTGAAAATTATCAGATCGTATGGGGCCTTGAAAACGGCGGAAGACCTACAAGCGAGATACCCTCTCACCTTATGAGCCATGAAACCAAGAAGGCTGTAAGCGGCGGCAAGCATCGCGTTATCTATCACGCTCATCCCGTAAACACCATCGCACTTACGTTCGTGCTTCCTCTTAAGGACGAAATATTCACACGCGAAATATGGGAAATGATGCCCGAATGCTCTGTAGTATTCCCCGAGGGTATCGGCGTTGCTGAATGGCTTGTTCCCGGAAGCCGTGAGCTTGCTATCAGAACAGGCGAGCTTCTCAAATCCTATAACGTGGCTATATGGCCGCATCACGGTATGCTCTGCTCGGGTGAGGACTTCGATTCTACCTTCGGTCTTATGCATACTGTTGAAAAGG
Organism: Clostridia bacterium; assembly: GCA_017646005.1. Lineage (GTDB taxonomy): Bacteria > Bacillota > Clostridia > Oscillospirales > CAG-272 > UBA4717. The sequence continues at coordinate 11,284 of JAGCNJ010000042.1, read as the reverse complement.
CAGCATCTATACTCGTTAAGGTTATGTCTATGTCAAGCACAAAGCTCCAGACCATCACCTCTGATAATATGCGCGCTCTTGCCAAGGACTTCAAGCTTTCGCTTGACGAGAAGTTTTTATATTGATTGAATATTGAATATTTTTTGCGAGCGGGGAGCTTTTTATAAAAAGCTCCCCCTTTTTGTTGTTTTTATATGTGGAGGCGTTTTTTGAGAAAAGCTCTCTTTGCCTTTTTATTTGTGGGTGTGCTTTTTATTTTTATGGGGGCGCTTTTTGAGAAAAAGCGCCCCCATGCCCCCGCAAAAACTTTTTAGGCTTTGGATTACGAAATTCGCGCTCTGCTACTCACCAACACTAAATGCGTTCATTTTCAGGGACCGCTACCCTGAAAATGAACATTTTTGCGAAATTTTTCGTGCATACGGGACGACGTTGAATTTTCGCTGACAAGCGAATCCGCCGAACAGGCGGTGCTTATCTTGAAATTTCGCTGCAGGGAAAGGATAAATAAGGAAAACCGCAGAGGTTTTCCTTATTTGCGTTTTTCCACCCTTTTGGCGCATACCAAAAGGGTGTCCCCCGGAAGGGTAACAAACGATTACCAGAAACAAAAACAGGTACAAGCAACATCTCTGCAAGCCAAAGCCGAATATAATTCCTCATCCGTCAGGCTTCGCCTGCCACCTTCTCCCGCCGGAGAATGCTTTAAATAGCCGTATCCGACCCTTGCGGTCGGTGCTTATCTGCAAATTTAGTGAAAGGGATGGGGATCTCTAAGGGGAAACCGAAATAGGTTTCCCCTTGGACGGCTCTTTCGTCTATTTCTGTCCGCACAGAAATAGACTCCCCGAAGGGCAACAAACGATTACCAGAAACAAAATCCCTTAAAATGACAAAATCTTTCTCTACTACTCTTGCATTTTTAAAAAAATGTGATATAATACTATTATGTTGTTAAATTCACGTTTTGGAGTTAGCTATGATCAAACAGGGCTTCGATAATGATAAATATATAAAAATGCAGTCCGAGCATATCAAGGAGCGCATCGCCGATTTCGGCGGCAAGCTCTTTGACGACCATCACGCCGCAAGAGTGCTCCCCGGCTTTGCTCCCGACAGCAAGATAAAAATGCTCATCAATCTTAAGGATGAAGCAGAAATCGTTATCGTAATCAACGCATCGGATATTGAAAAGAATAAGATACGCGGCGACCTTGGCATCACTTATGACCAGGACGTGTTAAGACTTATAGACGCCTTCCGCGGCTTCGGACTTTACGTCGGAAGCGTTGTTATCACGCGCTTCGCCGGTCAGAGCTCTGCGGTAGCCTTCAGAAAAAGACTTGAGGGTCTTGGGATCTGTGTTTACTATCACTACTCGATCCCCGGATATCCTTCTGACGTAAAAAAAATCGTAAGCGAAGAGGGTCTCGGTACTAACGATTATATAAAGACCGAGCGCTCACTTGTAGTTGTAACCGCTCCCGGCCCCGGAAGCGGAAAGATGGCAACCTGTCTTTCACAGCTTTATCACGAAAACAAGCGCGGAATGAAGGCAGGATATGCAAAATTCGAAACCTTCCCCATATGGAATCTGCCGCTTAAGCATCCGGTAAACCTTGCATATGAAGCAGCAACCGCCGATCTTAACGACGTTAATATGATAGACCCCTATCACCTTGAAGCATACGGCAAAACCACCGTAAACTATAACCGTGACGTTGAAATATTTCCCGTTCTTTCGGCAATATTTGAAAAAATTTCAGGAAGCTGTCCGTACAAATCTCCCACCGATATGGGCGTTAATATGGCAGGCTTCTGCATTTACGACAACGACAACGTCTGCGAAGCTTCCAAATACGAGATCATCCGTCGCTATTATGCCTGCGCCTGTTCCAAGAGAAAAGGCTTGTCTGACGGCATAGATATGGAAAAGATCGAAATCATAATGAACAACACGGGTATTTCGGTAAACGACCGCAAGGTCATTCCTGCGGCGATCGAAAAATCCAAGCTCACAGGTGAGCCTGCGTGTGCACTTGAATTACCCGACGGCAGAATTATCACAGGAAAGACCACAAAGCTTCTCGGTGCATCCTCAGCGATGCTCTTGAACGCGCTTAAGGCGCTTGCGGGAATCGACGATGCCGTTCACTTGATCTCACCCGAAATAATCGAGCCTATACGCACTCTCAAGGTCGGACATCTTCATTGCAATAATCCGAGACTTCATACGGATGAAATACTGATTGCGCTTTCGATATGCGCGCTCACAGACGAAAACGCAAAAAAAGCTTTCGATCAGCTTGACAATCTTACGAACTGTGAGGCTCATTCCACGGTTATCCTCTCCCCCGTTGATGACGGAGTGATGAAAAAGCTTGGCATCCATATGACAAGCGAGCCTGCATATCAGTCAAAAAAGCTTTTCCACAAAAACTGATATATAAACAATAAGCCCGAAGGGATAACCCTTCGGGCTTATTGTTTTGGTCGAAACTTTTATCTTACTCATCAAGCTCTGCTATAATGGCACCTGCATTCATTGCAAGCACGCCGATACCTACAAGCAAGCTTTCAAGTATTTTTGTAATTCTTTTTTTCATAACACTTTCTCCTTATATAAACACTGTTTCACTGTTGCGCCATACGCGCCTTACGTATTTATATTATACCCTTTACGCTCAAAAGTAAACCTACAGTCGCGTTTTCGTGGTACACTAAAGAAAAAGCCCACGGTAGAGTCTTGGTTTACGACTCTACCGTGGGTAGAATTTACTTAATTTACAAGGATTTACAGCTTTTTCAGCTCGCGGATAAAGCTTCCCTCAAAATCGCGCTCTCGAGCAAGTGTCTGCAAATGGAGATAGGACAGCCCTATCGGAGCTTCGCTCTGAAGCTTGCTCTCACCGAGCTTGTTTCCGTCAATACTGTATTCAAGCAGGCCCTTCTTTACATCAAAATCGAGGCAGAGCGTTACCCACTTCTTTTCGGGAAGCACGCTCTCATTTGCTTCAAAGGTGAATTTCGCGAAATGATACGCCGTATCGTCTGTAGGATTTATCCACATATCGCAAAGGCTTATTCTGAGTCCTGCTTTTGCGCGGTAAACCTCAAGCTCGATATGTCCCGTGTCAGATGCTGGATAGTTCCAGGTCATACCCGAAAGACCGCTTATAAGTCGAGGGTCATCGTTATATACAAACTGCTGAACCTCTCGGCGTGCACCGCCTGCCGGATCGGGCATCGGATAAACCGTGCTTACTCTGTTCCATTGACAGTGACCGGGGCCCTCGTTTTTATGAGATTCACAATAGCCTCTTATAAAGCCGTGAGTAGTTACGTTTTCAAGACCTTTTCTGAAGGTTTCACGGCACTCTTTTTCATAAAGCCAGTTGACGTCAAATATAACAAGCTTTCGTGATGCAGTATTCTGTCCTACAGACACAAGCACTTTGCCATACGGAAGTTCTATCGCCTGGAACTGATGAACACTTTTATCGTTGCTTGAATATTCGTCTCCCACAGCGCGGTAATAGACCGAATTTCTGATAGGGCTTCTTATAAGCTCACGGCAGCCTATAAAACTCTTACCTCCGTCCTCGGTTATGGCACAATGCGAAACGTCGCGGTTTGTAAACACATCCTCGCCAAATCCGAGTTTGGTGCCGTTTTCTATAGGCGGCAGATATTCATCCTTGTCAAATTCGGGAAGCGGTTGGGTGTTGTTCCAAAATAATATTGTGCGTCCGTCCGACAACGTTAACGGATACGGTGTTGTCAGGGTAAGATGGAATCTGCTCGGTGCGGGAGCTGACCAGGTTTCACCGTTATCGTATGAGAAGGACTCATACATATAGTCGTGCGAGGTGCGGATTATCATCCATAGCGGTCCGTTTTTAAGCCTTGTAACAGATGGCTCCGCGCCGTTATTTTCCCATCTTATGCTCTTATGCGGCCATTTCATTTCAAAACGCGGGATTTCGGGAAACTCTATGCACTTAAAGCTTACGCCGTCATCCTCGGACACGAGCATCTTCAAATGATATCCGCCGTTCATGTCTATATGGTATGCAGGACAGAATATCTTGCGTGACACCACGTCGCAATACGGTTGGAAATTATCAAGGGATATCTTGATATCGGGTATAAGCGCAACCTCCGGATCGGTGTCACCGGGTCCGATATCCGAAAAATAACGGCTTCCTTTGCCGCGTGCGCCATACTGATCGTCCTCAATTCTGCCCTTGATGGTTATATATCTTCCCGTCCACGGGATTTTTACGCAGGCACCGATATCGTCGGGATCTGCCACATATTCCTTCCAGCTGAGCCCTCCGTCGCGCGATGCAATATATGTTCTGACACCGGATTCATCGATAAACGGCACCTTTTTATCCCTTGCGCCGTAAGCGCGTATCTCGCCGTCAGCACATACGCATACGTCTCTGCGCGAATCTGCCGGCGGCACAGCGACCACGCGCGGCTCGAATATGCGCTTATATTCATTTTTGTCAGCCTCACTCATAAGCGAAGCGATCTTTTCAATATATGAAAACATAGGATACCTCCTTGATCATCATCAATGATATGATAGCACAGAATACACAGAATTGCAATATAAATTGAAAAATATATTGACAAACCGTTTGTTCCAAATATGTCCGGACTATTGACAAATCCACATAATTAATGTATAATATAATTGGTTCACAAAGTGAACTTTCAAAGGAGGTGCGCCCGTGCAGGAAAAGATACAACCCGAACAGCTTCTGGAAGCATGGGTGAAGCTTTCGGGAATAATAAAAAACACACGTATGACAAAGGGGCTTCAATATAACGAGGCAACTGTTATGCGACTGTTATATAACAGGTACAAGGAAGACGGCGTCGGTCTTATTTCACTTAAAGAAATAACGACTAAGACACAAATGTTGAAATCTCTTGTAAACAGGACTGTCAATTCGCTTGAAAACAAGGGTTTGCTTGAACGATGCGAAAGCGACGGTGACCGCAGAGTCGTATACGTAAGATGCGTTCCAGAAAACTTAAAGGAATATCTTGTTGTACACAATCACTCCTTATCACTGGCACAAAAGATCATAAACATTATCGGCACCGGTGATGCCGAAGCATTTGTAAGACTTGTAAGCAAAATCGAAAGCTCTGTTGTAAGATAAACATAAAACCTGATTTTTGATATAAACTATAAGGAGAACAGTATGAACAAATTCGTGATCTACACCGACTCGGCTTGTGATGTAAAGCCTGAGCTTTTAAGCAAATGGGGAGTAAAGTACAGCTGTCTTACTTTCCACTTCAATGATTCGCCTACCGAATACTCCAACGAGGATATGGATATAACCACCTTCTATAACAAGATGCGTGCAGGAGGTGTTGCAAAAACATCCGCTGTAAACAGCGAAGTGTTTTCGCGAGAATTTGAAAAAATTCTTGCAGAAGGAAACGACATTCTCTACATCGGTTTTTCATCCGGACTCAGCACGACATATAATTCGGGCAGAATTGCTGCCGAGGGGTTAAAGGAAAAATATCCCGAACGCAAGATAATCGTTGTAGATACTCTTGCAGGCTCCGCAGGCGAAGGTCTTCTTGTATGTCTCGCCGCCAAAAAGCAGGCTGAGGGCGAAAGCATTGAAGCGGTTGCGGAATATATCGAAAGCATAAAGCTTAACATCTGCCATTGGGTAACGGTTGATGACCTCGTATATCTCAAGCGCGGCGGACGTATAAGCCCAACTGTGGCATTTGTCGGCAACACGCTCGGAATCAAGCCGATAATCACAGTTGACAATGAAGGTCATCTTGAAAACGTAGGCAAGGTTCGCGGAAGAAGAAATGCGGTAAACCTGCTTATGGAAAAGTACGCAACAACTGCGATCGACCCCGCAAACGGCCCTGTAGCAATATCGCACAGCGATTGCCTTGACGAAGCTGAAAAGCTCGCAGAGGCTCTTAAGCAGGCTCACGGAGTTGATGTTGAATTTATTACAGACATCGGTCCGGTAATCGGTGCTCACACCGGTCCCGGCACACTCGTATTATTCTTCCTTGGCAAAGAAAGATAATTACAAAATATAAGGAGACTACAGGTCAATGCTTAATATACAAAAAAACACAGCTTCGCCTTGCTTGAAGATAGGCGGAAGATTGCTCAAGGATATGATAATCGGCGGTGCGGGCTTGCTTAAAGCCAATGCCGATGAGGTCAACAGATTAAACGTATTCCCTGTTCCCGATGGTGACACGGGCGACAACATGCGCAGGACCGTAGAGGGCGGTATTATGGCGGTTTCCGCTATTGATACCGATGATGTAAGCGAGGCTATGAACACCGCTTCCCGCGGTATGCTTTTGGGAGCACGCGGAAATTCGGGCGTTATTCTTTCGCAGTTTTTTGCAGGAATAGCAAAGGGACTTTCGACTGTAAGCGAAGCAGATGCAAAGACTCTTGCAGATGCCTTTGAGCTTGGTGTAAAGCAGGCATATTCATCGGTTATGACCCCAACTGAGGGAACTATTCTTACAGTTGCACGCGAGGGCGTTGAATACGCGTCAAGCCGTGTTGATGAAGACTCATCTGTAAACGATTTTTTTGCCGATCTTCTTTCAGAAATGCGCGCGTCACTTGACCGCACACCCGACATACTTCCCGTGCTTCGCGAGGCAGGAGTTGTCGACAGCGGCGGTGCCGGACTTCTTTACATTATAGACGGTCTTGCACGCGTATTAAACGGCGAGGAAATAACCGACGAAAGCGCAAAGATCGAAAGCTCCCCCGCTAAGACCGCGGCATTAAACACCTCGTTTGGTGCGGACAGCGAAATGAAATACGGGTATTGTACAGAATTTCTCCTTCAGCTCAGAAGCGCCAAGACCAATATCGATGAATTTGATATTGAAGAATTAAAGGAATTTTTAAGCGGAATCGGCGACTCTATCGTTGCTTTCAAAAATGACAGCATCGTAAAGGTGCACGTTCACACCTTTAACCCCGATAAAGTGCTTGCCTATTGCCTTGTGTTCGGTGATTTCCTTACTGTAAAGATCGAAAATATGTCGGTTCAGCATACCGATCTTGAAGAAGAAAAGGCTGAAGAAAAGAAACCTGTCGTTCTTGAAAACACAAAGAAATACGGTGTTGTTGCAGTAAGCAACGGCGAAGGCATATCAAGCCTGTTCAAGGAGCTCGGATGCGACGAGATCGTAGAAGGCGGTCAGACACAAAATCCCTCGACCCACGATTTCCTCGATGCTTTCGACAGAATACCTGCCGAAAACATCTTTGTATTCCCCAACAACTCAAACATTCTTTTAGCGGCAAGACAGGCGGCTCTTCTCTATACAAGATCAAAGATCCACGTTATCCCCAGCAAGAATATCGGCTCGGGATACGCCGCTTTGGCATCACTTGATTTTGATGCGGAAACACCTGATCAGGTAGTGACATGTGCTGTTGAAGCAATGAAACGCGTTACCTCGGGTTATATTGCGCCTTCTATAAGAGATGCGAAGATAAACGGCGTTCTTATATACAAGGGCGACACCATCGGCATTATCGAAAAAGAAATTGTAATTTCCGAAAAGGACAGAACAAATGCCGCGGTAAAGCTTGCTTCAAGGCTTCTTGATTCGCCCGACAAGTTTATGCTTACAGTATTCTGCGGTAAGGACGCAAGCGAAGAGGACAGAGCCTTACTTGAAAAGGGTATCACAGAAAAATGTCCTGATGCCGAGATCTACTTTAACGACGGCGGGCAGGAAATTTATCCCTTTATCTTTGTTGCAGAATAATTCAAGGAGTTATAAATGAGTATAAATACAGTATTATTCGATCTTGACGGGACGCTTCTTTCGCTCACACAGGAAAGCTTTGTAAACGCATATTTTTCAAGGCTTGCAAAAAAGCTTATTCCCTACGGATATGACAGCGAAAAGCTCATAAAGGCAATCTGGGACGGAACGGTATTAATGGTCAAAAACGACGGCAAGCGCACCAACGAAGAGGTTTTCTGGGATCACTTCGTTTCGGTATTCGGAAAAAGATCGCTTGAGCATACGCCGGTATTTGACGATTTTTACAGAAATGAATTCGATGAAGTCAAAGAGGTTTGCAGTAAAAACGAGCTTGCGCCTAAAGTAATACGCGTATTGAAGAAAAAAGGCAAAAGGATAGCGCTTGCAACAAACCCTCTCTTCCCTCCCGCCGCTACACAGGCGCGCGTGCGTTGGGCTGGGCTTGATGCATCCGATTTTGAGCTTATCACCACCTACGACAACTCGCACTACTGCAAGCCCAATCCCGATTATTACGTTGAGATACTCGCCAAGCTCGGAGTAAATGCCGATGAGTGCCTTATGGTCGGAAACGACGTGGGTGAGGATATGATAGCACAAAGGCTTGGAATGAGCGTATTTCTCTTGACAAACGACCTTATAAACAAAAACAACACCGACATATCGGTATATCCTCACGGAGATTTTAACGCTCTTATCAGGTTTATAGAGAATATTTAACAAACAATGACCGATGCGTATAAAAAACGTATCGGTCATTATTTATCTGTATACGTAAAAGCCGTTGCCGACTATCTGCTCGGATTCCGAAAAGATTATAAATGCTTCCGGGTCGACCGCAAGCACTCTCGCCTGAAAGCTTGGAGTTTCCTTTGCCTTAAGTGCGCATATAAGCATAAGCTTTTCAACTCCCGTATATCCTCCGATAACGTCAACGACCGTAACACCTCTCGGAGAGGTGCTTACAAGCTGCTTGGAGAGTTCCTTTTTTGTCGTAATAACAAATGCAAGCTTGGATACGTTAAGCGCACGTATCAAGAAGTTTATTGAAACGCTTGATGCTACCAAGGCAATAATACCGTACATGGCAAGCTCAATATTCTTAAACACCAGAAGAGAGGTAAATATCACGGCGAAATCGCACACAAGCATTGCACTGCCGATACGCACACTCGGAAGCTTATACTGAATAAGCCTGCCCAAAATATCGGTGCCGCCCGTAGATCCCCCCGATATAAGCGTAAGCCCTATACCGAAGCCGTACACGATCGAGCCGAATACCACGTTGAGGACTATATCCTCGGTAAGCACGGGCAGATACGAAAAGACCTGTACAAAAACGGTTACAAGACCCGCTCCGACTACCGTTTTTATAACAAAATCCCGTCCGAGATACTTAAAGCCTACAAGCAGCAAAATTGCGTTAACAACAAAATAGGTGAGACCGGGGGCTATTTCAAAAACATGAAAAAGAATGGTCGATAAGCCGGATACCCCGCCGGTTACTATCTTATTCGGCAGATAAAAGACGCTTATTGCAAGCGCGGTCATTACAGCACCGAGCACAAAGAAAAAATGATTTTTTGCTTTTATCAAAAGCGGTTTCACTTCCATTGTTTTACCTCATCAAGCGTTAAAAAACGCTCAAAGCCTGCCGCGCGTATATATTCAAGCGCGTCGTCATATCTGAAATCAAGATTTTCCTTGCTGTGACAGTCGCTTGAAAAAACTACTCTGCCGCCCATATCCTTCAGCCTTTTAAGAAGTGGGATCGACGGATAGGGATGGTTTTTGTATCCGCGAGCTCCCGCTCCCGTATTTACCTCAAAGGGAATGTGGCAAAGCTTTTCCATCGCGTCTGTGGCATTTTTTATATACACAGGATCATCCTCATCATAATAAACACCGCCTGCATTGAACTTGCAGGGGTAATCAAAATGACCGATGATATCGGGTGTCATTTTACTTAAAGTATCTCCAATAAGCGAAAAATAATTCTCACATAACACTCGGATATTACCGCACTCTGAAAGAAGCTTTTCAAAAAAAGGAACGCTGTGATCCATAGACATATACTCGTCGCCGATCTTAAAATAGTGCACAGAGCCTATCACGTAATCGTAATCAAGCATAGGCTCGGTTTCATAATAATCGCGCTCCACGCCTGCAAGTATCCTTATCTGACCCTTATATTTTTCCTTGAGAGCATTTATTTCTTCAAGATACCTTGCCTCGCCCTCGCGCGACATCGACACCTCACTGTCAAAGCTGTTCATATGGCCGGAAAAGCCAATAGCCGACATTCCCTTGTTTATCGCTTCGATCACAAGCTCCTCGGGAGTATCTTTACCGTCGCAGTATACGGTATGCGTATGGAGATTATATATCTCACTCATTTTGTCATCTTCTCCTGCTTAACCTTTTTGTCAATTACATGGCGAGATGCAAGCTCGCTCATAACGTCATCTATCGATATGCCCATTTCAACCATCATTACCATAATGTGATAGGTAAGATCAGCGATCTCGTAGACAGTTTCCTTTTTATCGTTTGCCTTGCCTGCGATAATGACCTCAGTCGATTCCTCTCCGACCTTTTTAAGTATCTTATCTATGCCCTTTTCAAAAAGATAGGTCGTGTATGAGCCCTCTTTCTTTTCGGTCTTTCTTCCGCGGATAAGCTCCATAAGTGCATCGAGCGAAAAAGATGCATCAGCCTCATCGTTTTCAAATATAACGTCGTTAAAGCAGGAGTCTGCGCCTGTATGGCATGCAGGGCCGTCCTTTTTAACAAGAACTGTAAGCGCATCGTAATCACAGTCTGCCGTAATACTTACTATATGCTGATAATTTCCGCTTGTTTCACCCTTGAGCCAAAGCTTCTGGCGTGAACGGCTGTAAAAGCAGGTAAGCTTTTTTTCTATCGAAATTTCAAGGCTTTCGCGGTTCATATACGCGAGTGTAAGCACCTTTTTTGTATCTGCATCAACTACTATTGCAGGGATAAGACCCTTTTCGTCAAATTTAAGCTTTTCAATCTCTATCATAACTATCTCCAATTTTATATTAATCTTACGTTTATTCCGTTTTTGTGAAGCTCTTCTTTAAGCTTTTTTATATCCACCTCACCGAAGTGGAACACCGATGCCGCAAGTCCTGCATCAACGTCCGGTACGCTCTTGAAAAGACGTGTGAAGTCATCCATACAACCCGCTCCGCCCGATGCGATCACAGGTACGTTTACAATCTCGGTCACAGCCATTAACATTTCAATATCAAAGCCGTTTTTAACTCCGTCGGTATCGATCGAGTTAAGCACGATCTCACCGGCACCCGAGCCGACTCCGCGCTTTATCCATTCAAGCGCGTCAAGCCCCGTATCCTCTCTGCCTCCGCGCGCAAATACGCGATACTGGTCGCCTACTCTCTTTGCATCAACAGACAACACACCGCACTGGTCTCCATAT
>JAGCNJ010000041.1 GCA_017646005.1 Clostridia bacterium | reverse complement strand
TCCCGCACCTGCACCGATAAGCGTGTGTATCTCGTCGATGAAGAGAATCACGTTCTTATTGTTCATCGCTTCGTCAACGACACCCTTTATGCGCTCCTCAAAGTCGCCTCGGTATTTGCTTCCCGCAAGCATCGACGTGATATCGAGAGAAACAATCACTTTCCCCGAAAGTGATTCGGGGATATTTCCCTCGGCAATTCTTTTTGCAAGCCCTTCGGCGACTGCCGTTTTACCGACACCCGGCTCACCGATAAGGCAGGGGTTATTCTTCGTTCTTCTCGAAAGAATCTGTATAACTCTTTCGGTTTCATTGTCGCGCCCGATAACAGGGTCTATCTTGCCCTCGCGCGCCATTTTTACAAGGTCTCTGCCGTATTTGGAAAGATACTGTGATTTTTCAAGACCATCCTTGCCTGAGCCCTTTGTACGCGAGCCTCTCACATCCGTGTCGCCTGAGATTCGCGTGTTTTCGCTCGGTACACCGCTTTCGCTGCTGCTTAAATACTCTGTAAGCTCATTTATAAGCTCGTTGAGCCTTATCCCCATATTCGCAAGAAGCTTTACCGCAACGCAGTCACCTTCGCTGAGCAAGGCTAAAAGAACGTGCTCTGTGCCAATGTATCTTTGCGAATATTTAAGCGCGAAGGAGCCTGATTTTTCAAGCACACGCTTGAATCGCGGGGTCATATTTGCGCTTGTAAGCGCATTCTTTTCGCCGCGTCCCGCAATAGTGATGAGAGCTTCCTCTATTCTTGAATAATCGACGTCGTAGCTATTCAAAAGCTTTTGCGCCACGCTGTCGTTTACTGAAAGCAAGCCTAAAAGCATATGCTCCGAGCCGATGTACGAATGACCGAGCTCGACCGCTGAACGCATAGCCTCATTCACGGCAAGCTCTGCCTTTTGTGTAAATCTTATATCCATTTTTATCTCCATCCGCCGCCAAAGTGACGGCTAAGTTCAATTTATACGGGCGAAAGCTTGCCCTTTATATAGCTTGCGCGAAGCTTGTCGCGCTCCGTGTCATCAATATCTGTGCACTCTGCTTCGAGCATAAGCGTTGCAGGCATAGCACCCACCAAAAGCTCGCCGAGTATACTTTCATCCACGTCCGGAATGATACCGAGATGTACACCGAGCTTTAAGTCTGCAAACAGCTTCAAAAATTCCTTTGAGCTTATCATATAAGCGGAGCGAAGTATTCCGCTTGAGCGCATAAGCTTGTCGCAAAGCCTGTCGTGGTCGTTAAGAGATAATTTTTCTCTGGTCTTGCGCTCGCTTGCAATAAGCTGATTTACGACACTTTCAAGCTTTGATATCGTTTCTTCCTCGGTAATACCCATTGTGATGCTGTTTGATATCTGATAGATATACGCGCTTGCCTGTGAGCCCTCGCCGTACATTCCTCTCAGAGTAAGGCCTAATTTTTCAAGCTGTGAGGCATAATTATTAAGCATTCTTGTCTGAGTAAGTGCGGGCAGGAACATCATAACCGATGCCCTCATACCGGTGCCGAGATTAGTCGGACAATGAGTGAGATATCCAATCTTGTCGCTATATGCATAGCTTACGCTTGAATCTATCCTGTCATCGATCTCACAGGCAGAAGCGAAAGCTTCCTTTAACGCGAGACCGGAATGGATAGACTGTATCCTTAAATGATCCTCTTCACATACCATTACAGCGTTTGTTCTGTCTTCGTTTAACAAAAGAACGTGAGGCGTGCCCGATGCTGCGAACGCCGGGCTGATGATATGCTTTTCAACGTAAGACTGTCTTTCGATCGGGGAGATTTCGGTCATATCAATAACCGTATAATCATCAAGCGCGTGCTTTGTCTTTTCTATAATCTCCCGCGCCCCCGTTTCATCGAGCATCGGCGCAAAAGGGTAATCCTTAATATTTCTCGCAAGTCTTACGCGGGAACTGAGTACGACGTCATTTTCTTTACCTGTATTATCAAACCATGCCATATCAGTTTTCCTCCGCATTGTTTTCAAGATCGCGTATCTTATCGCGGATTATTGCCGCGTTTTCGTATTCTTCCTTTTGAACAGCGTCATTAAGCTGCTTTTTTAACTCATCAAGTTTGAGTTTTTTATCGTTTTGCTTTTTAAGCTTTGCCGGAGCGCGTCCTATGTGGCTTACGTTTCCGTGTATGCGCTTGATCGGTGAATACAATTCGTCAGCAAAACTTTCGTAGCATACGGGACAGCTTACCTTGCCGTCCTTTATAAAGTTGTTTTCATCAGAGCCGCAAAGAGAGCATATCTTGCGAGATGATTTTACTCCCGCTCCGCTAATTCCCGGCATTTTGAAAAGCTCGTTAAAGAGGGAAGAGCCGGTAAGAAAGCCATGGCTTTCGGCACATTCCTGACATAGACAAAGCTCGGTGGTCTTTCCATTTATATTTTGTTGATAAAATACGGTAGCCGTATTCTTTTTACATTCTGTGCATAACATAATCAAATCATCCTTTCCAAAACTAATATTACTTCATAAGCGAGAGTAAAAATTGTCGGATTATATCGGCTCTGAGCGAATTTCTGTAAACGGGCGATACCTTTGAAAGAGCCGATGTCGATACGACCGCGTTCATAGTACGGCGTACAGCGGAGTCAATAAAGCCTCTGTCCTCAAGGCTCTGGAAAAATGCCGCCGCGCTTTGCGCGTCGATCGAATCTCCAAGCGCGAATACGCAGTGCATAAGGTAAGTATCGCGCCCCATTTCCTTTTTTATAATACGAACGTATCCGCCGCCTCCCCGACGGCTTTCTATAATATATCCGCGCTCGGGGGTGAAGCGTGAGGTGATGACGTAGTTGATCTGACTTGGCGCGCATCCGACTCTGCCTGCAAGTTCATTTCTCTTAATGTCAAGCGAGCCGCCATTTTCGGCAAGCATTTCTTCTATCATTTGTGCTATTGCATCTGATATAAGCATTATAGTAACCTCGTTTCTTTGACCTTCTTTGACTTTACGATTAAATTATAAATCAAAAGTCAAACAAAGTCAAAGTCAAAGAAAGTCAAAAATAACTAACGAGAGGCGATTACAACAAAAAAATGCGCGATTATCTCGCGCATTCTCGTTTTTTCTCGTTTTTTAATAAAAAAGGTCACCGATCGTTTGATCGGTGACCTTTGACTTATAAATCACTTTGCAAGCTTCTTGATAACGAATACTGTTGCAACTGTAAGTACTATACCAACAGGGAGAGTGATCCAAGCGCTCTGAACGAATCCGGAGATCACGAACATTACAAAGGATATAACTGCAACGAGTATCGCGTAAGGAAGCTGAGTTGATACGTGGTTGATGTGGTTGCACTGTGCACCTGCCGAAGCCATGATGGTCGTATCGGAGATAGGTGAGCAGTGGTCGCCGCATACCGCACCTGCAAGACAAGCGGACATTGCGATTGTCTGGAGCGCGGGATCAAAGCCTGCAGAAAGCACGATCGGGATAAGAATACCGAATGTACCCCAGGATGTTCCTGTTGCAAACGAAAGACCGCAAGCAATAAGGAAGATGATTGCAGGGAGAAGATTCTGAAGACCTGTAGCTGTACCAGCAACGATGCTGCTTACGAAGTACTTTGCGCCAAGACCGTTTGTCATTGTGCAGAGAGTCCAAGCGAAGGTAAGAATGAGTATCGCAGGAACCATTGCCTTGAAGCCTTCGGGAAGTGTTTCCATAAAGCTCTTGAGGCTGAAGAGTCTTCTGCAAAGGAAGTATACGAATACAATGAGAAGAGCAATAACAGAACCGAGCGAAAGACCGAGAGCCGCATCGCAGTTGCTGAATGCTTCGATGAAGGGAGTGCCGTCAAAGAAGCCGCCTGTGTAAACCATACCGATTACGCAGCAAACGATGAGGATCGCAACGGGGATGATAAGGTCGATAACCTTACCGCGGCTGTTGGATTCTGTCTTTGTTTCTGCAACGACTTCATTAGAGGAGAAGAGGTCGCCGTTCATAGCGTTTGCTTCGTGCTTCTTCATAAGACCGAAATCAACGCTCATAACGCTGATGGAGATTACGAATACGATCGTAAGAAGCGAATAGAAGTTAAAGGGAATAGCACTGCAGAAGAGCGCGATGCCGTTAACTCCCTCGGGAGCGAAGCCCGAAACTGCCGCCGCCCAGGAGGAGATCGGAGCGATCATACAGATAGGAGCGGCTGTTGCGTCGATAACGTACGCGAGCTTTGAGCGGGATATCTTATGTGTGTCTGTAACCGGCTTCATAACCGAACCGACTGTAAGACAGTTGAAGTAGTCATCAATAAAAATAAGTACGCCGAGTGCGAAGGTGGAAAGAAGAGCTCCTGTCTTGGACTTGATATTCTTCTTAGCCCATGCGCCGTAAGCGGCGGAACCGCCTGCCTTGTTCATAAGCGCGGTGAACATACCGAGAACAACAAGGAAGATAAGGATACCAACGTTCCAGCTGTCTGCAAGCACGCTGATAAAGCCGTCTGCGATGATGGTGTTGTATGCGCCTTCAAGATTGAAGTTCGCGTTAAGGAGTGCGCCTGCAACTATACCAACGAAAAGTGAGGAATAAACCTCTTTGGTGATAAGAGCCAGAACGATAGCTATGATCGGGGGCAAAAGGCTCCAGATAGTTGCAAAGAAAGGAGTGGAAGCTTCTCTTACGAAAACAACTGCTGCTTCGTAATTTTCAGCTCTGTTGGTATCGTGCTGAAGTGCAACGTCGTAGTTATCAATATACGCCTGTGCAAAATCAGCATCGGATTCAAGACCGTCAGCACCGATGTATTCGGTAACGAAATCCTTAAATCCTGCAGTTTGAACGTCTGCTGCCTCTTCGCCTGTTGCGAACACGCTTGTTGTGAACAAGAGCGCGATAAGCGAAATAAGCATAATTGCAGACAAGATTCTTCTTGACTTAAGCATAATATGCCTCCAAAAATTTTTTTGAAACAATAAAAAATACCGCGGTAAAGTGCTGCCGCGGTACCTTGAATATCACCAAGAAAAATACGCGTAGCTCTCCACAAACGTGACAGTGGCGGACATATTCTGTCCGTCCCCGGCACACAACGTCGGAAAGCGCGGTGCACCTCGGCAAAGACTCCTTTCACCGTAGCGTTTCCGCGCCGTTTATCGGTTACTCTTAGGCTTTGCGCCTCTACTTTTATTATTTCTGTAATGATTATACAATAATATTAACGATTTGTCAACATATTTTACAATATATAATAAAATATATGGAAATTGTTAGGGGGGCACTTTATCAAAAGTGCCCCCTAGTAAAGAAATATTAAACTTAAATTTCGGGAATTTCTATCTTGATTTCTTCGCCGATATCGCTTGACTTCTTGATACCGTCGATGATAGCCTGATTGATGATGATCTGGCTTGAGGGAACGGGAGCAGGGCCGCCTGTCTTGATGGCGTCAAGGAAGGAGCGAACCTTGCAATAGAAGTTGTTGTGGCCGGGATTACGGGGTGCAAGCGGAATAACAGTTTCAGTTGAGTTACCTGCTGTCTGCTTGTATATCTTCATAGGACCGCCGACTGTGCCGTTCCAGCAGTTGGTAGAGGGAATACGGAGACCGCCCTTTGTACCGAGAATGAGAGTATCACCAGGAGTGTCGATATTGATAGCCCAGGAGATACGGAAGTCGAGAATGATTCCGCCTTCGAGTCTGATAAAGCCTGCACCGAAGTCGTCAACGCCGAACTTGGAAGCGCAGTATTCGCCGATGGTTTCGGGATCCTTTCCGAAGTAATCGGAAACGTAGCCTGTAACGGTAAGAGGCTTGGGATAACCGAGAGCGTTAAGCACCATATCGAGAGAGTAGCATCCGATATCGCCGAGAGCACCGATTCCTGCAGTATCCTTTTCGATAAACGTGGTCTTGGAGTTGGAGCAGGGAATACCGCGACGGCGACCGCCGCCTGTCTGGATATAGTAGATCTTACCAAGCTCGCCCGATTCAACGATCTTCTTGATCATCTGCATATCGGGGTCAAATCTGGGCTGGAAGCCTATAGAAAGAATCTTGCCCGTAGCTTTTTCAACCTTGCAGATTTCAACAGCTTCTTCAAGAGTAACCGTAAAGGGCTTTTCAAGAAGAACGTTTACGCCGTGTTCAAGGGCGTATATAGTACATTCCTTGTGTGTGCAGTTGTATGTACAAATGCTTACCGCGTCAAGGTTTTCATTGTCGATCATCTTCTTGTAATCTGTATAGCAGCGAACACCGTCGAGCTTGAATTCCTCGAAGAATGCTTTTGCCTTGCCGGGAACAAGATCCGCACCGCAAACGATTTCAACGTCGGGCATTTTGAGGTAATTTTCAAGGTGGGGATGTGCGATACCGCCGGTACCGATGATACCGACTCTGAATTTCTTTACTTCTGCAGGCTTTGCGTTAGCAAGCTCTGTGTAGTTACTGAGAACAACGTCACTCATAATAATCTCCATTCCGCCGAATCCGGCGATTTATTGATACTTCAATTATAAATCCTGCCGACAAAAATGTCAACCGATTTTGCCAAATTTAGTCTCAAAATGTAACTATAACGTAATAAGAGGATACTATAGTGTAATGAAAGCAAAAAAGAAGCCCGAAGCATCCGCTTCGGGCAGTTCTTATTAAACTCAGATCTCGGGAATTTCGATTTCGATCTCGTGACCGAGGTCGTTGGACTTCTTGATTCCGGAGAGGATAGCCTGATTGTAAAGAATCTGGCTTGCAGGAACGGGAGCTGTGCCGTTTTCCTTGATAGCGTCAAGGAACGAACGGATCTTAACCTCGAAGCAGGGAACGTCGCTCTTCTTCATAGGAATTTCTGTGATAACCTGCTCGCCGCCTACTTCTGTGTAGAGCTTGAGGTTGCCGCCGATCGAGCCATTCCAGCAGTCGGTAGAAGGAATACGGAGACCGCCCTTTGTACCGAGGATGATAGCATCACCGGGAGTGTCGATATTCATCGCCCACGCGATACGGAAGTCGAGGATAATATCGCCTTCAAGACGAACAAAGCCTGCTGCAAAGTCGTCTACGCCGAACTTTTCTGCATATTCGGGGTGACCGGACTTCTTGTAGCCTACATAGTTAGGATCCTTGCCGAAGTAATCGGAGGTGTAGCCTGTTACGCTGAGGGGCTTCGGATAGCCGATAGCGTTAAGAAGCATATCGAGAGAGTAGCATCCGATATCGCCGAGAGCGCCGAGACCGCCTGTTGCCTTTTCGATAAATGTTGTACCGAAGGGTGTCGGGATACCGCGGCGGCGACCGCCACCTGTCTGGATGTAGTAGATCTTACCGAGAACGCCGGATTCTACTACCTGCTTAAGCATGATCATGTTGGGGTCGAATCTGGGCTGGAAGCCGATGGAAAGGATCTTTCCGGAAGCCTTTTCAGCCTTGCAGATTTCAACTGCTTCTTCCATAGTAACGCACATAGGCTTTTCGAGAAGTACGTTAACACCCTTGTTAAGAGCGTAGATTGTACATTCAGCGTGAGTCATATTGTATGTACAAACGCTTACACCGTCAAGCTTAAGGCTCTCGTCATCGAGCATTTCCTTGTGGCTGAGATAGTACTTAGCACCCTCAACGCCCCACTTCTTAGCAAAAGCCTCAGCCTTGCCGGGAACGAGGTCAGCGAGACCCACGATTTCAACGTCGGGCATCTTCTGATAATTTGTGATGTGTGCTTCAGCGATCCAACCGGTACCGATGATACCGATTCTTAACTTTTTGCTAGTGTCAACTGCCTTGCCGGAAGCGGCAACGTCAAAGTCGAGCATAGCATCGTTGTTACTCTTTGCCATTTTGGTTTTCTCCTTTAGAATATATATTTTGCAAAGTAATATACTTTATCTAAATTATATATGTTAATTGCCCAAAAGTCAATAGCAATATTGAATTATTTTTACGCAAATTGAATTTTTTTCATAAGAAAAACTCCTTTCTTTGCACGAAAGGAGTTTTTGCGTCATAATTGTAAAAACAAAGCGCATTCTACACGTTTTTTTTCGGTTTCTGAAAGCAAAGCATAGCCACTGATATCGTCTTTTGTAACCAAAAACTGTTTGAGTACAAAGGGCTTTGACTGACGTATTCGCTTGTACATTTCACGCGCAAGTTTTTCATATTCAAGCGAGAGCGCGGTGGTATTGATATCACCTTCAAGCTCAATTGAAATGTATTTGTGACCGACATCGGCCAGTGCAACTACATCCTTGAAAAGTGACTGCGACTGTGTCACGCAAGGGTTAAAATCGGATGTATTGTCAAAGCTTATATCCTTGCCCGATTCATTACCGCTATGTATAGCATATACTCGCTTGTAAGCGGCATCTGTTGCCGCGCTGTCGTATTTGGCAAGCGCGTATCTGAGTGCCGACGGACATACGGGCGGCATATCATTTCCAACAAAATCGGATATCTGCCATTCAAGCTCCGAAAGAGCAAATATTTTAAGCTTATCGTTGTCAAACGCGATATGCTTTGAGCCGAGCTTATATGTGTAAAGCATTGTTTTTTCCTCGTTTAGAATTTCCTTTTAGTGAATTTAGTGCCTCTTTTTTTATCTTTCGGACCTGCGATCATTCCGCTTAGCGTACTGATCAACGGGAATGAAAGATACAAGATCGAAAAAAATCCGGTGCCTCCGTTTATTGCGATATGTACAAACAACCCAATAAGAGCAAAAATACCGCCTGAAAGCGCACATGATACAAGATTGCGCTTTGATATGCGCGATGAAACAATTCCGGCGCAAAGCAGGCTTAAAGCAAGTATCAGATAAGCGGATGGCTTTGTAAGATTATCGGGATCGGGTGAGCGAAGAATGAGTAATGTAATTAACAGAGAAAGTAAAAGCGTGCAGATAACTGCGGATAAAGCACCGATCAGTGCGGGCTTAAATGGATTTGAACTGTTTTCTCGCGTATCCTTTGGCACAAATTTGTTTTTTGTTTTCATAGTGACCTACCTGACCTTTCTTGAGCATAGTCGGGTACAGTCGTGTACCCGCTCTTCATATACGGTAAAGTATATGATAAAACGGGTACGAAGTATTACATTATTCAGCGTCTTCAGCCTTAACGTCAACACATCTTACGGCAGACTTGAGAAGTCTGATCTTGGTTCTGTCGCCGCTTGTTTCGATAAGGATGGTTTCGTCCTTGATGCTGATGATCTTGCCGATGATGCCGCCGATAGTGGTGATTTCATCTCCGACAGCGAGGCTGTTACGCATATTAGCGGTTTCCTTTTCCTGCTTCTTCTGGGGCTTGTACATAAAGAAGTAGAAAACAACGAGCATAAGAACGAGCATAATGATAGTCATAAGACCGCTTGAGCCGGCAGAGGGAACTGCACCTTCAGCACCTGCAGCTGCCGCATCGAGTAAATAAAGCATTTTTTGATCTCCTTTTGGTATGTTTTTCCGCGTTAGCGGACATTAATGCTATTATATACCATTTGTCAGCTTTTTTCAATAGCTTTTCTAAAAGTTTACAATAAAAGCAAAAAAGAAAAAGCAACGGCGTGATTCGCCGTTGCTTTTGTGGTGGATCAGTTATTGTAAATTACAGTAACACCGGGATGTGTCGGATAACCGTATACTCCCTGTCCGCCGCCGTAAAGCTGATCGAACTGGCAGAGGATCTGATGGTCTTCACCATCGTTGTGTACATGATTATCGTCTACAACCTCATTGCCGTTAGCATCCTTCGGATGACCGTATCTGGGGTTTGAATAAGCAGAGTTGCTTACACCTGCCTGAACTCTTACGTAAGGCCAGCTTGTTCCGGCAAATTCACAGTAAGTGTAGTTTGCCCAAGGACCGTATGTAACGGTAACGTTTTCACAGGTGAGCTGAGGAGCATCCGCATATGTTTTTCCGTCTATAACCTTTGTTTTACCGGAATTACCGATGATCATACCGCAACGGCGGTATGCATACCACTGATAAGAAGATGTAACGTCGTTGTATGCGTCGATTCTGCAGGCAATGTTACAATCCTTAACCAGAATCTCAGCACTTCCGCTTGATCCTCCGATAAGACCGCCTGTAGAGTTGTCAAAGTCGCCCCACTGAGCTGCAATTGTTGTAGAAGCATCTACATTACAATTTATATACTCGTGTTCACCGCTTGCCCAACCAACGATGCCGCCTGCGTAGTACTGATAGTCTGCTGCCTTGGCGTTGGTAACATTAATGTTTTCAAAGGTGCAATTACCTGAGGCAACAGCAGCAATGATACCGACAAGAGCTGATTCTCCGGAAATAGATGCATTGTCTATGTTAAGGTTTTTGATAGTAGCGTCCTCAATTGCTCCGAACAGACCGAGACCGCAGTCGCTGTAGTAGTAACCGTTATCTAACTCCCATGTGTTCTGGGAAAGATTTGCAATCGTGTATCCTTGTCCGTCGAAGGTTCCCTTAAATGCCGTATCGTTTCTGTAGGATCCGATGGGGTCAAAGAGTTTTCCCTCAAGGTCTACGCTTGAGCTGAGTGTGATTGTTTTGTCTTCAAAGGTGTTTCCGTCGTCAACCAATTCTACAAGACCTGCAAATTCTTCAGCAGAGCTTAGCATAAATTCTGTCTGAGTATCGTCATACCAGGCGAGATCGGCAGTACCGTCCCAGGTATCGACAGGAAGCAGGAATTCAGAGCCTGCGTCATACTGATTATCAAAGCTGTCGCTTTCGCGTGTAAGCTGAGTAGCAAGGAGTCTGATCTTGAAGTCAGAGCCGATTGCCTTGTTCTGATACTCGTTGCCTGCAGATTCCTGCATCTTGAGTGCGATTGTGACAGTATGATTTTCACCTGCCGCAAGGTTGCCCGATGCGGTATTGCCCATACCTGCAATAGCTTCGGTGAGCGTAGCAAGCTTAGCTACACCGTTAAGTGCCGCACGGTCTGCTACCTGAACTGCGGGATCAACGTAGTATACGTCGATAACGTCTGCAAGCTCGGAAACCGTACCTGTAGGAATGATGCTTAACTGATACTTAAGAGCAAGCGAGCCCTCGTTTTCGATCTTGATGTGTCTTACCTCGGTATAACCGGGTTCCCACTTGTCCCAGTTAAAGATTGCACCTGTTGATGCATCCGTCCATGCAGCAGATGCGGGATCAACCTTACCGTTTGCCCATTCCATTGTGACTTCGAGTGTACCTGTTTTGATGATGTTGCCCGTGCTTTCAACGCTGTCTGTAAACCACGCGAAGGTCGTGCTTGCAAGCATAACTACGCAAAGGAACATCGAAACAACGCTTAAAAGCAATGAGCGTTTTGTGTTTGTCATTGTTTAGTCCTCCTTAAATTAGTATTGAGACAAACAAGCGTGCGTTTGTACGCTTTTGTTAAGTTAACCCTACATAATTTCGATGTAGGGTCTTTAATTATACAATAACAAAAATATGTTTGCAAGAGTTTTTTATATATTTTGATATGCAAGTTATAATAAAAGTGCTTTTTAATCTGGTTTTTCCCAAAAGCCGAAAAAATTTCGGCGTTTATAAAGATGCTGTGATGAATATTTGTTATTACATTTGCATATACATCAACAAAGGAGAATGTGACTATGAACAAAGAGCTTGAAAGAATAATTTCGCTTATGCCCGATAGGGCAGCAAATGCGATAAGAGAAGAGTGCAACAGGTATAACGGAAGAGTGGATGAGATACGCCTGCGTACAGACAGGCCTGCTTCACTTAGTGTAGACAGAGAAAATATCGTGCTTGATCTGAGATGTACCGTATCAGAGATGCGGGGAGTGTTGCTTGCCTTGTGTGACGGGTCGCCGTATGCATTCGCAGATGCGATAGAGCGCGGATACATACCACAGAAAAACGGTGTGCGGTGTGGCGTATGCCCGGCCAAGGGGTCGCGTGCGAGCATTGAATCGGTTTCCTCAATATGCATAAGGCTACCGTGGGAACGGAGTGAGCCGGACGGTATAAGTGAGCTTTGCACAGATAAGGACAGGGTGGTTTCGACGCTTTTATATTCGCCTCCGGGCGTAGGCAAGACCACGGTTCTCAGGTTTTTGATAAAGCGTTTATGCTCGGGCGAAAATGCTATGCGCGGCGCGGTTATAGATACAAGAGGCGAGCTTTTTTTGAAAAGCCTATCCTACGATACTCTGACCGACTATCTTTTCGGATATGAAAAGGGAGAGGGGATAGAGCTTGCGGTGCGGACGCTTTCGCCTCAGGTGGTATTTTGCGATGAGATAGGGCTTGGCGCAGATGCGGATGCTATCCTTGCCGCTGAAAATACAGGCGTTCCGCTTATAGCAAGCGCGCACGCAGATACACTTGAAGCACTCTTGAAGCGACCGCAGATAGCAAGGCTTCACGAATATAACGTATTTGAAAGATACGTAGGGATAAAGCGCGAAAAAAGCGTTTACAGCTTTGAGGTGAGTAAAGCGTGACAAAGCTTATAGGAATAATGTTTATATCGCTTGCAACGGGAGCCTGGGGCTTTGAGTATGCGTCAATGTTAAAATGCCGTTTGCGTTCGCTCGAAGCGATCCTGAGGCTTATAGAGTCGCTTACGTCGAAAATATCGGCGTTTTTAACCCCGACCGGTGAGTTCTTTGACAGCTATTGCGACGAGTATCTTGAAGAATGCGGATTTCTTAAGCATCTGCGTGAGAAAAAAAGCTTTTCGGATGCGTTAAGGCTGTGTGCGGATGCGCTTTTTCTTAACGACGGCGATATTTCACTTTTGTGTGAATTTGCAGACGGACTCGGCGCGATAAGCGCCGAGCAGGAGGTTAAAAGATGTAACTATTATAAAAACAAATGTGCCGAGCGCTTAAGTGAAGCAAAGACAGAGCTTCCGCTTCGCTCAAGGCTTTATAAAAGCATAGGCTTTATGAGTGCATTGCTTGCCGCAGTGCTTGTGCTGTGAATAATTAAGAATGATCAAGGCTTGGAGTAAGAATGGACGTTAGCTTTATACTTAAGATTGCCGGGATAGGCATAATTGTGAGCGTGGCAACACAGATACTCGGTAAATACGGCAGGGACGAGCAATCAACGCTTGTAACGCTTGCCGGAATCCTCGTGGTGTTACTTATGCTGGTTGGAAAAATGAAGGAGCTTTTTGCGCTTATAGGCTCGGTGTTCGGATTGTTATGAGCATAATAAGATATTGCGGACTTGTTATCTTTGCGCTCTTTACAGTGCTGTTGACAAGCGAGCTTAAGCGAGATATCGGCAAGCTTGTGGGAATATGCGCAGGTGTTGCCTTGCTTGTTGCGGCTATAGGCAAATTGGTGCCGGTGTTTACAGTTGTAAAACAGCTTCTTGGGGAAACGGTGCTTGCGGGATATTTTACCACACTAATAAAGGCCTTGGGCGTGTCGCTTGCCGTAGATTTTTGCGCCGATCTGTGTAAGGATCTGGGCGAGACAAGTCTTGCGGGCAGGATAGAGCTTTTGGGTAAAGCAGAGCTTTTGTTGCTCGCGCTTCCGCTTGTAAGCGAGCTTATAAAGCTTGCGCGGGGGCTTTTGTGATGCGCGCCGTATCTGTTATAGCGATAATACTCGTATTTTTGTCCTTGCTTTCTCTTAATGCAGCTGCGCTTGAATCGGTTGACATTGGTGAATATATACCTGATGAGGTAAAGCAAGCCTTGCCCGACGGAATATTTGATGACAATGCAAATATAGCAGACAAGCTTTCGTTTTCATATTTTTTTGAAAGTATAAAAAAATCATTCAGATCTGTAGCAGGAAAGTATACGGCAGATCTGTATACACTTGCGGCATTGCTTATAGTATCGTCATTGTTTCATCTCTTATCGCAGAGTACGAAGGGAGAGCTTGAAGGAGCATTTTCATCTGTAAGCTCACTTTGCGTATGTGTCTATGTGTTTACGGTAGTAGCAACACTTTTTGAAGCGGTGTCAGAATATCTTGGGACACTTGCATCCTTTGCAACGGCTGTAACGCCTGCCATATCAATAGCCTACGCAGCAGGCGGAAACATAAGTGCGGCAACGGTCAGTACAAGCGGACTTATGCTTAGTATTGCGGTCGTGGAAAATATCTGTGCGTATCTGTTGTATCCGTTGCTTTCGCTTGTTGCGGCGTTGACTATAGCCTCCTCACTTTCGCCTAAAATAAGAATAGGTACGCTGATAGGCTTTTTGCGCGGAGTTATGATGCTCGGCATAAGCTTTACCGTAACTTCCATATCGGTTATAATGAGCCTACAGCATACGCTTGCCGGAGCCGCGGATACGCTCGGCGCAAGAGCCGTGCGATTTGCTGCATCAAGCTTTATACCCATAGTCGGATCGGCGGTTAGCGAGGCAGTACGTATGGTAGCAGGAAGTGTGGGTTATATACGCGCGAGTATTGGCGGTGTCGGTATCGCGGTAGTGATACTTATAACACTTCCGGTGTTTATAAGCCTTATGATAGTGCGGATCAACTTAGTCATTGGTGCGTCGCTTTCAGACATACTCGGATGCGAAAGGGAAACGCAGGTGCTAAAGCAGGCGTCATCGCTTATAAATGTGCTTATCGCGCTTGTTGCGCTTTGCGCTTTTATGTTCGTGTATTTTCTCACGCTGTTGCTCAAATGCTCGTCTGCTTACGGATAGATGAAAGGATAAAAATGAAACAAGAGCTTGTATCGACCGTTATAGGCGCGGCGGTTGTAGAATATATCTGCGCTTTTATTTTGCCGAAAAGCAATGGTGCGCTTGCCAAATATCTGCGTTATCTGCTTGCGCTTGTGCTGGTGATATCAATTATAACTCCTATGTTGAGTGTGTGGGGGGAAAATACTGCGTCTCTAACGGATGCGCTTGATAAAATTAAGCTTAATGAGGCCTCGGTGCTTAATTACAAATACGTGTACATTAAAAACTCGGTAGCTTACAAGGCTGATGATGGTGGAAATCGGATCTCGGATAAGCCCGTACCTTGTGATATGTACTTGCTTGAGGTGGTGCGCTCTATGACAGAAGAAATAAATAAGAAGCTGTGTCTGCGCTTCGGCAGAGGTGCGGATATAGGGGTATCGCTTGATATAAGCAATATGGAAAATATCGAAATTACAAGTCTGTGGGTGTCGGATGTTGAGGGGTATATTGCAAGCGACATAAAAAGCTATCTTGAAAACGAGCTTGGAATCAAGGTCTGCGTTGAATAAAAAAGGGGGGATGGAATGAAAATATCCGAAATGCTTTTGCGCTTAAAGCGTGTTAAAAATATCGGGCTTATATCGGCACTTCTTGTACTCGGCGTGCTGTTGTGCACATTTGAGGCTGTGCCGCTTCAAAGCGGAGCGGGAGAGACAAGGCTCGAAGAAAAAATCGAAAGACTGTGCATTGAGCTTGCAGGGGATGGAGTGTACGTCTCTGTCAACACCGACGTTGCCGGCGAACTTGTCGGAATTGCGCTCATACTGAATAAGGAAGAAAACGCAAAATTGAAGCTTGAGCTTACAGAAATGCTCTCAACTCTGTATGGCATCCCCAGCTCGCGGATATACGTTGGGGCAAAATAGTCATATAAACGGTCGGACACGAATATAATTAAGTGTAATTTAATATAAGGAGAAAAGGTATGGAAAACTTTAACGAAAAATTTGATGAGAAGCTTGAAAGCGTAAGACCCGCTTCTGAGAATCTGCCAATCGAAGAGGTCAGGGATGCCCCGTTATACAAGCGTGCGGCGGGCAAGATCAAAAGCGCGGTCGTATCTGTCGGCACGCGTACGGTTGTAGTTGTATGCTCGGTTTTACTTATCGGACTTGCGGTGATACTTAACTATGCGCTTGCCGGAGAAGGCGGTGACACACCGATGCTTGAGCCTGTTATCGCAGTAGGTGAGGACGAAAGCTTAAGCGTTGCCGACACGTATTTTGCTTCGTCAATTCTCAGCCGCGATCAGGCACGCGACGAGGCGATAGAGGTGCTCAAGACTGTAGTCAATAACGAAGCCGCGCTTGAGGGAGCAAAGGAATCGGCTCTTACAGACATCGCACGTATCGCGGGCGAAATCGAAACAGAGGCAAATATTGAAACGCTTATAAAGAGCAAGGGCTTTGAAGAATGCATCGCGGTAGTTACAGGATCGAATGCGAACATTATCGTAAAATCGGACGGACTTATGGAAAACGAGCTTTCGCAGATAAAGGAGATCGTATACGAGCAGGCAGGAATAGATCCTGTCAATATCAAGATAGTTGAAAAGAATTAGGGCATGAGCTACTAATATCCCAGAACAACAAAATCCCCGAAAGATTTTACTCTTTCGGGGATTTTCTTATGCTTGTATCAGCATCAGTATAGCGATGTTACCTGCTATTATTCAGCGGGAACGTAGGGGAGAGTTTCGTATCCTGCCCACTTTGCAAAGTAACGGGAGAGGATAACGCCGTCTGTGGCGTCAACACCGCCTACGCCGTCTACGTCGGAGTTTGCAAGGTTGATGTCGTCTTCGCTATAGCCTGACCACTTAGCATTGTAGCGTGCAAGTGCAACTGCGTCTGTAGGCTCAACAGTGCCGTTTCCGTCTACGTCACCGAGGAGAACTTCGGGTTCTTCGGAAGCTACTTGAGAAACAAGAAGTCTTGTAAGCTTTACGTTCGGGTTTGTTCCGCCCGTATTGCTTGCACCCTTATAAGAGAAGGTGAGAGTGTGCCATGTATCCTCAAGTACACCTGTTTTGTACATATAGTTAAATGCGTGGTTTGTATCTGTTACCTTAAACGACTGAGTAGAGCCGCCGTCAAGTGACCAGTTAACGTAGTATCCGCCGCCGTTAAATTCCATAAAGAACGCGATACCGGTACCCTTGAACTTGTAGGTGATGCTGTTATCATTAGCAGAGGGGTAAACGTAGCCGGCTGTATCAAGGTTGTTGTAAACCTTGTTTGCGCTGTATGTCCAGCCCTTTACATCTGTGAAGGTGTTTTCTGTAACCTTAACGTATGTGGGAACGAAATCAATATTTCTTTCGTCGATGTAAGTTTCGGGAACTGTATGCTCGATAGGCTTTTCGGGTACTTCATCAGCACCGAAGAGCTTAGCGAAGAGATACTGCTTGATAGCGTCGCCGTAGATCGCATAGCCCTTGTCACCGGGGTGAACAGAGTCGGATACGTATTCGCCCCATGTTCCGCCTGTGGAAGTGATATGATTGTTCATAGCACGTCCAACGTCGATACCGGTTACACCGTAGTGAGCAGCAACCTCATTATGAAGCTTTGCGATCGGGCTCATATCTGTCTGATGTAAGAGTCCCTGGTCTGTTACGAAGATCGAAATGATCTCTGTATCGGGAGATTTTTCTCTGATCTGACGGAGGATCGATTCATAGTAGAACTGAACTGTGCCGTCTGCATAATGTTTGCTGTAGGAGTCGTTAACTGCGAATTCAACGAATACAAGGTCAGGATCGTGTGCAAGAACGTCAACGTCTGTTCTGAACGCACCGAGCATCGAGCCCGAGCCGCCCATTGCGGAGTTGTGAAGGTTAACTTCTACGTCGGGGAACATATTCTTGAGCCACAAGCCGGTAAGACCTCTCCAGGATGTGGAGTCGGCAGCACTTGCGCCTGCACCTGCGGTAACAGAGCCGCCGAGGTATACAACGTTGAGCTTCTTTTCTACGTTAACCTTGTAAACGAGGTTTTCAAGATTGTCTCGATCGAAGATATACTGGCTGTAATCCTTTTCGGGATAGGTTACGTTTACGATGCACGTGCCGGAGAACTTACCATCGTGTGTCTTGACGTCAACTGCAACCTGACCGGGATTGAGAGCGATTATCTTGCCGTCTGCGGTTACGCGTGCAACGTATTCGTTCTGGCTTTCGTAAACGAGCTTTGCATAAGCCGTGGAAGGAACAAGGTTAACGGGAAGCTTGGCTGTTGTACCCTGTTGGATATCAAATCCGCTTGGAACCTCTATTCCGGCGAGGTCTGTTTCATATACGAAGGATTCCATAGTTGCAACGTCCGGGAAGAAAGCGATGTACTGTACCTCAAATGTGTCACCCTTTGTGGGATTGGTACCGCCCTGTCCACCCCAGAGCTTAAGTCTTAAGTAGGAGTAAATACCGTCGTCTGTAACGTTGTTCCAGGAATAGTTCGAGCCAACGGGGTCACCGCCTGTTGCCTTTGATGAATCCCAGTAAAGTGTTGTGAACTGGTCGTTTACGTATGAAGGTCTGATACCCCAAAGACGAACGGCCTTGATATTGTTCTTGTCTCCGTTAGCGTAATACTTATCAATACCGAAGTTAAGGTCTATGCTTGACTTATTATTGATATGAGCCTTGTATGCTACCTGAACTATCGGATACTGCTTAGCAAGAACGTTTGCATCCTTTACACCGTACTGGATAGCAATAGAGTCTCCGCCTGTGCAGCTTGCAAGGATCTCTGACTTTACAAGACGCATAGCAAGTGTGTCATCGTCAACAAGTGAAGTCGATCCTGTGAGACCGCCCTCGTAGGAAATACCGCTAATGAGATCCTGTGCACCGATTACGATGCAAGAGGATTCCTGCGGAGCTGTAACTGTAACCGTGCAAACACCGCTGAACTTGCCGTCGGGGGTCTTTACGGTTACCTTTGTCGATCCTTCCTTAAGACCGAGAACGTTACCTGTTTCGGAAACGGATACGATCGAAGGATCTTCTACTGTGTACTCAAGCTTAACGTATGCGCCCTCGGGCTCAACTGCTACTTCAAGCTTTCTGGTGGAGTTCTTCGGAACTGTGAGAGCTTCGGGAACCTCCATGCTGTCAAGCTCTACAGCAAAAACGTAGTTGTTCATAGCTTCTTCACTTGAGAAGAATGCGATGTATTCAATAGCAATGTAATCGCCTACAGCACTTGCGTTTGTGTTTGCTGGCCAGGGCTTGATTCTGAGATACTCATATGTACCGGTATCCGAGATCCAGTTCCAGTCGTGTCCGTAGTGTACCCAGGGATCCTCAGTCATATTATAGTTCTTTTCGCCGGTCGCATATTGGGTGTAAGGAATGTTCCACTTACTGAAGGTTTCCTGAACTGTTGTGGGCTTAGGTCCCCAGAGTCTGTTGATGACAGGCGCCTGAGTGCCAAGAACCTGATAGCCGTCAATAGCAACGTTTATATCTGTAAAGCTTGCACTTGTTGTCTTTGCAGCATAACCGATCTGCATATAGGGGAAGGTCTTTGCAAGAACTCCGAACGAAGAAAGGTCGTACTGGATATAGGAGTTATCACCGCCTGCAACGGCAGCAGTAGCTGTGCTCTTGAGCATTCTTCTGCCGTACTTTGCATCGTTGACGACCTCGTGAGACATTACAAGAGCTGCAGTTTTAACCTTGTCTGCAAGCTCAGCGCCTGTGATGGTAACAGACTGAGGAGCTACTACCTCAACAGTGAACGATTCGCTGAACTTTTCAGCGCCGTCAATTCCGTCGTTAGCAGTGATGGTAACGGTTGAAGTACCGTTCTTAATTGCTGTTAACTTATTGTTTGCGTAAGTAATGCTGTCGCCTGTAACAGCAACCTTAACTGCGCTTGCCGCATAAGCGGGGGCAACTGTCACGGTTACGGGAATAATGTTTCCTACAGATGTTGTTACTTTATCTGTTGCGCTGCCGGTTTCAACGTCAAAGGAGGTAACGGGGATAAGGCCGGCTTCCTGCATTTCGATGAATGCATCAGCCTGATCCTTTGTCTTGAAGCAAGCGAAGTATTCAAGACCGAAGTAAGAGCCGTCTGTAGCTGCATTCTGCTTAGCGGGCTTGAATCTGAAAAGCTGTTTTGTGAGTGCGGGAACGGGAGCAAAATGGTCTACGGGATCGGGTGTTCCGTTTTTGCCTGCGCAGCCGTAGAACTCGGTTCTTGTCATAGTCTTTGTCTTCCACTGACCTTTGGATGCCGCCGGATGACCGAGCTTTGACCACTGCTCGTAGAAGGTGTAGCCCCAAAGATCGCTCTGCTCATAAGCAGAAGCATCCCAGGATGCCGAGAAGGTTGTATCAAGATTGCCTTGATTCTGAGACTGGAAGTACTTGAATACGTAGTAATCGTATTCAGCAAGGTTGATGCCGGATTTTTCCTGCGAAACGGATACCATAGAGTTTGTGCTTCCTACGGTAAGGTTATATTTCGCATAGGTTTTACCCGGTTCGGAAATAAGATTGACCGATGATACACCACTATTTGCTGTGGTGGCATCGATAAGTGCCTGACCGGAAAGAATGACGTAATCACCGTCGATCTGCCAGTCTTCGGTTGTTGCTGCCATCATTGAAAGGGGCATTACGCTAACGAGCATAAGCACCGAGAGAACGATAGCAAGGGTTTTGCGAAGTGTCTGTGCTTTCATAGTTTTCCTCCATTAATTTATATTTTTGCTTTTGGGACGGATTTGAAAACCGGATTTCAAATCTGTCCCAAAATGCATCAGGAACATAGAATAAAAATCTTTATCAGTCGAACAGGTCTGTGTAACCTGTCCACTTTGCGAAGTATCTTGAGAACGAAACGCTGTCTGTTGTTTCAACAAGACCGTTTCCGTCGATATCGGCAGTTGCTTCATCGATATCTGTGTAGCCTGTCCACTTGGCAAAGTATCTTGAAAGAGCGACACTGTCTGTAGTTTCTATAACGCCGTTTCCGTCGATATCGCCGCGGAGAACGAGGATTTCCTCTTCCTCGTCTGCAACGCCCTTTTCGGCATCCTCAACCGTTTTGAAGAATGAAATGGACATGATGTCGAAGTAATCGCCGTCGGTATTTGTCTGACCGCCTGCATAAGGCTTGAATCTTAAGTAGGTTACGGGAGAATCGTCATTTGCCTGTGCAAGAGAGCTTATGTTGTCACCGCCCGTGAATGCCTTTGTTGCGTCAATGATGAGCGTTGAAAGCTCACCGTTTTTATTGTAGCTATGATTGGGACCCCAAAGCCTTGCGTTGCCTGAACTGTATATGACACCCATATTAAGGTCGAGCTTCGCATTTGCACTTGAAATATTTGAACGGTAATCGATTCTGATTATCGGATATTCCTTGATCGGCAGGCTTGAATTAACAAACTTGATATCAAACGACGTGCCGTCTGCACCCGTTAATACGTACGCCGGCTTCATTCTGATGTATGAGTTTCCGGCTTCGGCAACCGGCTCAGGTGCAAGGAAATGGGTTGTATGAATAACGTCACCTATAAGCATATCAGCTGTAAAGGTATGAGCGTATTCAACTATACCGTAAACGTATATAAGCGCGTTTTCTCTTATTTCTGCGATTATGTTGGTAAGGTATCTGTCTACACCCTTTTCGGTAAATGAAAGGTCCGTGCTTATAAGAGTTGAATAAATGTATGCAGGGTCCCCGTTATTGTCAAAGGTGGTAAACGGCTTTTTGGGGTTGGTGTAGATGTCTGCAACACGGATAAGCTGTGTAGCAGCTATCCTTTTGGCGCTTTCTACGTAATCTCCGATGGTAAGCCCCTGTGAGTTTTTAGCCTTGGTAAGATTAAGAGGTGTTACGTAAACTATTGTAGATTTGGATTGAGTTGAGCGAGCCTTGGAGAATGTTTCCTTTAAGCTCGCTTCAAATTCTGCAAGCGAAGCACCTGCAAGATAGTCGTTATATCCTGCTGAAATGAAGGTCACTGCGGAATTGGATTTGGTATCTGCCAACGCATCTGCTACCGAATAAGTATTGGATGTGAAGCTCATACCGTTTTGCGCAATAGTTTCAGTGTTAACGTAAAAGCTTTCATTGAACAGAGAGGGAAGATTATGCTCACCGCTAAAGAAATCGTCGCCTACAAAGAGGACGTTTGCCGTATAAGAGTCCTTGCCTGCCGTATCCTTTGACCAAATGCTCGGACGGTCAGCAACGTTGATTACCGAAACCTTTATTTTGGCGGTAACGCCCGATTCAACGGATATAAGCTTGATTGTGGTAGAACCGCTGCAGTTAGCAGTGATCTGTCCTTCCTGGTTTACAGATGCGACAAGGGGATGATCGCTTGAATAATATAATTCCTTGTTTTCTGCGCTTTCGGGATAAACCTTGGATGATATGTTGAACTTATCTCCGACACCGAGAACGATCTCGTCAACGTTCGGTTCGATATCGTATATCGGGTTATTGCCTGCTTTGAATATCTCGTAGGGATCATCGCCGATATTGAACTGATCCGTGGGGATAAAGAGGAATTTTGAGTTGAGGTCTGTTCCCTTGCTCTGCGATGCGGAAATGGAAGTGTAATTATAGGTGTGTGATGATGTTGCGCCGGAACCTTCGGGATTAACGGGAGCTCTTGAATAGATCTTGTTTTCACCCATGATATAGACGTTTGAGTTGAAGTTGTATCTTGTTGATGCGATTTCGCTCACCTGAAGTGCTACAGCGGAAGCTAGAATGTTTACATTGTTGTGAACAGAGTTCTGTGTGAAGACGGTGGTTCTTATGCCGAGACCGCCGTAGAAGAAGTTACCGTCCTTGTTAGGTCTTTGATGGCTCCAGCCGTAGCCGCCGAAGAGGGTATAGTTGTCATAGAGCAGCATATTGGTGGTAGTACCGCCCGACTGCCATACCTCAAGACCGGAGTTACTGTAGCGTGCGACGTTGTCATACATAAATACGTTTTCGAAGTTTACAGCGCCCTGATTCTGGACGGTGTAGCAGCAGTCGTATACCTGGTCACAGAAGCTGTTTTTCATTGTAACGTTTACAGCGCCGCCGTATGCTTCAAGAGCATTACCGAAGCGTGTAGGAGTGCCGCCTTCCGTCGGAGTTGCGTTGAGCGCGAGAGTCTGTATGGAGCCGCCGATCCACTCAAGGTGAAGATTTGATAAGGTTACGTTATTTACGGTACCCATACCGATACCGTGGCTTCCGCATCCTGTGATGTAGATGTTATCCACAGTCGTATTGGAATAACCGCTGATCGCGTTACCCCTATTGGCGATCTCAAAGCTGTCAAACACCTCGCCGGGGTTTCCGTCGGCGCAGTTAAGATAAAGCTTGCCATTGTCATAATCATGCCAGAATTCAAGGTCATTAACAAGTCCCTTACCGTTTTCGAGGGTGCCGTTCATGCCCTCGATATGGGTACGTCCGTTGAATACTGCACCGTTGTTTACGCGGTTATCGGTATAGTTCTTTGCGGAAACCTTGATTCCCCAGAGCTCGCCGTCGTTGATACGGATGTGTCCGACGTCGTTGTTAAGTGTTTTAAGAGACTGGTTGAACACCCAAACGTCCTTGTGCTCAGTCTTTGTCCACTTGCTTGCGCCCGTACCATCGATGGAAGCTATGAACTTAGGCTTGTCACCGACACCGTAGGAGGTATATGTAACGTATCCGTGTGCGTAGACCAAACCGTCATAACGGAAGCTGTCGCCACGCTTGAAGAATACTACAGTTCCTTGGGGAAGTGAACTGTTAATGGATCTGAATCTTGCAAAGCTTATCGGGTTGTTTATATTTGAACCGTCGTTTGAGCTGCTGCTTGATCCGTTCTGAGCAACGAATACCTTTCTGCCTGAAGGGATTCTTGCAGGATCAAGGAGCTTGGCTGTATATATGATCGTATTGGAGGTCATATTCGCGCCGTGTTCACCGGCATAGACGAAGTTGCTTGCCGCAGATCTCGTTTTGAACAGACCTATATATTCAAGTGTAAGGCTTCTTGAGCTGATAAGCGTCTTGGCGTTGTTTCCGAGAGGATACACCTCAAAGGTTACGTTGCTTCCCTGAAGGATCGACTGGTAGTTTGCGAAGTCTGAAAGATCGAAGAGCTTCTGGGTATAGGTGTTTGTTGATGTTGAAATGGGAAATTCAAGCGATGCGCTTCCGTTGCTTGATTTGAGAGTTGCAAGTGCGGTGGAAGAAACCTCGCTCTTATAAGAAAGCTTGATGAACGGGTAGGATGAGAGAGCAACGTCGTTCTGGGTGAATGCAAATTTAAGTGCGCCCGCCTCATGCTTGCCCTTCGGAATCGTCATGGTATAGAAGGTTTTGTTGTCCTTCTCGTCAGAGGAGCCGTAAGCACCTGTAAGTCCGGTGAGAGTAAGATGCTGCATATAGGGGACCGTGTTGGTTGTGTGGATAACCTCGTTGATGCGCGCATCTGCGTCGTCAATATAGTCACGTACAGTTGCCTTGGAAGCGAAAGAATAATCTACAGCCGAGAGCTCCTGTGAATAATCGTGCGTATAGTTGTCATCGCCGGGATACGAGAATGAACGTGCTTCTTCTTCGGTTTCAAAGAAGGCAACGTAATAGAGGTCGAAATAAGAGTGCTCGGTAATAGTTACCGACTGTGCGCCCCAGGGCTTGAGTCTGATGTTTACGTAGCTGTTTTCATCGGGTGCCTCAACACCGTTTGCCGCGGTGAAATCGTTTATTGTAAATATAAGCTCGGTAAGCTCGCCTGTGCCGACAAGTGACGGCTTTTTTGAACCTGCCGGCCAGTTTTCACCCTTGTCACTGGTCATTGAAATGTCGAGCTTTGACGCCTTGGAGTCGGTTTTGTACGCAAGCTTTATATACGGACGCTCTACAATAGGGAATGCAGAGTGCGTAAATGATATCAGAAGATTGTTACCGTATGTGCCGGGTTCAACGGTGAATCTTACAAAAGAGCTTGTGTCGTCGACCTTGAAGTAGTTTATGGAATTGACTTCATTTCCGCCTGCAAAGTTGTTGAACAATGCTTCGGGAGTGACTACGGGGTATTTATAGCTTGCCGTATTCATGTTGAAGCCCTTGAAGCTTGCGGCTTCTTCTTCGGTTTTGAAAAATCCGACATAATGGAGGTCGAAATAGTACTGCTTATCAAGAGTGACCTTCTGTGATCCGAAGGGCTTGAAGCAGAAGGTTATGTTGCTTTCGCCTTTGTTAGGGATATACTGTGTTCCTGCTGCGGTGATGTCATTGTAGTTGAAGGTAACAGAATTCCATTGATCGTCCGAATTGAGTGCAGGATGCTTTGAAAGCCAGTTTTCACCCTTGGGAGATGTCATTGATACGTCAAGTATGCTGCTGGGCGAGTTGGTTTTGTATTCCACCTTTATGATCGGATATTCATCGGGCTTGATATTCTTTGCCTTCAGCTTGATTATGAGATCGGTGTTGGTGTATTCGCCGGGTTCGGCAACGTAATGAAAATACGGAACAGAGCCGTTTTTTTCGGTTGACTTTTGGATCTTCGCGGTTACACTGTGCTCGAAGTTGAGCGGAGTGAATGCTGTAAAGACCGTGTCAAATTTGTCGTATGTGATAGCCGCGCCTGTGTAGGGCAGAGCCGACACGAGCATACATATCACGAGGAGTAGGGAAAAGACTTTTTTCATTGGTGGTTTCCTTTCACGTTTTACTTGAACTATGGTAACTGCATTATATCATACTGCCGTGTGGACAAACAATGCGAAAAAGTGACTTTATTATTGCAAATAGTACACTATTGAAGCACCCGAACTGACCGGATCGGAACGGACGGGCACGATAAAGCATAAATTACCATAATAGCTACAATATTATATCATATGCGTTCTTTACGGTCAATTCGTATTTTGCACATATTATAATTGAAATAGTAGTCAAAATAAACAAAACAGACGCTGCCTGCTTAACGCATTGGCAGCATCTGTTAAGTTGTTAATAATTATAGCATTTTTTTGAAGAAGCCCGCTTTAAACCGTAAAGCACAAATCTCAAGCGAAGATGAATCTCTTAAGCATCGTAGCTACCTCGGTGCGTGTAGCCTCGCCTGCGGGCTTGACGGTGTTGTCGCTATAGCCTGCGATGATGCCGGCACCTACGCAATAAGCGACGGCGTCCTTGCATTTGATGCTTGAAGCGTCCGTGAATTTAAGTTCAGCTTTTTTGCTTGTGTCCTTACCGTAAGCTTTTGCGAAACGGTAGAGCATATCAGCCATTTCCTCACGGGTAGCGTTGGCATCGGGTCTGAAGGAAGCGCCCTTGTCAACGATGCCTTTAGCCTCTGCCCATGCTACCGCAGATGTGTACCATGCGTCAGCCTTTACGTCGGAGAAGCCCGATACAGCATTGGTATCAACGTCACCTGCAAGGCGAGAAAGCACGGTTACGAGCATTGCACGCGTCATAGGCGCGTTGGGTGAGAAGGTCGTATCGGTAGTGCCCGAGAAGAGTCCCTTCATTACTGCAAAGCTGATATTTTCAAGTCCCCAATGCCCGTATACGTCTGTGAAGTCCTGAAGCTTTGAGTCTGTGTGCGGCTCAAAGTCATCGGCGAGATAGTAGAAGGTGGAGTTTACGTCGTTGCCGAGCGTGGCAAGCGTGGAAATCCCCTTTTCATCGTAGGGATATCTGATAAGCGAGCCGCTTCCGTCCTTGAGATTTGATGCGGCAGAAGCCATCGACTTGCCTCTCTGCATCATATACACGTTGTTGTCGAACATAAAGCCGGCAGGACCTATGAAGCGTGCATAAAGTCCGATATGTGTTGCGTGGATGTTTACGTTGTTTTCAAAATGCATATTTTCACGCGAAACGACTCTGTCAATTCCCGTGCCTCCGAAAACGAAGTTGCCGTCCTTGATATCGCGGCGGCGCTGATGGCTCCAGCCGCACCCGCCGTAGAGAGTGAAGTTGTTTTCTACGGTAAAGTTTTTAAGGAGTCCCTTTTTGTCGGTGTTGTCACCGCTCAGCCATATCTCAACACCCGTGTTGCAGCGCTCTGAGATGTTGTTTGTCATAACAACGTCCACCATCGTTCTGTCGGCATAGGTAACGCTTGACTGCGTGGTCCACGCACAGTCGTATATTTGATAAGCGTAGTTGTGATTGATCGTGAAGTCCTTGCAGTTGTCCCAGTTCTGAACGGCGTTACCGAGTCCGCCTCCGCCGAGCCAGCCGAACACGCAATTCTGCACCGTGACGCTTTCGCTGTTCATAACGGATACTCCGTGACCGCCGCCATATTTAAGGCAGATGTTATCGAAAATGATATATTTTCCTCCTCCGCTGACCATATCGGGGCGAAGGGATAATTCGATGTCATCAAAATACTCTCCGGGGTTGCCGTATTCGCAGTACATATACACGGTCTTTGCTTCTTCGTCGTACCAGAATTCAAGATTGTTGTGGAAGATATCCTTGTAGCCTGTGTAAGGGGTAGGGGGACATTCAACCGTTTCGATTCCGTTGAAAACAGTACCCTGATCGTGTCTGTTGCCCTTGCCGTCGGTGTAAACGTGGATGCCCCAGGCTTCGCCCTCGTTAAATACGATGTTTCCGGGGTGCTTGTCGTTTTCAAGGGGCGTTGTGAACGCCCATACGTTGGGAGCATCTGTGAGCTCCCAATTTTCTGCGCCCTCGCCGGGGATAGAGCCCCAAATTTCGGGCTTGGGACCCTCGCCGTAAGCCGAGTAGATCACACCGTTTTTAAGATTAAGAGTACCGCGCCAGATCCCGCCGCGCTTAAAGCGTACAACGTCATCCTTTCCGTAGGTTGCGCTTCCGACCTTTTCAAGCGATTTCCAGGCTGTTTCGGGTGAAAGACCGTCGTTGTTATCATCGCCGTCGGGCGAAACGTAATATGTCTTTTTAGCCTGAGGGAATTCTGTGTTGGGGGTGTTGATGATATCGTACTTAAGCGCTTCTGCCTGAGCAAGATAAGAGAGAAGTGTATTTTCATCAACGTCAGTGACGGTCTTATTTACTATTTTGAGGTCACTTTCTGCAAAGTATTCTTCTTCGGTTATGGGATTGTACACGAAAGCATTTGCCTCATCAAGCGTTTTGAAAAAGGCTATGTAAGCAACGTCGAAATACTGGTTGGTTGAAAGCACCTGCGTATGACCGCCCCAGAATTTCAGTCTGATATCAATGCCCTGATAATCGGGCTTGATTTCCACCTTGGCGTTGAGATCGAGCGCATTGCATATAAGCTTTTCAAGCTTTCCGTTGCTTGTTATCTTGTATCTTGAACCGCCCTCTTTTCTCCAGGTTTCATTGTTGTCATACATCATAGTGATATCGACACCGGGAGTTACCGCATCTGTTTTGTATCCGACGGCAATGAACGGATATTCGGTCACGTTGAATTTGAGCGCGCTTGATTTTATCGTCATCATAAGTGCGCCGTTGCCGTAGGTGCCGGGCTCAGCCTTCATGGAAGCGTAGGGTACGCCGTCCGAAATTTCAAGCACGGGCTGAACGGTGGTGAAGTTCGCGATCTGTGCATCGTAGTAGATGTCATACGCCGAAAAGAGCGTTTTTTCGGGAGCCTCATCCGCATGAGACATCATCGGTGTGGCTGTTGCGATCATGATAATGGCAAGCAGCATGGCAAAAAATCTTTTCATTTAATTTTCCTCCGGTTTTTAAGGATACTGTACGCGGCTGTGTAACAGCCGCGTATGCATAAATTATAGCATAAAAGTCTAATCCTGACAATTGTTAAAAATGCCGAAAATACACGGTCACATTGTAGGAAATGAACAAAGTTTATTTTGACAGATTTTGAATAGAAAATGGACTACCTATATAAAAAACATTGACATTACTGCAAAAGGCGTGTATAATTAAAAAAACTTTTGTAGGCGGCAGGGAAATAATGAGCAACGGCTTTAAGAAAATTATAAAAAGCGACCGGATATCCGTCAAATATGCAAAGGGCGCAAGCGACGTTGTGGGACGGGAGTTTCATCCGTACAATGAGATAATATATTTCATAGGAGAAGAGGCTGATTTTGTTTCTGATAATCTTCATCTCAAACTTAAACCGAAAACGCTCTTGGTCATACCTAAGCAGTGTTATCATCAGCTTAATGTCACGAGGGATGTTGAAAAATATCACAGGCTGGTGATACATTTTGATAGTGAATCCGAGCTTGATAAGCTTTTCGCAGGCAGCTTTGAAAAAACTTTCATATGCGAGATAAACGAGCAGATAAGCCCTATTCTTGAAAGACTTATAAATACAGCCCGTGAGTTTGAAAATGATAAAACGGCAGAAACGCTTGCTTTTGCCGCAGGCGCGCTTCTTGTATATGAAATAAGGCGTGCTAAGAGGCTAGATGGGGATTTTTCAGGCAGGTCGGATACGGTACAGAGATGCATTGAATGGATAGAAGCGAACATACACGAGCGGATAACACTTGAGCTGATGTCGGCTGATCTTAATATTTCGGAGTCGGGAATTTCTCACGCTTTCAGACGTGAAATGAATATATCTCTTTATAAGTACGTGCTAAAGAAAAGGCTTGCGCTTGCAAATGAAAAAATTCTTGACGGCAAATCTCCTACCGAGGCGGCTCTTGAATGCGGTTTCTGTGATTATTCGGGATTTTTCAAGCAATATAAAAAGACCTTCGGTAAGCCTCCGTCTGTAGTGAAAAGATCACGAAGTAAGTGAAAAGTATGGGGACACACCTGTTTTCTACGAACTGTTTTGTGTGTTTTTTTGCACAAAAAATGCTTTTTAAGAAAAAAATAAAAAATATTGAAAAAACATCTTGACAAGCGAGAAAAAATATGATATCATAATCCGTGTAAAAGCAAATTCGGTGAATTAGTTTGATTACTGCGAAAGGAGATACTTGTAATGAAGATGTTTTATGAAGATCCCACTGTCGAGGTAATGCTTTTTGATGTTGTTGACGTTATCACCTATTCGTCCGATGAGGATTCTTATCTTCCCGGAATTGATACAGGCAAGATCGAAAAGTAATCTTTTGTAGTTTGGAGTTTGGTGAATGAAAAAGGAATATTTACTTCCTTCCGTGGAGTTGTTCGGCTTTGAGGCTGTTGATATAATCACTGCTTCTGCGTCGGATGAGGAACACTATCGCCCCGGTGTGGACGGAGGAAATCCGCCCGTGCTGTGGGAGGATGAAATGGGGCCAAACATTTAATTTTACTGAATAGAGTATAAAGCATACCGTTGTGAGCGGTATGCTTTTTCTCGTTGTTTGGTAGACAATAGGGAAATATTTACTTTTTTGTAAGAAATTGTACTTGCAAAATATGATCTGTTTTGGTATACTCTTAATATAAAGATATAAAGGTGGTAAAACAATGGACATGGCGATTGGCTTTAATCTTGATATAAATAGGAAGGGAACAGGCATACTTTTTGCTGTCGTTGCACTTTTAAGTGCAGCGGCTGTAGTCGTGTCCATGCTTGCACTTGTCGGGGAAACGTCTCTTGTTTTGCCTGATTCAAGCGGATCAAACCCTATTGTAACATTGCTTGAAAAGGGTGCCGATACACTTGGCACAAGGGCGATACTTGATCCCGATGCCGAGGTGAGAGGCGTGTGGATCGCAACGGTGAACAATATTAACTTTCCCTCGAAAAAGGGGCTTAGTGAGGCGCAGCTCAAAAATGAGCTTGATGCAATAATAGAAAACTGTGTTAATAACAAGCTTAACGCTGTTTACTTTCAGGTAAGAGCGCACGCAGACGCTTTTTACAATTCAGAGATATATCCGATCTCAGAATATCTCACGGGTGAGCAGGGCAAGGCTCTTAAGGGCGGCTTTGATCCTCTTGAATACCTTGTAAAACAAGGCCATTTGGCGGGAATAAAGGTACACGCATGGATAAATCCGCTCAGAGTCACTTACGGAAGCAAGGCTTCGCCAGAACATGATGTTTCAAAGCTTTATAAGGATCATCCCGCACGCTTACACCCCGAATATACGGTCGCTTACGGTGACGGAAAGCTGTATTTTAACGCAGGTATTCCCGAAGTAAGAGAGCTTGTAGTAAGCGGAGTCAGAGAGATCGCGGAAAATTATGACGTTGACGGAATAGTGTTTGACGATTATTTTTACCCTTATGTATCATACACGGGCGATAAAAAGGATGTTTTTGACGATTCGGATGCGTATAAAAAGTATTCGGACGGAAAAGCTCTGAACGATTGGCGAAGGGATAATATAAACAAGCTTGTTAAAGCATCTTACGATGCTGTAAAGGAAACGGACAGCGAAATACTGTTCGGCATATCACCCTTTGGAATATGGCAGAATGACGACGGTAAAAACGGAGGCAGTAAGACAAAGGGAACGCAGTCCTACAGCGAGCTTTACGGAGATGCGCTTGCGTGGATAAACGGCGGATATATCGACTATATAGCGCCTCAGCTTTATTGGAAATTCACCGAAGAGTCTTCAAGATACGACACGCTTGTACGCTGGTGGAACGCTGTGTGCGACGGCACGGGTGTGGATCTGCTTATAAGCCACGGTGCATACAGATATGCAGAGGGCTGGAGCGGCGAAGGTAATGAGATATTGAATCAGATCGAATTTGCACGCAGTGAGCTTTCCTATCGCGGAAGTCTTCTTTACGGATATGACGTGATAGCAAAAAACACCGAGGGAATATGTGAAGAGCTTGCGCTTGCGTTTGAAGAAAGTATTGTATACTCGGATGCGCAAAGTGATAACAGTGGGGTCGTTTTCAACAGCCCCGCAAACGGCTCGACCCTCGCATCCCTTAAGCAAACCTACGTTTTGGGATCATCCGATCCTGCATACCCCGTGTATTATAACGGTCAGAAAATAAGCCGTACCAAGCGCGGATATTTTTCGCATATGCTTGAGCTTGAATCGGGTAAAAACGAACTTGTATTCACTCAAAACGGCAAGGATTACATATTTACCGTATATAACGGAACAAGTCAGAGCACCGCATCCGGTTCTCAGGTGCAAAGCTATAAGGTAATGGACGAATATAAAATAGTCCCCGTAGCTCCTGCAGGCGATATCTTTACAAGCGCGGGCGAAGCAATAAACGTAAAAGTCAAGGCTCCCGCGGGCTCTGAGGTGGTATGCACGCTCGGTAAAAACAGTGTACGGCTTGTTGATGAAGAAAAAGTGACTGGATCTGACAAGGGAAAGCTTTATGAAGCTACGTATTCGGGCAAGATATTGCTTCCGAAGGCGGCTGAGGGAGAGATACTTGATCTCGGTGAGCTTAAGGTCATTTCTACAAAAGGCGACTACAGAGCAGAAGAGATGCTTGCAAAGGTCCGTGTGGGCGGAAAGAATGCAGTGATACCCGTGGAGGTGAAGGCTGAGCGCACAGGACTGAAGATCGCGCCCGACAGCTATTATTACGATGACTTTACCTCGCAGGCGCAGGGTATGCGTGATAATGCCGTGAGTCTGTCTGACGGATATTATTTGCTCAGAGTCGGCGGATATGTTGCACAAAACGATGTGCGTGAGCTTGACAACGACGTGCCGATAGCGAAGGTATCGGGTGCAGAAGTCAAAAATGACGGTGCGCATACCAAAATAATTATTGACAGCGACGTAAATATACCGCTTAACGGCAGGGTTGAGGATGGATATTTTATCTTAAATCTCTATAACGTGGATACCAAAAGCGCGCCTGTGCCGACTCTTTTAGACAACGCATTGTTTGAATCGGTAAAGGTGGAAACCTCGACCAAGAAAAACTGTTACAGATACCATCTCAAGCTTAAAAACGAAGATAATTTCTTCGGATTTGAATTTGCTTATGAGAATGGCAAAACAGTAGTTAAGCTTCGAAATCCAAGCGGACTTTCGTCGGGAGCTCTCCCGCTTGACGGCAGAGTTATAGTGCTTGATGCA
Source organism: Clostridia bacterium (assembly GCA_017646005.1). Classification (GTDB taxonomy): domain Bacteria; phylum Bacillota; class Clostridia; order Oscillospirales; family CAG-272; genus UBA4717. The sequence goes on along the minus strand of JAGCNJ010000041.1, from coordinate 40,969 downwards.
GGTCACGGCGGCAGGGACGTCGGAGCATCGGGTGCTGCGAGCATATATAACGAGGCGGCGTTAAATTTAAGCATAGTAAATCTGACACGGGAAAAGCTTGAAGCCCTTGGAGCAAGCGTGGTTCTGACGCGTGCTGATGACAGCTACATTGCGCTTGCAGACAGAATGGGGTATGTTGAAGATTTAGCCCCTGATCTGATGATATCGATTCATCAGAATTCGATGGATTACAGCGTTGACATAACGAAAATACGCGGACTTGTTGCACTCTATTGGGAGTATGCGGGAAGATCGCTTTCGAATATTATGTCAGAAAAGCTTTCGCTTGCGCTCGGAAGGCTTAACCGAGGTGCTGATACGCAAAAGCTTGCGATGGTCAGATGCGAAAGATATCCCTCAACGCTGATAGAAGTAGGATTTATGACAAACGTTGAGGAGTATGAAAGAATATCATCCCCGCAGGGAACAGAAAAAGCTTCCCAGGCAATAGCTGATGCGGTGATCGAATATTATAAAAGACAAACATTTAAATAAACCCGGAGGAAAATTATGAAAAAAATAGGTTTTGTTGATTATTATCTTAGCGAATGGCATGCAAACCACTACCCCGAATGGATAAATCAGGCTTGTAAAAGGCTTGGGCTTGAATACACGCTCGCTTATGCGTGGGCAGAGCTTGATATTTCACCTATAGACGGAATATCGACCGATGAGTGGTGCGAAAGGTTCGGTGCACAAAAATGCCTTAGCATAAAGGAGCTTTGCGATAAAAGCGACGTTATAATAGTATTGTCACCCTCGGATCCCGATAAGCATCTTGGTTATGCAAGAGAGGTTTTCAAGAGCAAGAAGCGTACCTATATCGATAAGACGTTTGCTCCAGATTATAAAACGGCAGAAGAGATATTCGCGCTTGCAAGGGAAAACGGTGCTGACTTCTTTTCTTCGTCCGCACTCAGATATGCCGATGAGCTTTCGGATTTTACTCCGGGTGAAAAGCTTGTAATAAGCGGTGGTGGATCGAATATCGCCGAATACATTATACATCAGGCCGAAATGGCTGTAAAGCTTTATAAGAGCGCGCCTGTAGAGGCACACGGAGAAAAGACGGAAAACGGATACAAGGCTTTGGTCAGCTTCGAAAACGGAAAGCAGGCTGAGTTTAATTATATGCCCGGCATAGGCTTTTCTGTAAGCACAGCTCTTGATACCGGTGAAACGGTGAGCGTGGATGCGCAGACCAACACGTTTGATAATCTTATCGCTGATATTTTATGCTTCTTTGAAACGGGCAAGCACAGCTTTGATCCATCAGAAACACTCCTTGTTATGAAGCTGAGAGACGCTATACTTGATTCAATAAAATAAATTGTAATAATTTGATAAAAGGCTTGAAATCGTCCCTATTATACTGTATAATTTAGTTAATATACAGTATATGGGGGCGATTTTTTTGACAGAGCATATCAAAGCGGCGTCGCAGGAGATGATTCAGGCACTCGACGCCGAATTCGAAGCGCGTAAAAACAGGATCCGAGCAACTAAAAGCGAGTGGACTCTCGGTGAAAACGGTACAATCTACTACGTAAGCGAAAATGGCGACGATAACAACGACGGAAAAAGCCCGGAAAATGCTTTCCGTACACTCGCGCTTATAAACGCTGACGGGCTTCTCAACGAGGGTGACGTCGTGCTTTTCGAGCGGGGAGGCAGATGGCATGAAAGTCTGATTTCCAAGAGGTATGTTACCTATTCAGCATACGGTGAGGGCGATAAGCCCAAGATCTGCGGCTCGGTAGATGCGTCAAATCCAAAAGACTGGGTATTGTGGAACGATAAGCGTTGTATATATAAATACGCGCATCCGCTTGACAAATGCACGTCTCTTGACGAAAACGGACACGGAAGACCAAATTTTGATATAGGTAATATCATTTTTGACGATGGCAAAGCCTACGCACTCAGAGTATACGAGGATCCGGTAAAGCCTGGCTACGCAAGACTTGTGGGCAGAGGCAATATGGTGTCAAACGGTAAAGAGGTGTGGTATAAGCCGCAAACGAAATTTACGGGACCGCAGGATCTTTCCCACGACCTTGAATATTATTACGATATCTTAAACGGTGAGCTTTATCTTGTGAGCGTATACGGTAATCCCGGCGAGGTCTACGAAAGAATAGACCTTGCAAAAAAGGGAAACGTCGTGCAAATTGCAAACGGTGCGACCCTTGATAATCTTGCGATCCTTTACGGCGCACAGCACGGTGTCGGAGGCGGCAACTGTATTGACCTTACCGTTCGTAACTGCGAGGTCGGCTGGATAGGCGGTGCTGTACAGCATATCAGCCCCACGCATATTACAAGATACGGAAATTCAATTGAAATTTTCGGAACTGCGAAGAATTACACGATCGTTAATAACTACATATATCAAGCGTTTGATTGCGGACCTACCGTGCAGTGGCAGGGAGATCTTACAACTCAAAAGGAAGATCAGAAAAGAAAGCATAATCTCCATATAAGAGTTTGCGGTAATGCTATTGAGCGTTGCAACAGTCCGATGGAGGTATGGATAACCACTCAGACAGAGCAGAACGAAGAGACATATGCTATACTTGAGGATATTGTAATGTCTGACAACTTCTGCAGATATGCAGGCTACGGCTTCGGCGGCTACGTACATTATAAAACGATGTTCAATATGTTCTACGGCGGAGGTCACACCGAAGCAACGTATAAGGACGCGTTTGTTGAAAATAATTTTATGTGGCACGCCCGTGTTTTGATAGCACTTGCAGTTCCGGTAAACACCCGTAACGGACTTGGCTATAACTGGAGAAAGAATACGATAATCAAGCCCTACGCATCCGAATTTTCGCGTATGGGAGCAGATCTTGAGCGTTCACTTGACCCTTCGGTCACATATCCTTATACTAATGAGATAATAGATAAAATGTACGAAACAGGTGCCTTCGGAGAAAACAACTTCTACCATTATATGTTCTCCGAGGACGAGAGATTTAACTGTATCTGATGCCGCACAGCGGTAAAATATAATCTGACATAAGGAAAGGGAAAATTATGGAACAGATAATAAAACCTGCTTCAGGCGAAATGATAAAGGTGCTTGATGCTGAATTTGAGGCAAGAAAGAATAAGATACTTGCAACCAAGAGCGAATGGACTCTCGGTGAGGGCGGAAAGATTTATTATATTGCCAACGATGGTGATGATAATAACGACGGTCTCTCCGAAGAAAAGCCCTTTGCAAGCTTTGCAAAAATCAACGCGGACGGACTTTTGAACCCCGGTGACGTAGTTCTTATGAAGCGTGGCGACGTTTGGCATGAGCGCATTCTGTCAAAGCCCTACGTTACCTATTCCGCATACGGATTTGGCGCAAAGCCGATGATCTGCGGCTCCATCGAGGCATCGAAGCCCTCTGACTGGAAGCAGTGGGGTGAACATCCGTACATATATAAGTACACAGGCTTTATTGCGGCAAACGAGCCTATGGACGAAAACGGTAACATGAGAGTTGCAAATGACGTAGGTAATATCGTATTTAACCACGGTGAATACTTTGGCGCGCGTATAATGAAGTACGAGCAAAAGGATATTTGCATACACAGAGGCTATAACGGACTTACCTCAAACGGCAAGGAATTCTGGGTGCGCGGCGAGGATAAATTTGCCGATGCCAACGATTTAAGATATAACCTTGAATATTACTTCAACCATCATACAAGTGAGCTTTTCATCTGCTCGCTTTACGGTAACCCCGGTGAGATATTCGATTCTATAGAGCTTTGTATGAAGGGCAACGTCATCAGCGGTAAGTCGGGTATCACTCTTGATAACCTCTGCATCCGTTACGGTGCGTCGCACGGTATGGGCGCAGGCACGGCAAAGGATCTTGTTGTGCGCAACTGCGAGGTGGGATGGATCGGCGGCTCGATACAGTTTATCCGTAACTACTGGCCGACAAGATTCGGTAATTCTATCGAAATTTTCGGTGGCTGTGATAATTATCAGATCTACAACAACTACATCTATCAGGCATTCGATTGCGGTCCTACTATTCAGTGTCAGGGACATCTTAAGACGGCAGATAACGAATACCAGAATCAGCCCGAAACTGTTATCGAACGCGATATCATGATATATGCAAATGCTATTGAGCGTTGCGACAGCCCGATGGAGGTATGGCTTACCACGTGGGAAAAGACAGACACCTCATACGCAATACTCACAAACATACGCCTTTACGATAATCTTTGCCGTTATGCCGGCTATGGCTTTGGCGGATACGTGCATCAGAAGGCTAATTACAATATGTTCTATGGTGCCGGTGAGACTATGGCAATGTACGAGGATGCGTATATCGAAAACAACTTTATGTGGTACATAAGACTTTTCGTGCATCTTGCAGTACCTACAAGTGTAAAGCAGGGACTCGGCTTTAATTGGAGAAACAACGTAATAATCAAGCCGTACAATTCGGAATTTTCAAAGCTCGGTGAGGATTATGAAAACGCCAAGGGTGGCTTCAAGCTTTACAGATATGACGATGAAACACTTAAGATGCTTATCGATGGCGGTTGTATAGGTGAAAACAGATTCTATCACCATATGCGCTACGAAAACGAAAGATAAAATAAAAAAAGATAAAGCGAGGTGGTAAGGTTGGAGGATTTTGGTCTTGACAGAATAAGACAGGAGAGCATCAAAAGAATATTTTCGTGCATTCCCGAAGACCGACATATCAGCCGTCTTGAAATATCGGAAAAGACCGGACTCAGCCTTATGACCGTAGGAAAGATAACCGATGCCTTGCTTGAAAAGGGAACGGTCACCTACGCAAAATCAGAGGGTGGCGGAGTAGGAAGAAAGGCGAAGCATATAAGCCTTTCGGACGAAAAAAAGCTGATAGTTCTTGCTTTGCATAAAGAAAAGATAAAGTTGGTCATCTTAAGCCTTACCCTTGAAAAGCTTGGTGAGCTTGAGTTCACGTTTGAGAAAAACGGCGCGGCAGGAGCGGTTATGGAAGCGTTGATGCCGTTTGTATTTGAAAACAATCTTGTCGGAAGACTTGTCGGCGTGTGTTCGGTTTACAGTGAAGACGCTGACAGGGAGTTTTGTCAAAGGCTTTCGGATGATATCGCCGCTTCACTTTCATTAAAGGTGAGTGAGGTCTGTAAAAGCGAGCTTGCGAAGTTAAGCGCTGTCAAAGAAGCCTCTGCCTTGTACGTATCCAAAGCCGGATGTGGTGCACTTGTTGCGTATAAAGGAAGTGAGCCTGTGCTTGGCGCTGTATGTGCAAAGGATAAGCAAGAGCTTGAGATCAAGCTTGGGGCGATAATTGAATTTTTGTCAGCGGATGAAGTTTATTCCGAGCTTGAGCTTGAAAATATAAACGCAAGCTCTGTAAGCGATACAAAAGCGAAAGAGCTTGAATATACGGGCGCGGCGATGCTTTTGCGCGAAAAATATCTCATTATATAAAAAATGCCTTCACAAGTGTATGAAATTTCGCTTGTGAGGGCATACTTTTTATGTGCCGCATTAAACGCGGGCAGAAGGGAGATCATTATGAACGATAAGGCAAATAAGTCAATCGAATGCAGTGTAACACAGTGTAAGAATCACTGTCAGAACGTAAACTATTGCTCTCTTGACGTAATCAAGGTAGGTACTCATGAAGCAAACCCTACAGTCGATCAGTGTACCGACTGTATGTCATTTGAATGTAAGAGCGATAACTGCGGCTGTAAGTAAGCAGGGAAGAAGCGGTAGGAATACCGCTTCTTTTTTTTGCTTGATTTTGAGATGGTTTTGTGATATACTTATAAAAAATAATAAATGGAGATTGTTATGAGAATAAAAATGCTTTGCTCAATTTTTCTGGCACTATCTGTTATCTTGCTTGCGGGATGCGCGTTTTTTCTTGATCCGGAGCCTACAGAGGACGAAATATTTGCACTTGAGTGTGAAAAAAAGCTCCGCGAGCGTGTAGCTGAAATACGCGCAACCGAAAGCGAGTATGAGGTAGGCGAAAACGGAACGGTATATTACGTATCAAACGACGGTGACGACAATAACGACGGAAAAAGCCCCGAAACTCCCATAAAGACCATAAGAAAGCTTACAAGTCTTCAGAATGCAGTATCGATAAAAGCAGGCGACGTTGTGTTGTTCCGACGCGGAGATATGTGGCGTGAACGTTTTACGGCTGCCCCCGGTATTACATATTCTGCATACGGAGAGGGCGATAAGCCGATCTTTAACGGAAACACCTTCGGTGATGCGGCAGATCCCGATAAATGGGAGCTGGTTGAGGGCACGGAAAACATATGGAAGTATAAGGAGCATATCCTTGACGTGGGAAATATCATACTCAACGGCGGTGAGAAGACGGCAGAGAAGATGTTGCTTAGCGTAGACAACAAGAAGTTTTACGTTACGATCAATGGCAAACCTTTTGATCTGAAAAGTTCATTTTATCAAAACGAGCTTTTTGTCTGCGAATATCTCGCGGTAGGAAAAAGCGCGGCAGACCTTGATACCAAAACGCGCCTTTATTTAAGATGTGACGAGGGCAATCCGGGTGAGGTTTACGATTCGATCGAGCTTGCATACAGAGGCAATCTTATACGCGGAGCATCGGGCTGTACCTTTGATAATCTGTGCATAAAATATTCGGGAAGCCACGGAATTGGCATGGGTACTGTCAATGACGTGACGGTACGCAACTGTGAGGTCGGCTTTGTCGGCGGCTCGGCACAGTATTATACTAACGGATACATAATCCGCTACGGTAACGGTATTGAGATATACGGCGGATGCGAGAATTTTACGATAGATAATTGCTACGTATATCAGTGCTATGACGCGGGTATCACGCATCAATATGGAAGAGAGAACGAGGTTCTTCAGAAAAACGTATATTTTACAAATAACGTAATTGAAAAGTGTATATACAATATTGAATACTTTACCCCGCATAAAATGGAAAATATCGTGTATTCGGATAATATCCTTGCTTATTCGGGTCACGGATGGGGAATGAATCCCGAGCGTGCGGCAAGCATAAAGGGATGGGATGCAAACAACCTCTCTGATGGCTTTGTGATAAAGAATAATATCTTCCTTCTTGACAGATATAACGCCTGTGACCTTGGCGCAAAAGAGGAGAAGTGGCTGCCGGACTTTGAGGGAAATACCTATGTGCAGGTAAAGGGTAATAATCTTACCAAGATAGGCTCGCCTAATGCGGTTCAGTATACGTTTACAGATAACGCATTGGAGATACTCGAAAGCTTGGAAGAGATCTCGCCGAAGGTATATTTTGTAAGAAAGAGATAAAACAAAAGCCGATACGGATTTTCCGTATCGGCTTTTTGCATACTAACTTCATTGAGGGATTATTCATCTTTTTGATATTCAAGAATATCGCTCAATTCGCAATTAAGAACAGTACATATGCTGTTCAAGATGTAACTGTCATAACGAACAACGCGGTTTTTGTAATAACGATCTATTGTTTCAAATTTAACCTGTGTTCGCTTGGCTACCTCATAACGTGAGATGCCGCGCTCATCCAAGTATTTGTCTAAAATTAATCTTACCATAACTATAACCCCTTTCGTATATATACATTTTACAGTATATATCCGTACTTGACAATTTCCGTTATAGAGTGTATACTTATATAAGTATATCCTTATAAAAGGAGAATAGGCTTGTGAAGCTGTTGATTGTCGGTTCGCGGAGCATAAAAGAATTTGATTTAACTCCATATATACCTGTTGGAGTCGATACTGTTATAAGCGGCGGTGCTTGTGGTGTTGACACCTTGGCGGAGCAGTTTGCGGATAGTCACCATCTTTCTAAATATGTTATACGTCCTCGTTATGAGCTTTACGGACGCGCCGCACCGCTAAGACGAAATGAGATATTGGTCGATATGGCTGATGCTGTACTTGTTATATGGAACGGACGGTCCAAGGGAACAGAATATACAATAAAATATGCTCAAAAAACAAATAAGCCAATTACACTTGTTCAAATCTGAACTATAATAAAACAGTCGGTTATTAAGCCGACTGTTTTTGTATAGTTGATTTGGCAGGGGGTCTTATATTCCTGCTTCTATTCTTAAAAGGCGATTGTATTTGTTCACACGCTCCATACGGCAGGGCGCACCTGTCTTGATATAACCGGCTCCTGTAGCGACCGCTAAATCTGCAATAAAGGTGTCGTCAACATCGCCCGATCGGTGCGATATTATCGCTCTGTAGTGTGCGTGCTTTGCCGTTCTTATTGCATCAAGCGTTTCACTGAGTGTGCCTATCTGATTAGGCTTTATAAGAATCGCGTTTGCGGCACCTGCTTCAATTCCGCGCTTAAGTCGCTCGGTGTTTGTAACAAACAGATCGTCGCCTACAAGCGTTATTCCTTTAAGAGTGCTTGTAAGCCTTGCCCAGGAATCAAAATCATCCTCGGCAAGCGGATCCTCAATTGATGCGATCGGATAATCGCTTACAAGCTTCCCGTAATAGCTTACAAGCTCGTCGGTCGTGTAGCTCTTGCCTGTTTTGGGAAGCTTGTATACGCCGTTTTCATACCATTCGCTTGATGCAATATCATGGGCAAGGCATACTTCTTTTTCATTGTAGCCTGCAATGCGTATCGCTTCAAGAATAAGCTCGATCGCCTCGCGCTCGTCACGAAGATCAGGCGCAAAGCCGCCCTCGTCACCCACACCCGTCAAATAGCCGTGCCGAGAAAGCTCACTCTTGAGCGCGCGGTAAATTTCAACGCCTGCGCGGAGCTTTTCGGAAAAGGCTTCGATGCCGCTTGGCATTATCATAAACTCCTGAATGTCAATGTTGTTTGATGCGTGCGCACCGCCGTTTAGTATATTCATCATCGGCGTGGGCAGTGAAATATCCGCGATGCCGCCGAGATACCTGTAAAGAGGCATTCCGAAAAAGCAAGCCGCCGCGCGTGCTGCGGCAAGAGAAACCGCGAGTATCGCATTTGCACCGAGCTTTGATTTGTTTTCGCTACCGTCAAGCTCGCACATTATACGGTCGATCTCCTTCTGTTCGCAAGCGCATATGCCCTGAAGTGCCTCGGATATGGTGCTTACTGATTTAAGTGCCTTTGTAACGCCTTTGCCGCCGTATCTGTTCTTATCTCCGTCACGAAGCTCATGTGCTTCGTGGATGCCTGTAGAGGCTCCCGACGGGACCGATGCGACGGCACTTGTGCCATCCTCAAGCGTAACCTTTGCCATAACTGTGGGAAAGCCGCGGGAATCGAGTATTTCAAGCGCGCTCACCCGCTTTATTGAGCATTTTTTCATAACTACTCCTATATATTTTTGTTCGTTTGCGTATGCACCTGTATTATTCCCGACAAACGTGCAAGTATACCAAAAACGCGAGATTATATCTCGCGTTTTTTGCTTTCGATTATGGCTTTTGCAGTTTCCATGTCACACGGAGTGGTAATTTTAATATTTGGATGCTCACAGGCAACGAGCTTTATCTTGAAGCCCAGTCTTTCTGCAAGCGCGTTGTCGTCGGTTACAACGGCTCCGTCCTTTTTTGCCGAATACGCTGCGGTCATATAAAGATCGTGCTTGAATACCTGAGGAGTTGAAGCAAGGAAGACCTTATCCCTGTCTATAGTATCGCTTATAAATCCGTTTTCGTCAGCAAGCTTGACCGTGTCGTAAACGCGCGTAGCAGCAGTTGCCGCATGGTATTTATATGCCGCATTAAGTGTGTTTTCTATGTCAGTAACGTCAATCAGACAGCGTACCGCATCATGGATAGCAACGTATTTGCATCTGCTGTCGACCGCTTCAAAGCCGCAAAGTACAGATTCCTGACGTGTTGCTCCGCCGCAGACAGTGCGCGTCAGTTTTGTTATCCCATACGTCTGCTTGTAGTTTTCATATATATCATTTTCACCCTCGCGACATACGACGATGATTTCGTCGATAAGCGCACAGCTTTCAAAGGTGATAAGGGTACGTGCAACGAGCTCTATTCCATCGACTGTCATATGCTGCTTGGGAATATCGCTTGACATACGTGAGCCTGTGCCTCCGGCAACGATTATCGCGGACGTAAAGCTGTGTTTGTTAAAAAGCAATTTCATTTTCTCAAATAATTTCATCTGTTTCCTCGATCATTTCGGAATCAATGTTCTCTGTGGTATCTGTGTCTGTGTTATCCGGTTGTACCGTATCGGCAGACTCTGTTGTGTCCCCGGAATCATTTTCTGACTCTTTGGTAGAAATACCGAGATCCTCAAGTGTTATCGGCTTGTAGACAAATTCCGTATCGGATTCGATTTCAGCTTCGGTTTCTTCTGCGATCTCGCTGTCGTCCGACGCTATTGTGTCGGATTCTTCGGTGATATCCTCGTATGTATCTGATTCTGTATCCGATTCGGTGTCTGTACTGTCGGTCTCGGACGTATCAATGGCTGATTCGGTATCAGCGCTGTAGCTTTCGGATGTGTCGGACTCAGATTCTATATCGACGTTTTCGGATTCTGTTAAGTCTGAATTTGTCTCCGTGCTGTCGGATTCAGATGAATCGGAATCTGTTTCTATGCTGTCGGATTCGGTTGAATCAGAGTCAGATTCTGTTTCGGTACTGTCACTTTCAGCCGAATCGGTTTCGCTTTCGGATTCGGTGTCTGCCGGCGGATTGAGATAATACTCATACCACGCGGGCTGTGCCGGGATCTTGAGTGCTTCAAGTGTGTTGAAGCTCAGATCGGGATTGGTCTCACGGTCCTTTTCCATATATTCCTCAAGACAAAGTCCGCTTTCGTAAATCTTTTGTGCGTGCTCAAAGCCTATGAAGCGGAAATGCCACGGCTCGTAGTTGATGCCGGTAAGCTCGCTTGTACCGGAGGGATATCGGAGAATAAATCCGTATTTGTATGAATTTTCGGCAAGCCATTTGTATGCGCTCGTGCGTTCAAAGCCTGAGTCGAGCGAGGTGTATCCGGGGGTTATGAAGTCTATCGCAAGACCTGTTTCGTGCTCACTTGTGCCGGGTATCGCTATATATCCGGCGGTGAGTGCATATGCGCTTGTGAAGCTGTATTTTGCCGAAGCGTAAGATTTTACGCGGTTGTCAAAATTGGCAGTCTGACGCTCATGCGATCTGTACGCCGAGCAGATAAGAAGAATAACACCGTCATTCTCTGCATCGTTTATCATACACTTTGCAAAATCAGCAACGCGCGCATCAAGATAAAAATTTGAATAGTTCGAGTATACGCTTTTGAATTCGATATTGTTTATATAACCGTCAGGGACAGGATTTGAACGGTTTATCATAAAGTAAGCCCATGAGGTGTCGGGTATTTCCATATCCGCAAGGGTAAGTCTTTTTTCGGTCACGGCCTCACTGTCGGTTTCGGATTCGGAATCGGTTATTTCAGGTACCTCGGGCGTGTAGTCGGGGGATTCGGTTATGAGCTCGGACGTTAAACACTCACTTGTTATCACTGTTTCACTTTCGGTTGTGATTTCACTTGTTTCATCCGTTTTATTTGAAGAAAAAAGCGCTCCTATGAGAAGTGATATAATAAGTCCCGCAAGTATAATGCCGCACACAAGCAGACCTGTTTTTGATCTGATAAAACGCAGGGCTTCAATTCCCAAAAGCTTTAAGAATTTAAGTATTTGTCCGATATTAATCTTGTTTTTCATCTGTATAACCGTGCGGGTGCCCGCTATCCCTTTTACATACTTATTACAGTATACCACTACGCGAAGAAATATGCAACTATTTTTTTGCTTTTTGTCAAAAATTGCATAAAAATGCCTCGGAAACATCTGCTTCCGAGGCATTTGAGGTTATTTATCAAATTTATAAATCTTCGCATCCTCTTCGGTTTCAAAGAATGCAACGTATTTGAAATCGAAGTATTCGTCCTTTCTCATCAAAAGTCCGTTAGACTTGTACGGCTTGAAAATGAAGGAGTAAAGTGTGTCCTTAAAATACTCGTTGAAGTATTCTTCGCTTGTGAGATTTGGCACAACATCCTCGCCTCCGTTCCAACCAAGCTTCGAAAGGTCGATTATTTGCTCGACCCATTCGCCCTTGCCTGCATAATCAACAAACGGTCCCCATAAGCGATTGCCTTGATCGGGTCTGAGGTTGAAGTCGATCGCACTTGATGAAGCGATGTTCGTCCTGTAGCAAATCTTGATTATGGGGGCGGTGGCTACGTTGTATGCTTCCGAATCCGAAAGGATAAGGTTTGCGCGTGTACCATCCTTGGAGGAAACCTCATCGGGAACGTAGAAGTGTACGTATTTTATGCCGTTTTCTTCCACTGTTTCGGAGCTGAGTCCGCCGGTTGCGGTGCTTTCGGTGTTGTCAGCGGTAAATACTGCCATAGGTACACCGGGAGTCTTTTCAAATACAGCGTTTACGGTAAGATTATCGTTTATAACAGTACCCTCTGCTATATCCCAGCCCTTGAAGGTGTAGCCCTTTCTTGAGGGTGTGATGTTCGGGTAGGTAAGGGTCTGACCCTTTTTTGTGGGAAGGGAGGTAACCTCTGTGCTTCCGAACATATAGGTTACGGTTACCGAATTTTTCTGGAAATCGCTTTGATAAGCCTGCGCTGCCGCCTTAGTGGGGAAGAAGCCTATGTATTCGATATCGCAGTAATCGACATTGTATCCGGGAGCGACAATCTCGGACCACGGGGAGATATAAAGCGAAGCATTAAGCTCACCATTGTATATCTCGGTATCAGGATTGATTATATCGTAGATGCAGACAACAACGTCACACCATTCATCGGTCACAATAGGAGCGATTATTTCGCCGGATGCCCCGTTTTTGTTCATCCAGAGCTTAAAGCCGGTGCTTGTGCTTGTTGTCTTCATTCTGAGCTTGATGTAGGGATATTTTGCAAAGTCCACATTGGAGATGCGCTCGAAAATAAGCAGCTGAGGCTTTGCGGACGACTGTGATATATGCTGAGGAATAAGTCTTACCAAGGGATTTTCGGTATCCTTATTCATCATACGCTTGTCACCGGGAGAGGTTGCAAGTATTGCGTTTAATTCATTGCCTGCAAATATCTTGCTGTCGGTCGCGTCACTCATTTTGCTGAAGTCTGTTTCAAAGCCGTAATACTTCTGAACGAATCTGCAGATCATTGTTGCTACCTCGGCGCGTGTAGCCGTATTCTTCGGCTTTACACTTCCGTCGGTGTAGCCCGAAATAACGCCGATGTCTGTAGCGAAGGCAACACCTGCCTTGTATTCGGGAGATACGCTTGATGCATCCGAGAAATCAAGAGCCTTTCCGTCATATTCGTTTGTCTTATACTGATTGAGCGTGAGTCGGTAGAGCATATCTGCAAGCTCCTCACGCGTTACTGCATCGTCGGGACGGAATTTTGTAATACCGTCTGCAACGAGCCCTGCGCTGTAAGCCCAGTTTACCGCATTTGCATACCAAGCGGATGCGTTAACGTCAGTATAGGTAGCCTTTTTGCTTTCAGCCTTTTCGTTTGTGATACGCGAAAGCACGGTAACGAGCATTGCGCGGGTCATTGATGTGTCAGGCGAGAAGGTTGCGGGAGCAGTACCATTGAAATAGTTTCTCATAACCGCGGTCTTGACGTAATCGTAAGCCCAGTGCTTTTCTGTAATATCATCAAAGCTTACAAGTGCGGGATCATACTGCGGGATCTTGTAGTCTTCCTTGGTGTAATAGAACACAGAGCCCTTTTCAAAGCCTGTGGCAAGAAGCCTTGACATCGTAGCGCGCTCGTATTTGTGTTGACCGACAGCTCCCGTACCCTTTTCGGGGTTAGCAGGTACGCCGCCGTAAAGCTTGTTTTCGTGCTGGAAATATACGTTGTTGTTGAAGTTGTAGTAGTTCGAGCCTACGTAGCGCAGGTAATTTATCCACTTGGATGCGAACAAGCCTACGTTGTGATCTACCGAGCAGTTTTCATAAACCGTGTTTGTAACACTCGGGTCGCCGTAGAAAATGTTACCGTCCTTATTAGGTCTTTGCTGGCTCCAGCCGTAGCCGTTGTAGTAGGTGTAGTTGTGGTGGAGACGCATATTCTTCATACCGTAGACAGCGTCGTTATTGTACTCTGCCTTATTGTTGAGCCATACCTCAAGACCGGTATTTGAATAGCAGGCTACGTTGTTGTAAAATTCAACGTCCTCAAACCATACGTCAACGCCCTCGGAGTCTGACTGATACTGAATTGTCCAACAGCAGTCGTAGACGTTGTTGGCATAGCAGTCGTGGATGATAAAGCCCTTTGCAGCGCCGTATATTTCCACAGCGTTACCGAAGCGGGTATTTACAGACGGGTCTGTATATTGACGCGAACCGCCTATAAAGCTGAATATGCAGTACTGTACCGTAAGGTTTTGCTTGGCAGCATCGCCAATACCACCGTATCCTATACCGTGGCTTCCGAAGCCGAAAAGCTCGAGGTTGTCGATAACTACGTTGTTAGCACCGCCGCTGATACCGTTGCCCTTATCAACGATCTCGATCGATGTAAAGCGCGAAGCGGGGTTGCCGTCCTTGCTGTAAAGGTATACAGTACCTCTGTCCCAGTCGTGCCAATATTCAAGGTCGTGCTTAATGTCCTCAGGACCGTCGATTATGGGAGTTCCGCTTTCGATTATACCAAGTCCGTTTGAGTTTGTACCGATCCACAGACCGTTCTGAAGCTTGATGCCCCACGCCTTGCCCATATCAAATACGATCTGACCGATATCGTATCCGGCACCGCCGACGTTTGGCGTGAACGCATATACGTTTTCATGCTCGGTCTCTCTCCATAATGCTTCGTAGGAAGCATCTATCGAGCCGATTATCTTAGGCTTTGCGCCCGAGCCGTATGCGGAATAAGTGATACCGTTTTTGGTCGCGAGGTAGCCTGTGGTTCTGTATGTGCCGCCACGCTCGAAAAGCACGGCATCGCCTTCCTTTAAGAAGGATGCGTGTGATACCTTGTCTACTGTCTTGAATGCTGTAGCAGGTGTAAGACCGTCGTTTTCATCGTTACCCTTAGGTGAAACGTAGTAAGCAGTACCTGTCCACTTTACACTTGAGGGGGAATTTATGATAGATTCCTTAAGAGCCTCTGCTTCTGCCAAATACTTGTTTATAAGCTCATCTGTTGCCTCGTGGTAAGGAATGTTTTCCATATACTCAGGCGATATTTCGGATTCATATTTTGTGTTCGGATCGAATTTGAACGCCTTTGCCTCTGCCTCATTTTTGAAGAAAGCGACGAAACGCAGATCGTAATACTGTTCAACACCGAGCGTTTTGGTATGGCTTCCCCAGGGCTTGAATCTCAAGGTAACCTCGGTTTCGCCCGGCTTGGGAAGATTGGGCTGGGTGTTGCCGTTAATGTCGTTTATATTTATAAAAAGGGTGCTCCATGAACCGTCTGTTTTCTGAGCGGGATTATTATTCATCCAGTTTTCTCCCAAGCGGTTATTCTGACCGACGTCAATGCTGTTACGCTGGGAGTTTGTACGGTAGCCTACGACAGCATAAGGATAATCAAGTGCTGCAAGCTCGCCGTATCCTACGGTGAACATAATGTTGTTATTGTTGTAAGTGCCGGGCGCGGCAACGTAGTGTACGTAGCCGCCGTCTGTATCAACGAGAGTGGTTTCAAGATCACTCGGGGAAGCGTAGTAATAGAACAAGTCGCTTGCCGGGAGCATCTTGTAGCTTGCTTCTTCTGCCGATGCCGAAAATGCAGGCATTGCAGAAAAAATCATAATAAGTGAAAGAATCAGTGAAACAAAACGAGCGTTATTTTTCATAATGGAGCGTCCTTTCAAAAATATAATATTCCACATTTTGATTTTAACACAGTTTTTGATTAAAGTCAATGAGAAAAATTATTTTGAATGTGAGTAATATTATTCAATATACATATTTCGAAAACTGTAAACTGCAATATAAACGTATGATATGAGATTATCAAAGATAAAGCGAAATCCCTCCCGCATGTTGCAGGGGAGGGATGTTCTATGGAAAGGAAAATATGAAATTAGCTTATCGGAACAAGAGGGATGGTAACAGCGTGCTTTTTATTCTCAAGTGAGTCTGTCTTAAACGTATGTCAAACCAGTGATATTATTGAATATATCATCGCTTACCGCAACGTACCCGTGAGCGAAGGTCGCGTTTCGCTCGTCAATATACGTTGCGGAAGCGTATGATCGAAAAGGAAATTAGGCTTGTAAATATTATATCATATCGAAAATCGAATTTGCTATAATATTTTTGCGAAGAAATATTACTTTTTTGTCGAAGAAAAAGCGTATCTTACATGGCTGTAAGATACGCCTTTTGCCTTATTTGAAGAATGAATACTTGTCTGCATCCTCCTTGCTTGCGAAGAACGCAACGCCTGCGATATCATAATATTCCGTGGTATCCATTCAGATCCCCACTGCCTTATATGGCTTTATTATGATAAGCGATATTGACTCGTTGAAATAATTTGCGAAGTATTCATCCGATTTCAGATTTGCCGCAACCTCCGTGCTTTCTGCGGTGAATATGACCGATCGCGTCGAAGCATCCTCAACAAGCACGGCATCGAGTCTGATATAACCTTTATCTGCCGATATCGTAAACAGTCATAATCTTAATTGCTTTTTCAAGCTCATCGGCTGAATGATCGGTTTTTGCCGTGACAACATAAGCGTTTTCATTTGTGATATCAAAGAAATTGTCGGACAGGACAACGTCGTATCCGTCAAAATCAATATTTACGCCCTTTGTGAAGGTGTTGCTTGTTACCGAAAACTCAACGCCGCCGTCTATGTCGCGTGTATCGATCTTGATACACGGCTTTTTCCAATCGAAGTGCTTTGCCGCAGTAAGAAGCTGAGTGTTTCTGCAAATGAAATTGCCGTCCTTGTCGTACAGGTCTGCGTATACGTAGGAGTTATACTTGTCGCTTGTATCGACCTTTACAGTAATAACATCTGCTGATTTGAGCCTTTCGACCGAAGCCGTACAGATGTTCTTGGCTTTTATTTCAAAGTCAGACGTGCTTGTATAAAGCCTTACCTCTCCTTCAAAATCATTCATCGTTTCGTTGGAAATATTTACGGTAAGAGTGTCATTTTCAAGGAAAAGTCCCATTTCGATCGGCGCATAGAACTTTTTCGCCGCATAGTGAAGAGCCTTGTATCTGAGATTACTGTCAATGCTTGACCAGGAAGCGACAGGCCAGCAATCGTTGAACTGCCAATATATCGAGCCCATGCAATAGCCCCTCTTGCGTCTGAAATGCTCAACGCCGTATTTTATGGCATCTGCCTGCAAAAGCTGAGAAGCATAAACCATAGTTTCAAAGGTGACGGGATACAGGTAGTTGTCTGCCATGTACATCAGTATCTTTTTATTACCGCCCGGGCATTTCTGATGGTTTTCCATAACTCTTGAAAAGCAGTTCATATCTGCTTCGGTACAGAATTCCTTGATAGTCTTGAAAGAAGGGAAAGATTCGAAGCCGTATTCAGAGCAGAAGCGGAAATTGTGCTTGCGGTATTCGGTGAAGGGTACACCGCCGTGCCAAACCTTCCAATAGTGAACGTCGCCCTTGGTTTCGCAGGTAGGGTCATCAAAGCCGCCTCCGGAAGAGGGACTTGCCTGCCAGTAGAATACGTCGGGAGCAAGTCTTGCGCAAATTTCGGGGAAGATGCGCTCGTAAAGCTCAAGATAATCCTCTCGTACGAGCATACTTGTTCCGATGCCCCAATTGCAAACACCTTCTTCCATCTCGTTGTTTCCGCAGAGAAGTGCAAGCGAGGGATGGGTACGCAAACGCTTTATGTTATACTCGGCTTCAGCGATAAACTCCTTTTTCATATCATTCGTAAGCCATACGTTGATGCAGGCGATCATAAAGTCCTCCCACACCATAATGCCGTATTTATCGCATATGTCGTAAAATTCATCCTCGGGATAGTATCCGCCGCCCCATATACGAATGGTGTTGAAGTTGGCGTCAACCGCGGTCCTTATAAGATCTTCGGTTCTTTGAGGATTTATACGTGAAAGCAAATTGTCCTGAGGGACGTAGTTTGCTCCCATAGAGAAGATCTTGACACCG
Source organism: Clostridia bacterium (assembly GCA_017646005.1). Classification (GTDB taxonomy): domain Bacteria; phylum Bacillota; class Clostridia; order Oscillospirales; family CAG-272; genus UBA4717. Next base: position 22,786 of record JAGCNJ010000041.1, on the reverse strand, counting down.
TTTATTACAAAGCAGAATTCACTTCCGGTAGGATCCTTTTCGGTGCTTACAGTAAGTGTGCGAAGACCGATGCTTTTAGTATCTGTGTCAATGATCTTGCCTTCGCTTACCATCTTTACGGTGAGCTTATAAAGGTACTGCTCGCCGTAGCCTCTTACCCACCAGAGATTTGGATTCTCTATTTTTATTTTACCCTTACCGTTTTTGAGCAAGATCTCCTTGCCGTCGATCTCAGTGTAAATATCAACGCTCTTGCCGTGCTTGGTTTCAACCTCGATATCAAGTGTAACCTCACCGTTTTCGTGATGCTGGCGGACGTTTACGTTATCTATCTTATCTTCGTTATAGGCGTCGAGTATGACTGGGCGGAAAATACCCATATCGGGAAGAGTCGGGCCCCAATCCCAGCCTGACATATATAAAGCCTTTCTCAGATGAGCAGCACCGGGAATAGTGTCCTCGTTGGTATAGAGAAAATGCTTGTTGTTCATCTCTTCAAAAAATTTAACGGGAGAATCAAAGTCAAGCTCGATTATATTATTACCCTCTTTGAGCAGGGCTTTAACGTCATAGGTATACGCCCTGTGCATATTCCTTACGCTGTCAAGACTTGTGCCGTTAAGCGTGATATCACATATTGTGTCAAGACCGAGAAAGGTAAGCTCAATATACTCCTTTGAGAGTAGATCGCGATCGACATCAAACCTACATTCAAATCTGCAGCCATTTTCCGAAAGATGCATATATTTTCTTTCATTCAGACCGTAAAAGGGATCGTCAATAATCTTGTGATCCAGGAGAACGCTGTACATACTGCATGGAGCAGTACAGGGAAGATCCTTATGAGTGCCGTAGGTCATTTTCCATTTTGTTAAGTACATTTTTGATACTCCTTATTTCTGATTTTTACAAGTGGTGAATATATTATACATTAACAAATATGAACAAATATAGATATAAAAGCAAAAAGTCTGCCGGAATTCCGACAGACCTTTTGCTTTGGTTTACTTTATAAACGAGAATTTTTCCGCTTCTTCGAGCGACTCAAAGAATGCTATGCCCAAAACATCGAAATATTCGCCCTTGACCATAGCACGTCCGGTCTGATAGTAGGGCTTGAACATGAATGAATAAATACTGTTTGTAAAATATTTTTCATAATACTGATTCGGGGAAAGACCCTTTTCGACGCCTTCGCCGCCCGTATAGTTCAGTGCGGAAAGATCAAGCGTGAGCTCCATCCATCCGCCCTTGCGAGTGTATTCGGGCTTAGGTCCCCATATTCTCGTTTTTTGAGCAACGTAAATATTGAAGTCTATTGCACTTGAGGAAGCAATGTTTGTTCTTATCGCCAGCTTGACTATGTGAGCGTCCTTTACCTTGAAGCTTGCATTATCCAATACTGCCGTAGCTCTTGTTGAATCGAGCGATTTGCCGCTTTCACTTACATAGAAGCGGTAAAATCTCTTGCCGTTTTCATTTTCTGTGGAGAGCGTAAAATCGGCACTTGCTACAGGGGTAATACCGTCGACTGTGAATGCCGCTGTAGGTACAGATGTGTAGGTAAAGTCGATTGCGTCCTTTTTGCTCTTGAAGAAAGCGATACTCATAATATCTATATATTCTTCCGCCTTCATGTCAATCTCGTTTGCATAATACGGAGAAATCAAGATCGAACTTGCTTCAATTGAATCTGCATCTGAAAGATCAAGCACGTACTCATACCACTGTCCCTTTTGACCGTATTCTATGCTTGTGCCTGTAATCTCCGAGCCTGTCGAACTGCCAAGTCCGAAGCTTAACTTATCGGCAGATGCAATGTTGGTTCTGAGCATAAGCTTGACGAACGGAGCTTTTTCAATTCCCCGGTAGGTCTTGTCGAGTCCGAGCGTTATCCTTGTGTTCTGATTTGACTTACCGTCTGCTTTAACTGTGTGGCGAATAAAGCTGTTGCAAAATTCGCTTAAGGTCTGTGCGGTGAATTTGTCGTTTTCCAAAGCCGTGAGCTTATTGGAGTCAAGAAGCAATGCAGGCATACCGAAGGAATATGCATTTGCATCTTCCTCATTTGCAAAGAATGCAATGCTTTGAATATCCAAGTACTCACCCTTCTTCATAGCGGTATTTGCAGATTTATAGGGCTTGAACATCAATGAGTATAAGCTTCCGCTTAAGTACTTTTCATAGTATTCCTTTGCGGTAAGTCCCTTGTCAACGTTTGAACCTCCGGTATAGTTTAACGATGCAAAATCAAGCGTAAGCTCAAACCATTCACTCTTGATTTCGTATGCAGGCTTAGGTCCCCAAAGCCTGCAGTTGCTTGCAATTGCTACGTTCAGGTCGATTACGTCCGAGGAAGCGATATTGGTTCTCATAAGTACCTTTGCGACAGGAGCTTTCTTTATATCAAATTCAAGATTTGTAAGTCCTATCGTCGCAGACGTTCCATCAACCGACTTGCCGTCTTCGGTTACGCTGAAGCGCACGTAGCTCTTTGTGTTTTCGTTTTCATACGAGCTGACGAGTCCCGTGCCTGCGGTAACGATCATATTATCGGTATTGTATACCGCTACGGGCTGAGCGGATGCTTTTTCAAATACGGCAAAAACATCGGTGTCGGTTGTGATCAGAGTACCTTCGGCTATACTCCAGCCCTTGAAGGTATATCCGGGCTTGCTTAAGCTTATGTCAGGATATTCAAACTTGCTTTGAGAGAGTAAATATTCTTCTTCCACGACCTTACCGTCAAAGATGAACCTTACCTTTACGCCGTTCTTTTCAAATACACCCTCATAGTTTTGTGCCATTTCAAGAGAGGGGAAAAATCCGATATATTCAATTTCTGCCGTATCAACGCCGTATACGGGAGCATCACCCGTATGCCAGGGTGAAAGAGTAAGCGAAAGCTCCTTTGAGCTGTTTGATATTTCTGTCGGCTTGAACATATCGTATACGCAGAAGATATAGCTGTTATAGCCGTATACAGAGGAATCAAAGTTGTAAACGCCGTCCTTTGAAGCATTGCTTTTATCCAATTTAACGTTGTAAAGCTTGGACTTGCCTGTACGCTTAATATGGAATCTTACATATGGGTAATCGCACAGATTTATATCTGCCGTAGATTCGTTTATTACAAGCTTCGGGAAATTTCCGCTTCCGTAAATCGGGTTTAATACAAGTACAGGTGCTTCTGTTTGGGGATTTTCCACGTAGAAGCTTCCATTTGTTGCTTTAACAAATCCGGAAAGCTCGTTTGCGTCAAATACAACGGAAGTCGTATTGTTTGTTGTAAGTCTGCTGTAATCGGTTTCAAGCTGGTGGTAAAGATCATAATATCTGTTTATCATAGTTACCACCTCGGCGCGTGTAGCAGTGTTTCTTGGCATTACGTGTCCATCGGTGTAGCCCGATATAATACCGTTTTCTATTGCGAACGCAACACCTGCCGCATATTCGGGAGAAACACTTGACGCATCCGTGAAATCAAGTGCCTTTCCTTCGTAGCTTTCACACTTGAAGCGGCTGTAGGTGAGTCTGTAAAGCATATCAGCGATTTCCTCACGTGTGATCGGTTCGTCGGGGCGGAACTTTGTGAGTTTATTGTCGATTATTCCGAGTTTATAAGCCCAGTTTACCGAGCTTGAATACCACGAGCTCTGATTTACATCGGAGAGAGGGGCTTCTGTGAACACTTCATCGTCGTAGTAAAGGCGCATAAGCACCTTGGTAAGCATCGAGCGTGTCATAGAAGCATTAGGCGCAAATTCAAAAGAACTTATGCCGTTCATATATCCGCGCATTATAGTTGCTTGGATATTCCGGCGTGCCCAATGATTGTTAATGTCTTCGAAGTTTAATATTTCCGGGCTGTACTGCGCTATTTCATAATCGCTGTTAACGTAATAGAAGGTTGAACCTGCTTCGATTCCGCTTTCAAGCAGATTGCTTACGGTTTCAAGATCGTACTTGTATTCAACAAGCTTGCCGAGTGCGTTTTCGGGATCGGTGGGAATACCGCCGTAAAGCTTATCGTTGTGCTGGAAATATACGTTGTTGTTGAAGTTGTGATAGTCGGGACCGAGATAACGTAAGTAGCTTAACCATTTGGTCGAAAACAGTACTACATTGTTGTCTACCGAGCAATTTATGAATTCCTTCTTTGAGCCGACATCTCGTTCACCGCCGAAGAAGAAGTTAGCGTCCTTTACAGGTCTTTGCTGGCTCCAGCCGTATCCGCTGTAGAGATTGTAGTTGTGGTGGACCCTCACGTTTTCCATTGAAGAAGGAGCATCGGGATGGTTGCCGTCATTATTTACAAGCCATATTTCGGGGCCTGTATTCGAAAACATGCTTACGTTGTTTGCAAATTCAACGTTTTTGAAATGCTTTCCGTTTTCACCCGGATCACCCTGGAACTGGATAGTCCAGCAACAGTCATATACGTTGTGGGCAAAGTTGTTTCTAACCGTATATCCGTTACCGTTTCCGAATATCTCGACCGCATTACCGAATCTTCCGAGATCGTCGGTGGTTCTTATACGGGAGCCGCCGATAAATCCGAATATGCAGTTCTGAACTAAAAGATTCTCGGTCTGCCCGTATCCGATGCCATGGCTTCCGAATCCGAAGAATTCAAGGTTATCTATGACAACGTCAGTGCCTTTTCCGCCAATTGCGTTTCCTCTGTCAACGACCTCGATAGAGTCAAAGCGGTCGGTGGGATTTCCGTATTTTGAATACAAATATACGTATCCGCTGTCATATTCGTGCCAGAACTGAAGATCGTTTTTAAGATCACCCGGATTTGATATAGACGGCGTTCCGTGGTCAAGAGTTTCAAGTCCGTTGGAGGCAACGCCTATAACCACGTGATCCTGTACCTTGATACCCCACGCCTTGCCTAAATCGAATACTATCTGTCCAACGTCGTAATGTACTCCTACGATCCTCTTGTCAAAGTAATATACGTTTTCGTATTCGCTCTCTTTCCAAGCACCCTCATATGATGCATCGTAAGAGCCGATAAGCCTGGGCTTTTTGCCGCTTCCGTAGGCAGAGTAGGTAACGCCCTTAACAGTCGTGATAGTACCTTCATAGCGATAGATGCCGCCACGTTCAAACAGCACTGCATCACCGGGCTTCAAGAAATCCGCCTCCGATACTTTAAGCGGGCTTTTCCATGCGGTAGTCGGAGTAAGGCCGTCATTTGAATCGTTGCCGTTTTCGGATATATAATAGGCCGTACCCGTCCAGGTAACCTCGGTGGGACTGTTTGTGATCTTTTTTACAAGCTCCATAGCCTCGTTTGTGTATTTTTCAATGGTTTTACTGTCAGCTTCGTAGTATGGTGTAGCATCCGTTCCGGATACGTTGCTTGCCCATATCGCGCAGAACAGGCAGAGAAGCGCGAGTAATGTTAAAATCAAACAAACGCGTCTTTTCATATAATATCTCCTCAATGTAAAAATATACACTATGATTATACACTCCGAATTGTGAACAAATATAGGGAGGGATGAACAAATATAGAATGCAAAAAGACCTTGCCCGATGGCAAGGTCTTTTTGTGTAAGCTTACTTTACAAACGAGAACATATTTGCGTCTGCTTCGCTTTCAAAGAATGCAACGCCCATAATGTCGATATATTCACCGACCTTCATTTCAAGTCCGTTTTGGTGATAAGGCTTGAAGAGAAAACCGTATACTCCGTTGTCAAAATATGTGTCGAAGTATTCGGGGCCGGAAAGTCCCTGTGAAACTCCCTCACCGCCGATAAACTTTGCCGTAGAAAGATCGAGTATCATTTCGGTCCAGGTACCCTTTGCGGTATATTTGGGCTTGGGGCCCCATATACGCTGATTTGCGGTAGGATATACATTGAGATCAAGAGCATCAGATGAAGCTATATTTGTTCTCAAAGCAATCTTTGCAACAGGCGCAGATTTTATATCAAACGCTTCGTTTGCAAAGTTTGTGTAGACGCGAACACCATCTGCAGATTCCGAATTTTCTTTGATTTCAAAGTGATGATACTTTTTACCGTTTTCTTCAAGCACGCTTTCGGCAAAGTGATTGCTTATCTTTGTCGTGATCTTGCTTGCATCAAACATAGCATAGGGCATACCGGGTGTTTTTTCGAATACTGCGTTTACTGTGAGATTATCGTTTATCACCGTACCTTCTGCAACGTCCCAGCCCTTGAATACGCTCGCGGACTTTGAAGGCGTGGTCTCAGGGTATTTGAGAGTGTCGCCCTTCTTTGCGGCAATCTCACTTATTACCTTGCCGTCGACAGAAAAGCTTACCATTACAGCATTTTCTTCAAGATCGCTCTTGTAAGCCTCTGCCGCCGCATAGGTGGGGAAGAAGCCGATATATTCGATATCTGCGGTATCTACGTTGTAGGTAGGCTTTGCACCCTCGGACCACGGGGAAATAGCAAGTGCGCCGTTGAAATTTCCGTCGAAAGCCTTGCCGGGACGGATCATATCGTATACGCAAACGATTCCGGTATCCCAGTCATTAGGTGTCATTTCCGCGATAGCTTCGCCTTCTTCACCATTCTTGGTAAGAGTTACCTTGAATTCGTCTGCCTCGGTAGTAACCTTAAGGCGGATCTTGATATAGGGATAATCAGCGAGATTTACCTTGGAAAGACGTTCAAACATCATAAGTCTGGGGTAATTGCCCGAGCTTGAGGGATGCTGAGGAATAAGTCTTAATATCGGGTAATCGGTATCGGTATTCATCATACGCTTGTCACCGGGAGAGGTCGCTGTGATGGAGTTGAGCTCGTTGCCTGTGAATACAACGTAGTCTGTCTTACTTGAAATGTAGCTGAAATCGGTCTTAAGAGATTTGTAAAGATCAACGAATCTCTTTATCATTGTAGCAACCTCGGCGCGTGTAGCGGTATTCTTCGGCTTTACAGTACCGTCTGTGTAGCCCGATATGATTCCGTTTGACGTAGCAAAGGATATGCCTGCCGCGTAATCCTTGGTAACAGATGCCGCATCCGAGAAGGAAAGCGCAGGATCTGTTATTGCCGTTACCTTGTACTGACCGAGGGTGAAGCGGTAGAGCATATCTGCCATTTCCTCACGGGTCGCCGCATCGTCGGGACGGAATTTTGTAACGCCGTCTGCGATAAGTCCTGCGCTGTAAGCCCAGTTTACCGCATTTGCATACCAAGCGGACTGATTAACGTCTGTGTAGGGAGCCTTTTCGACCTTGATCTCTTCATCTGTTATACGCGAAAGCACTGTAACGAGCATAGCGCGTGTCATGGAAGCATCGGGAGCGAAGGTCGTTTCGGACGTACCGTTGAAGTAATTTCTCATAACCGCTGCTTCAACGTAGTCATAAGCCCAGTGCTTTTCGGTTATATCATCAAACTTCATGATTTCGGGGTTGTACTGAGGGATCTTGTAATCAGGCTCTGTGTAGTAGAATACCGAGCCGGGCTCAAATCCTGTTGCAAGAAGCATACCCATAGTTGCCTGATCGTATTTGTGCTGACCGATTGTGCCTTCGCTCTTAGCAGGGTTAAAGGCAACGCCGCCGAAGAGCTTGTTGTTATGCTGGAAGTATACGTTGTTGTTGAAGTTATAATGCTCAAGACCTGTATAACGAACATAGTTGAGCCACTTGGAAGCAAACATACCTACGTTATCGTGCACCGAGCAGTTTTTGTACTGAGTTGTTGTAATGCTCGGGTCGCCGTAGAATATATTACCGTCCTTGTTAGGTCTCTGCTGGCTCCAGCCGTAACCGTTATAGAAGGTATAGTTGTGATGGAGATCCATATTTTCGATACCCATCGAAAGCTCTCTGTTGGGGCCCTTGTTGTTGATCCATACTTCAAGACCCGTGTTGGAATAGCAGGCTACGTTGTTATAGAATTCAACGTTCTTGAACCACTTGCCCTTGTCCCCGGGGTCGCCCTGGAACTGGATAGTCCAACAGCAGTCATAAATGTTGTGCGCAAAGCAGTTTCTTATAATAAATCCGTCGCACGCGCCGAAGATTTCAACCGCGTTACCGAAACGGGTGGTGGTATTGGGGTCAGTACCCTGACGAGAGCCGCCGATAAAGCCGAATACACAGTTCTGAACGGTGAGATTTGTAACCGTTCCACCGTAGCCGATACCGTGGCTTCCGAAACCGAAGAAATCGAGATTGTCGATAACTACGCCGTTACCATTACCTGAGAAGCCGTTGCCCTTATCAACAATCTCAATGGAAGAGAAGCGCTTTGCGGGGTTTTCTTCCTTGGAATAGAGATAGAGCTTGCCGCTTTCAGCATCGTGCCAGAACTCAAGGTCGTGCTTAAGACCCTCGGGACCGTTTACCTTGGGAGTTTCTGAGGGGATCATTTCAAGACCGTTGGAGTTTGTACCGATATAAACGCCGCTCATGAGCTTGATGCCCCAGGCTCTGCCCATATCGAATACGATCTGTCCGACGTCAGCTTCTATACCGCCGAGGCTCTTTTTGTAAACATATACATTTTCAACGCCCGTTTCAAGCCAGTCGGAAGGGTAGGACGCGTCTATCGAGCCTATGAACTTAGGCTTTGCGCCGCTTCCGTAGGTAGAGTATGTAACACCCTTTTTTGTTGTGAATCCGCCTTCAAATCTGAAAATGCTGCCGCGTTCGAAAAGGACAGCATCGCCTTCCTTGAGAAAATCCTGGTTTGAAACCTTTGTTACGCTCTTCCATGCGGTAGCGGGGGTAAGACCGTCATTTAAGTCGTTACCCTTGGATGAAACATAGTAAGCCTTGCCGGTGTACTTTACATCGGTCTTGCTGCTAATGATATCATCCTTAAGCGCAAGAGCTTCATTCATATACTTGTTGAGCGTTGCGTCATCTGCCTTGTAGTAAGGGATGCTCTTGATAAATTCCATATCAACTGCAACGTCGTAGCCTGCTTTAGGGTCGAACTTGAACGCCTTTGCGTCAGCCTCTGTTTTGAAGTAAGCAACGTATCTTATGTCGTAGTATTGAGGAGTTGAAAGAGTCTTGGAATGGCTCATCCAGGGCTTTAGCCTGAGGTTGACAGCCTTTTCGCCGGGGGAGGGGATCTTGTCTGCGCCTGCGCCGGTGATGTCATTGATATTAATTATAAGCTCGTTCCAGTTCTTGTTATTGAGCTGGTCTGCCGGTTTGTTTACCCAGTTTTCACCTTTTGAGCTGACCATGTTCACATCTACCTTGACAGACTGTGAATCGGTACGGTAGCCGACCTTGATGTAAGGATAATCGAGAGCTACAACGTCGTGATGGGAAACGTTGACAACAAGTCCGTTGTTGTCATATGTACCGGGTGCAGCACTAAAGCGCAGATACTCGCCGTCATCATCGCTTTCAAGCGATACATCGAGCTTTGAACCTGATGCGTACACATAATATAGGTCGGTTGCGATAGCAACGACCGAGCTTTCCTCTGCAGAAATGCTGATCGCGGGAAGCGATGTAAGCAGCATTATTATACAGAGGAAAATTGAAATTGTGCGATTTGATTTTTTCATTTTGTTTTTCCTTTCCTGTAATTTAAAAGTATTACAGAGCAATTATACCATTAAAAAGTTGATTAGTCAACAAAAATAATATGCACAAAATAAAAAAATCGAAAAAATTACAAATGATTGTATATTACTGTTTGTAAGCTTTCGCCGCGGTCATACTGTCAAAGAATGCGATATACTTGATGTCGAAATAATGGGTTTCTTTCATTGAAGCACCTTCCCAGTAAGGCTTCAGGATAAATCCGTATAACGAGCCGTAGACATATTCTGCAAAATATTCCTCCGGCTTAAGACCTGCAGCAACTCCTTCGCCGCCGGTATAGTTCAGCTTGGAAAGATCTACCACAGTTTCAACCCACTTATTTTTGTCGGTATAAGGAATACGCACACCCCAGAGTCTTATATTGGAAACCGGTCTGAAATTCAAGTCCAGATTTGAATTTGAGGTAATGTTGGTTCTGTACACAAATTTCATAAATCTTGATTCCGATGCATCATAGAGTGCCGGTGGAAGAGTTAAGTATACGCGAGTTCCGTCGACTGCAGTGCCTGCAGTCTTAACAGATACGTGCATAAATTCTTCGCCTTTGTCTTCGCTAAGCTCGTAGGATAACGTATCTGAAATTTTTTCAATTGTTATATCCTTTGCGTTGTATAATGCTGCCGGAGCTTTGCTTGAGGTATTGCTTTCGGTTTTATCAGATGCAGAGGTTTTTACCTCGGGCGTTGCTTCGGGAGAATACTTTGCCGCTGAGGTAAAGCTGTCAAAGACTGCAAAATACTTGACGTCAATATAATCTCCGACTTGGATGTTTGCCGATGCAGAATAAGGCTTAAAGACAAATCCGTAAAGATTGCCTGAGAAGTATTGCTCGAAATAATCACCGGGCTTAAGACCGGCAGTAACACCCTCACCGCCTGTAAAGTTAGCCTTGGAAAGGTCTACGATCGCCTCAACCCATTTGTTTCTTTCATTGTAACTGATCTTGGGTCCCCATACTCTCAATCCGGCATCGGGCTTGAAGTTAAGATCAAGGTAAGGACTTGACTTGATATTCGTACGATACGCTATCTTGAGATAATGAGCTTCCTTTATGTCGTAATCGACAGAAGGCAATACCATATATACTCTGGTTCCGTCATTTGCAGTACCGCTATCGACAGCCTCAATATGAAGATACTTGCTGCCCTTATCCTCGGAAATTTCGGTTTTGAAAATGGAATGAACCTGCTCTAACACGATCTCGTTACCGTTATAAACCGCGAAAGGTACACCTGCATTTTTATCCAAAACTGCATCAACTGTGATATCGGAATCGATCACCGTTCCCTCGGGCACGCTCCAGCCGGTAAAGAGGCTTCCGGGAACGGAGGGCTTTGCTTCGGGATAAACGAGCTTGTTTCCGCGTAAGATCAATTCTTCGCTGAAGAGCTTGCCGTTAACCATAAACTTTACGGTAGCCGATTTTTGTTCGAGATCGCTCTTGTATGCATTTGCCGCTTCCTCAGTGGGGAAGAAGCCAATGTAATCGATTTCAGCAAAGTCAACGCCGTAAGCAGGAGCTTCTTCTGTCCAAGGAGTGAACGAAAGTGTGGCGTTAAGCTCACCGTCGTATGCTGCACCGGGGGCAATCAGATCGTATACACATATTACAGCTGTTTTCCATCCGAGCTGTGTATTGGGGATGGTTATGTGTTCGCTCTGGCCGTTCTTGGTAAGCGTTACTTTGACGTTCGGAGACTTGAGATCAACGTTGTAACGGATTTTTATAAAGGGATAATCCGAAATCGAGACCTTTGTAAAGCGTTCAAATATGTTGACCTTGATTTCGCCGGCAATTGCACTTGAAGGAAGGATTCTTACAATATCCTCGTTGTTGTCAGACTTAACGACACGCTTATCGCAGGAGCTTGTAGCCATTATAGCCGACAGCTCATTTCCCGAGAATACGTGCGAATCTGTCTTTTCGGACAGGTCGGTATAGTTGATTTCAAGTGTATAGTAAAGATCAACGAATCTCTTCATCATCGTTGCGACCTCGGCACGCGTTGCCGTATTCTTGGGCTTTACAGAGCCGTCTGTGTAACCTGAGATGATGCCGTTTTCTGTTGCAAACGCTATACCGGATGCATATTCTGCACTTACGGATGAAGCATCCTTGAAGGTGAAGCTCGGGTTTGTAATAGCCGATGTTCTGTGAGCATTGAGTGTGAAGCGGTAGAGCATATCTGCAAGCTCTTCACGCGTTGCCGCATCGTCGGGCCTGAATTTGGTTACGTTTTCTGCGACAATGCCGGACTCATGAGCCCAGTCAACAGCACCTACGTACCATGAATTGCGGTTAACATCGGTGAAGGGAGCAGGCTTTGACTTTGAAATATCAGCTTCTGCGATACGCGAAAGAACGGTAACGAGCATAGCACGAGTCATAGTCGTATCAGGAGAGAAGGTTGTTGTCGAAGTACCGTTGAAATAGCTTCTTAAAACCGCGGTCTTGACGTATTCGTAAGCCCAGTGCTTTTCCGTGATATCATCAAAGCTCATATGTTCGGGCTTATACTGCGGAATTTCGTAGTTTGCATCAACATAATAGAATACAGAGCCGGGCTCAAAGCCTGTAGCGAGAAGCTTCGTCATGGTTTCACGATCATATACGAAGTTTCCGATGCTGCCCTTACCGGTTTCCGGGTTTTCGGCAACGCCGCCAAAAAGCTTGTTATTATGCTGGAAGTATACGTTGTTGTTGAAGTTGTATGCCTGTGTTCCGGTATTACGGGCTTTTGTTACCTGAATGGAGGGGAAAAGACCTACGTTGTTGTGAATTGAAACATTCTTATAGGTTGTAGTTGTTTCGGAAAGGTCGCCGAAGAAGTTGTTTGCGCCCTTGTTAGGTCTTTGCTGACTCCATCCGTATCCGTTGTAATAGGTATAGTTGTTATACATTTCAACGTTTTCTATTACCATAGGAATTTCAGGGTTAGGACCTTTGTTGTTCAACCACATTTCAAGACCGGTATTGGAATAGCAGGACACGTTGTTATAGAACTGAATGTTCTTGAAATACTTTCCCTCGCCGGGATCTTCACCCTGCCACTGAATAGTCCAGCAGCAGTCGTATACGTTATGAGCAAAGCAATCACGGATTATAAAGCCGTCAATAGAGCCGAATACTTCAACTGCATTACCAAAACGTACTGTAGGAGTCTGAAGTGAACCGCCTATAAATTCAAATACACAGTTTTGAACTGTAACGTTGGAGGAATTTGAAAATCCTATACCATGGCTACCGAAGCCAAAAATGGTAAGGTCATTGAATACTACGCTGTGACCCTCACCAGCAATTCCGTTGCCCTTGTCTACGATCTCGATCGAAGCAAAACGGGTTGCGGGGTTGCCATCCTTTGAGTAGAGATATAAGTAATTATCATCAGGATTGTGCCAGTATTCGAGGTCATTTTTGAGCTTTTTGGGGCTGTCCATACGAGGAGAACCGCAATTGATTATTTCAAGACCGTTCGAGGTTGTGCCGGGGCCAACGCCCGATGCAAGCTTTACACCCCACGCACGACCGAGATCAAAAATGATCTGACCGACGTCCTTTTTACTCTGGTCGATAGGATTTATGTATTTATATACGTTTTTGTATTCGGTTTCAAGCCAGAGATCGGGTCTTGAAGCGTTGATCGAGCCTATGATCTTGGGCTTGGCACCGTTACCGTATGCAGAATAGGTAACGCCTGTTTTTGCGTGAAGCATACCGGTTGTTCTGAAGGTTGCACCGCGCTCGAACAGTACCGCGTCACCCGGTTTAAGCCAACTTGCGTTTGAAACCTTTTCCACAGACTTAAAAGCTGTTGCGGGAGTAAGGCCGTTGTTTGAGTCGTCTCCGTTAGGCGAAACGTAGTACGCCGTTCCGGTGAAGCTTACATCGGTTTTACTGCTTATAATTTTATCTCTCATGTCATAAGCAGTTTTAAGATATTTGTCTATTGTAGCCTGATCTGCCTTGTAATAAGGAATTTCACCGTCTGCTGCGCTTATCATAAACGAAGGTAATGACATTGCAAAGCAAAGCACGGCTAAAAGTAAGCATACTGTTTTTTTCATTGCTGATCTCCTTTCGTGTAACCGTTACTGTTACAAATCCATTGTATCAAACATATATATATGATGTCAATACGGCGATTGAAATATGTGAAGATGTGTCAAAGTAAATCGAATAATACAAAAACGGTGAGCGCTTGTTACGCTCACCGGTTCAGGCTTTATTTCATATAGCTGTAATTCTGTGCCGAAGCAAGGTCATTAAAGAAGGCGATATACATTACGTCGAAGTATTCGTCTGCCTTCATGGGAAGTCCGTTTGCGTTGTAGGGCTTGAAAAGTATAGAATGCATATCACCCTTCATATACTTTGCAAAATAATCACTTGAGGTAAGTCCTGACTGAACTCCTCCGTCGCCGCCTGAGTAGTTGAATTCACTGAGATCAACTGCAACCTCCTGCCATTCGTCCTTTGTTCCAAGCGGAAGCTTGGGTCCCCACAGACGGGGGGATGCATCGGGATGGAAGTTGAGCCCGAGTGATTGCGAGTTTGCATTGCTGATCCTGAAGCCGATCTTCATGTAACGTGAAACTGACATATCGTAGTCATCTGCGGGAAGCATCACGTAGGCTCTCGTGTTGTCGTTTGAAGTGAAGCTTTGCGAAGCAAAACGGACGTAATTCTTTGTTCCCTCGGTCTTCATTTCGTAAGAAAGACCACCCAGCGCCTTGAAGGTGCATTTGTCTGCAGAGAAGAGTGCCACGGGAAGCCCTTCGACCTTTTCAAGAACAGCGTTCACCGCGGTGTCTGTATTTATAACGGTGCCGAACGGTACATCCCAGCCTGTAACCTCATAGCCGAAAATGCTTGTTTTGCGTGCAGGAGCCTCAAGCTTGCTTCCTGGAAGCATATATACCGTGTCGATAATCTCGCCGTTTGCAAGATATTCAACCTTAACGCCGTTCTTTTCAAGCTCGCTTTCGTAAGCGTTTGCCGCATCCTCTGTGGGGAAGAAGCCGATGTATTCAATATCGAACAGATCGGTGTCCTTTCTTGCCAGATCTGCCTTGTCGGGCCAGGGAGTGATCTTTATAGTACCGTCTGTAACGGCGGTGTCGTACGCAGAGCCGGGCTTGATAAGATCGTACAGACAGAATACCGTGTCTGTGTAAGTGTTCGGCGTAGTCTGTACCTGCTTTGAGCCGTCGTTTCCGTTTCTCTTGAAATATACGCTGTATTCGGGCGAGGTTGATTTGACTCTGATCTTTACAAAGGGATATTTTGCAAGATCAATCTTTGATAAACGCTCGTAAAGAGTGAACGAGATGTCTGAATTTGTAAACGTGCTGTTGGGGGATATGTTCAGATATCCGCCTGTAACGTGCTTGTCTGTGTTGAGATTTGACATTATTCCGGAAAGCGCGGTTTCTGTGAATATAATGCTGTCGGTAGCATCCGAGATCGCGTTGTAGTCTATATCGAGCGAGTGATAAAGATCTATAAATCTCTTTATCATAGTCGCAACCTCGGCGCGGGTAGCCGAGTTCTTCGGCTTGACGCTTCCGTCGGTGTAGCCTGAAATAATGCCGTTTTCGGTTGCAAAAGCGACGCCTGCCGCATATTTGGGAGTAACGCTTGCCGCATCCGAGAAGCTAAGAGCCTTGCCCTCGTAGCTCTTGATCCTGTGCTCAGAGAGAAGCATACGGTAGAGCATATCTGCAAGCTCCTCACGGGTGACGTTGCTGTCGGGTCTGAACGCGGTTTCATCCTTGTCGATAAGACCTGCGCTGTAAGCCCAGTTTACCGAATTTATATACCATGCCGACTTGTTAACGTCGGTATAGGGCGCGTCTGTTGTGATTGTATCCTTTGTAGTAATGCGTGAAAGCACCGTCGCAAGCATAGCACGGGTCATAGAAGCACCGGGCGCAAATTCCAAGGTGCTGATGCCGTTCATATATCCGCGCATGACCGCCGTGTTGATATAGTCGTATGCCCAATGCTCCAAGGATACGTCTGCAAATGACATATCCTTGGGTGTGTATTGCGGCACAACAAGCTCGTCGGGCTCTGCATAGTAGTATACCGAGCCGGGCTCCATGCCTGTAGCAAGAAGTCTGAGCATTGTGTTGTAATCGTACTTCATCAGCTTGACGGCACCGGAGCTTTCCGCAGGGTTTGTAGGAATGCCGCCGATGTATCTGTCGTTGTGCTGGAAGTATACGTTGTTGTTGAAGTTGTAATAGTCGGCTCCGAGATAGCGGAGATAATTCACATAATAGCTCGGAAAGATTCCGACATTGTTGTTAACGGAGTTTTTACCCTCATATACCGTTGTGGTGATGCTGGGGTCACCGTAGAAGTTGTTGCCGTTTTTGTTCGGTCTTTGCTGGCTCCAGCCGTAGCCGTTGTAATACGTGTAGTTGTCGTGCAGGTAGATATCTCTCATACCGTAGGTTGCGTTGTTCTTGTATTCGGGTCTGTTGTTAAGCCATACCTCAAGTCCGGTATTCGAGTAGGATGCAACGTTATGATGGAATTCAATATTATCAAACCAGATGTCCTTGCCGTTTGAGTTGCCCTGGAACTGAATTGTCCAACAGCAGTCGTATACGTTATCGGCAACGCAGTATGCGATAGTGAAGTTTTTACCCGAACCGTAAATTTCGACCGCATTACCGAAGCGGGTAACCTGATCGGGCTGTGAATACTGACGCGAACCGCCGATGAAGGAGAAGCTGCAATACTGTACCGTAAGGTTATTCGTGCTTCCGTATCCGATACCGTGGCTTCCGAAGCCGAACAGATCAAGGTTGTCGATCGTAACGTAGTTACCCTTGCCTCCGATTCCGTTGCCCTTGTCCACGATCTCGACTGAATTGAAGCGATCGCCGGGGTTACCCTCCTTGGAGCAAAGGTATACGTAGCCCGTATCCCAGTCGTGCCAGAATTCGAGGTCTCCGTCAATATCAGCAGGAGAGCTTATTGAGTGGCTTCCGGTCGAATCTATAGTAGCAAGTCCGTTTGAGTTAGCACCGACATAAAGACCGGGAGCGAGCTTTATGCCCCACGCTCTGCCCATATCGAATACGATAACGCCAACGTCGTTAGATGGACCTGAAAGCTTGCGTGTGTATCTGTATACGTCAGGATATTCGGTTTTCTCCCAGAAGGCGGGAGCAGAAGCATCGAGAGAACCGATAAGCTTGGGCTTTGCGCCGCTTCCGTATGCCGAGTAGGTAACGCCTGCGACGGTTTTAAGCGTACCATCATATCTGTAGCTTCCGCCGCGCTCAAAGAATACGGCGTCGCCTTCCTTAAGGAAGCTTGCATCCGAAACCTTAAGCGCGCTCTTCCACGCGGTAGCGGGAGTAAGACCGTCGTTGCGGTCGTCACCCTTTTGTGAGATGTAGTAAGCAGTACCCGTATATTCTACGTCGGTCTTGCTTTCTCTTATCTCCTTTGTAAGCGCGAGAGCTTCATTCATATATTTGTCAAGCAAAGCCTTGTCAGCGTGATTGTAGGGGAGAGACTTGATAAATTCGGGGTCATAAGCAGAGGTATAATCTCCGTTCGGATCATACTTGAACGCTTTTGCTTCTTCCTCGGTTTTGAAGTAAGCTACAAAACGGAGGTCGTAATACTGTTCAGTTTCAAGAGTTTTATTGTGAGCCCCCCACGGCTTCACGGTTATCTGTACACCGACTTCGTCCGCAGTCGGGAGATTTTTTGTTGTATTCGCGTTGATATCATTCAGATTTATACAAATACTTGACCATGCGCCGGCAGTATTCTGCTGTTGCGCCGAGCTCATCCAGTTTTCTCCCTTTGCGTTTACCTGACCTATAGAAACCTTTTGGCTCTGGGAGTTTGTTCTGTATTCAAAGACTACGTAAGGATATTCAAGAGAAGCGAATGCATCGTTGAATACCGAAAACATAATCTGATGATTCTGGTATGTACCGGGAGCGGCAACGAGATGCATATATTCACCATCCGTATCGCTTTCCTTTACCGATACGTCAAGCTTTTCGCTTGCCAGATTAAAGGTGAAGTCCTGTGCTGTCAGGATGTAAAACTCCGGCTGTGCGACCGTAGCCGAACAGGTAAGTACCGGTAATGATGAGCTTATCATCAGAACCGAAAGAAGTAAAGCTAAAAGTTTGTTTTGCTTTTTCATATAAACTACCTTCCGTAATTTTTGATGTTTTCATTATACCATAAAATCAAAAAAATGTAAATACGCGAAATTTATAGCAAAAATGCAAAAGACTCCGCAGTTTTTATCCGCGAAGTCTTTTTTAATGTTATTATTTACCGAGACCTAAGCTGAATGCATCGGCATCAGCCTTTGATTCGAAGAATGCGATATAAGCCACGTCGAAGTAGTCAGTGTCGTTGATAGTCACTCCGTTTCTGTCATAGGGCTTGAACATTATCGCATATAACTGCTCGTTTATGTATTTTGTAAAGTATTCCTTTGCGCTCAGTCCTTCGTCAACTCCCAAACCGCCTGTCCAGTTAAGGCTTGAAAAATCAAGCACCTGCTCAACCCACTCGCCCTTTGCAGGATATGATACGCGAGGTCCCCAGAGTCTGTAGTTAGCTCTCGGGTTGATGTTGAAGTCGATTGACGATGAGATGTTGCTTGCGCGATAACCGATCTTGACAAACGGTGCTTGGGCTGCATCGTAACCGGCTGAGTTCAGCACTACGATTGCACGTGTATCGTCGCCGGAAAGCTTGACTGACGGGATGAATCGGTAGAATCCAATGCCGTTCTCATTTTTCCGTTCAACGTACATATTACTGTATTTAGGTACCGTATTGGAAAGGTCAAAGAATACCTTGGGGGCACCTGCCTTTGGCGAGAGTATTGCCGTTACAGTTGTGTCACCGGTCAGAACCGTACCCTCAGCTATATCCCAGCCCTCGAAGTTATATTCTATATGAGAGGGAGAATCGTTGGGATAAGTAAGGGTGCTTCCGATAAGCGCGGTCGATTGAGCAAAGGTCTTACCGTTCGAAACAAAGGTTACGTTGATAGAGTTTTTTTCAAGCTCACTTTCGTAAGCCTCCGCATCAGCCTTGGTGGGGAAGAACGCGATATATTCGATAAGAGCGTAATCCACGTTATACGTGGGAAGCCCGGAGGTTGTTCCCCAGGGGGATATTCTAAGCTGTCCCTGCGCATCCTCGTTTTCAAGAATTATCTTATTGTCGAGCGAATCGTAAACGCTGAATACCGTTGAATTCCATGCACCGCTTAATGTCGGATAGTATGCGTTGTTGCCGTTTTCACCCTTGTTGTAGGTAACGAGTATGGAGCTGCCGGAATTTGTGGTTTTGTATCTTATTTTTCCGTACGGGTAATCCGAAAAATCTATCTTCGCAAATTTTTCGAAAAGCGTAAGTGTAGGTGCGCTGTAAATAATGCTTGCAGGGGCAAGCTTTAACATGCTCGTACCGTTTTCGGTGTGCGAAAGCTTGTCGCAATAGGTTGGAACACTCATCGCAGAGATCGCCGCCGCATCAAATATTACAGGCTCACTTGCTGTGCCGAAAGCATCATAGCCGGTATCGATACCTGCGAACCTGTCAACGTATCTGCGGATCATCGTAGTTACTTCGGCGCGAGTTGCCGTATTTTTCGGTTTCACGCTGCCGTCGGTGTAGCCTGTAATGATGCCGTTGTATGTCGCAAAGGATATACCTGCTGTATATTCGGGGGTAACGCTTGCGGCATCCTTGAATTCGAGCTTTGCGTCCTCGTAGTTTTTTGTTTTATTCTGACTTAAAGCCATGCGGTAGAGCATATCTGCCATTTCCTCACGCGTTGCCGCCGCATCGGGTCTGAACTTATCAAGTGCGGGATCAACGAGTCCTGCTGTATACGCCCAGTTAACGGCATTTGCATACCACGCGTTTTTAGCAACGTCGGTGTAGCCTGCATCCTTGATCTCGCCGCCCTCGTAGTAAATACGCATAAGCACGGTCGCAAGCATTGCGCGTGTCATTGAAGCGTTGGGAGCAAATTCGTGCTCGCTTATACCGGACATATATCCGCGCATAACAGCAGCTTCTATATTTGTGTAACCCCAGTGGTTCTTAACGTCATCAAAGGGTACGATATCTTCGGGCTCGTATTCGGGAATTTCAAAATCTGCGGGAACAGGGTAGTACACCGTACCCGGCTCAAAGCCCTTTGCCGTAAGAGAATCAAGCGTTGCTTTGTCAAACGGCTTGGCGGTAAAGGGATCACCCTGTGCAGTATCGGCATTTTCGGGAACACCGCCGATAGAAAGGTTTTCGTGCTGGAAATATACGTTGTTATTGAAGTTGTAGAAGGGAGTGCCGGGATAGCGGAGGAAATTCACCCATGCCCTTGCAAACATACCGATATTGTTGTCTACCGAGTTGTTTTCGTATACGTTGGTCGGGCTAAGATTGGGGTCGCCGTAGAATATGTTGGAATTCTTGTTTGTTCTTTGCCAACTCCAGCCGTAGCCGTTGTAGTAGGTATAGTTGTCATAAAGATGCATATTCCTTATGCCGTAGGTTGCCTCGTTTTTATACGATGCGTGGTTGACATGCCAGATTTCAAGACCGGTATTGGAATAGCAGGCGACGTTTTTATACATCTCAATGTCATCAAAGTATACGTCAACGCCCTTGGAATCACTCTGATACTGAATAGTCCAACAGCAGTCGTATATGTTCTGTGCGTAGCAATGGTGGATTGTGAAGTCCTTTCCGGCACCGTATATCTGAACCGCATTTCCGAGTCTGCCTGTATTGGCAAGATTGCTTCTGTCCTGTACAATACCGCCGATGAAATCAAAGCTGCAATACTGTACTGTAAGACCGGTAGTGGTTTCGGAACCGATGCCGTTGTATGCGATGCCGTGACCGCCAAAGCCGGAAATAGCGAGATTGTCGATGGTAACGTCGTTTCCGACGCCGTTAATACCGCTCTTGGAGTCTGCCATTTCGATTGAAGCAAAGCGTTCAGCGGGATGACCGCCAACACTCTTTAAGTAGAGATAGGAAGTTTCACGGTCAAGCCAGAATTCAAGATCGTTTTCAAGATCTCCCGCATTCTCAAAATGCTGACCGCCCGATTTGAAGGTCGTAAGACCGTTTGAAACCGTGCCGTTATCAATATAGTCCTGCATCTTGATGCCCCAAGCGCGACCCATATCGAATGCTATATTACCTATGTCGTGGTCCTTGAAGGTAAGCTGTTTTACGTATTTATAAACGTCTGTGAATTCGGTTTTTTCCCAAAGGGATTTTGCGGATGCGTCTATCGAGCCTACGAGCTTAGGCTTTGCACCGCTTCCGTAAGCGGAATATGTAACGCCTGCTTTTGTTTTTAAGGAAGAAGCGGTACGGAAGATATCACCGCGCTTGAATAAGACCGCATCACCGGGCTTTAAGAAATCAGCATCCGAAACCTTGGAAAGGCTTTTCCAAGCAGTTTCGGGAGTAAGGCCGTCGGCAGAGTCATTTCCTGTTGAGGAAATATAGTATGCCGTGCCCGTCCACTTGACTGTTGTGGGGCTGTTTATTATTTCTTCCTTAAGGGCAAGTGCTTCACCCATATATTTGTCAAGCGTTGCTTTGTCAAATTCGCGGACGTCGGCTTTGCCAGTATCGTCCGCGCTGATCTGACAGAACGGCACAGCGCCGATCAAGAGTAATGAGCAGAGAATGAGTGAAAGAAGCTTTTTCATAAGTTTCTCCTCCGTTATGTATCTTTATATAATGCCAGATTTCAATGTACACGTTTCCGTCCTTACCGAAACAAGGCTTACAAGTATATTGTACATATGGCATGTACGAATGTCAATACAAAAACTTACGAAACTTTTTCGAATTATCTTTGCTTTGGAATGCTGTAAAAGGGGGAGCGATACGAATTCCAAAATACAGACCACCGACAGAGCATCATATATCTATTACCGCCATAACGTGAGTTGTGAACTTGTCTACGGCGAACGAAACAATGCCGTTTTCGTAAGTGAAATCGATATCCTTGCATTCGGGTGCAAGATATACGCGAACGGGCTTTTCGTCTATTCTGAGGCTGACTCTTGTATCGTATAAGGGCACCTCATCCTCGATGATCTCGATAGCTCTTTCATCCTCAACGACACCAACAGTTCTTCCGCGTGGCTTTGTTACCGTGTATAGCAGATGACATACGTATCTGTTTTCATCCTCTTGCTTTGTGAGCGTAGCAATACCGTTTGAGGGAAGACTTGTTTCAAGGCTCTTTGAGTCGCCTAAAAGCGCGTCTGTCATATCGTGCACTATCTGCTTTGTATGGTAAGCACCGTTGTTTGCGTAATCACTGAAAACTGGCCAGCAGATGTAACCTGTGTTTCCTTTTATAAATGCGCCGGGATGATCGTCGCCGGGAGTGTTCGGAGTGTTTCCGTGTGAGCAGAAGCGTCTGAGAGAGCGATTAAAATACGAGTTTTCCATATATGCGAAAAGATTTACGTCATCATCGACACTGATATTGTTTCCTCGCTTATACATGAGATATGGAGCAATTCCGTTGGGCTTAAGCTCGTAGGTCGGAACGAGATACGTAGCGTTAAGCTCGTTTTCTCCTTCGTAGTGCGCGCCGAAATCGGTGAAGAAATCTCCGCCGTCCATTCTTCCGCTGTTGTATGATAATAGTATTTTTCCTCCGTTTTCAAGATACCTGAGTGTCTTTGCCTTCAGCGTATCGTCAAACGTTACAGTATCGGGGAATATGACAAGCTTGTAAGGGTTAAAATCGGTGTCGTGATCGATGAAGTTGTAAAGATACTTACCCTCAAGAAGCATACGGTTGCAACCGATTTCCTCGGCGTTCCAGTCTTTGCTGTCATAGCAAAAGGTCGAATATACTGCAATGTCGGTGATATGCCTTGCGTTTTCGCACCATGCTTCGCGCTTTTCGACCTCGGCAAACGCCTCTCCTATAAGCCTGTATGTCGCAAGCTCAAATTTGCCGAGCGGATGTAGCTGATCGCCTACGTTGAATTTTGCTCCCATCGAAAGAGCAAGGGCGGCTTCGTATTTGAGCGCATTCGGATGCTTGTATCCGCCGAATTCACCCCAGCCCTGATGGAATTTGCCCGTCATACCGAGAAATTCGGTGTTTTTCAGTGAGCGTACGTATGCAGCCGAAAGCGGGAAATGGTCGTAGCCCC